>JBDTMH010000207.1:0-8095 GCA_039934375.1 Burkholderiaceae bacterium | reverse complement strand
CGGGACTTGAGAACCTTGCCTGCACTGTTGCGCGGCAATTCGTCCAGTCGCAGCCAGACACTGGGAACCTTGTAACGCGTCAGCAGATTGCGGCAATGCGTTTCGAGTTCGCGCAGTGTCAGTTCGGATTCCCCGACCCAGGCACAGGCCAGGCGTTCACCCAGATCTGCGTCGGCAATGCCAAATACACTGCAGTCCAGCAGACGCGGCAACTGCATCAACGTGGCCTCTACTTCGCTGGGGTAGATATTGACGCCCCCCCGTATCACCGTGTCGTTGGAGCGGCCACGCAGATAGAGATAACCTTGCGCATCCTGCTGCGCAAGGTCGCCGGGGTAGAACCATCCATCGCGGAAGTGCTGCCGCGTCTGCTCTGGATCGTTGAAAAATGCATCGGCAACGCCTGGACCCCGGTAGCGCAAATGACCTACGAGGCCACGACCAACCGGTGCATCGGACGCATCCACGATACCGACCTCAACACCATAGATGGCACGACCGACCGATGTCAGGTGTCGGTCGAAGTCTTCAGGCGTGCACAGGGTGACACCACCTCCTTCGGTCGATGCATAGTACTCATAGAAACGCGGACACAAATCTGCACGAATCGCACTACGCTCATTCGGCTGCAGCGGTGCACCAGATGAAATCAGCGTTTGCAGCCGCGCGAAAGACGCCCGCACCGCCGGCGGGCAGGCCAGCAGGCGACGCAACTGCGTGGGTACCAGGAACAACGCGTTGGCATCATGTTGTTGGACGACCTGTGCCAAGCTTTCCGGCTCGAAAGGCGGCGCATGCAATATGACCGTTCCGCCACTGAACAATACGGACAGCACAAAGGTGCGCCCGCCACCGAAGTACAGCGGTGTCGCGTTGACGTAGCGGCTGTTGGCATTGAGGCCAAGGCTTATCCAATGCGTGTGAAATCGCCGCAAGAAATGGCGGTGCGTGATCATCGGGCCCTTGGGTCGACCCGTGGTACCCGAGGAAAGGGAAATCAATAATGGAGAGGCGAGCGTAGTGCTCGGCAAAAGTGTCGCCGAGACCACGCTGGATGGGGTCTGCAATTGCGCCCAGCTCAGCGTGGCGCACGCTGAAAACGTGACGCCGGGTTCGCAAATGACGGCGCTGGCCTGGAAGTGCCTTGCCACCGCCTCGCGTTCTCCCGACGTCCAGCGGTAATCCAGCGGCAGCATGACCAGACCGGCCCGGACGCAGGCCCACATGCACACGACATGCTCCAGGCTGTCGCGCAGGCAAAGACCGAGGATGTCGCCCGCCTGAAGACCGTTCGACAAAAGGCTCTGTGCAAGTGTGAGGACACGATCGTGCAACTCCGCGTGCGTGAGCGCGCGTTCACCGTCGACCAGGGCCGTGTGATCGGGCCTGGCGCGCGCATGCTGAGCAAGGGTGTCAGCCAGGTTGTGTTCCATCGCTCAAGTCAAGCCGAGTCGATAGACGCGAATTGCGTTGTCGCGCAACAACTTGCGCAACGGCTCAGGTCGCAACTCGAGTTTGCCGATTTCCTCGATTGTGCGGTCGAACCGCAGGATCGGATAGTCGGTTCCGAACAGGACCTTGTCCTGCCCATACGAATTGATGTACTTCACGAACGACTCCGGCCAATAGGCCGGGCTGTGGGCATCACAACCAATATACACATTGGGGTGTTTCCAGGCCATCGCGATCATTTCGTCGGCCCAGGGGATACCCACATGTATGCCGATCAGCTTGAGCTCCGGGAAATCGCACGCAACACTGTCCAGCGTAATCGGCCGACCGACACTGCGCCGCGGATAGTTGGCGTCGTAAATCATCGACTGTCCGACCTGCAGCTGAACCGGAATATCGAGCTCGACGCATTTCGCGTAAAACGGGTACCAGCGGGCATGGTCCGGGGCCAGCTCAAACCAGTGCGGATAGAAATGTGCGCCAATGAAGCCGTATTCCTTGACGGCCTGCTCCAGCTGGCGCACGCCGCGCATGCCCTCTGTCGGGTCGAGTCCAGCCAGGCCGTAGAAACGATCCGGGTATTGGCGCACCGCGTCGCGCACCAGCTCGTACGGCACGTGGTAGCAACTGGGATGGTTCTTGTCACCCACTTTGGCTGCGACCAGCATGGCGCGCTCGATGCCGGCCGCGTCCATGCGTGCAAGCATGGTGTCAAGTGAAATGCCCTCGTACAACTCGGATGGCACGCGCATCTTTGCGTAGAAGGCCCGCCGATCCGGCCGGTAAGCCAGTGCCTCCGGCGTACACAGGTTGACAACCGTATCAATGGACTGAATATCCAGCTTCATCATGTGTTCCAGTAGATTCGGCGTCGCAGCAACGACTCTTTCATCATCAGAAATCGCGTCCTTCGCCCTGCAGCGCCGCCAGACAATCGCGCTCGCCGATCACGCGGGCAAACCCGAATGCCAACGCATCGAGCGCAGCATCGTGCCGCGCGGTGTCAAAATCGCCGACCGCCTCACGCACGACAAAAGTGGCGTAGTCGCGTTGGCCAAGATCACGTACGGTGGTGTCCACACACATCGACGTGGTGACGCCTCCCACAACGACCCGATCGATCCGCCGCGCATGCAGATGCACTTCCAACGGAGACGCGTACAGCGCCGAGTTGCGAGGCTTGTCGATGACGTCGTCGCGGGCATCGATGTTCAGGCCCTCGACCAGTTCAACGTCGCGGCTGCCGCGCTGCAAGGCACCTGCAAGTTTGAGATGTGGCAACAAGTCTTCAGTCATGCGTCCGCCGTCCGCATAGTCCGGGCGCAGCACCATACGGGTCCAGACCACCGGGACACCGATTGCACGCGCGACTGTCGCCAGTCGCGCACACGACTGCGACGCGGCCTGCATGGCCGCGATGTCCCGCCCACGTCGGGCCAGGTCGCCATCAGGCGAACAAAAGCCGCGTTGCAGGTCGATCAGCAACAACAGGCAACGGCCTCTGGCCAGCAGCATCAGCCGAAGGCCCGCTTGACGATCGCGTCCGAATAGAAGTCGGGCTTGGCCACGGGTTCGATGATCTTGGCCTGGATCATCAAGTCGTATGCAGACTGCCATGCAGCCGTCGAAGACGCCAGCTTGTCGCGATACGGTGCCTGGATGCCTTCAATGGCCGACTTGAGAACGAACAAGCCTTTGTCTGGACGCTTGGCCTCGGCAATCTCGTATTTCGCCGACATCGACTGGAGAATCGGCTGAAAGTCCTTGGCGGACACCAGCGCGCCCAATGCCGCATGCACACCGCGCAGGAAACGCGCCAGTGTTTCAGGCTTTTCGGCAATCATCTTGCGCGAAGTGATGTAGACCTGTCCAGGACAACGCGCGATGGTGTCGGTGCTCCAGGTGTGCGCCGGTCTGCCGTCGACCTTAAGCTGCGCGACCGTGTCATTGGTCGCGATAAAGGCATCAATGCGTCCTTGTCCGATGAACTCGAACGCCGTTGGCGCATTGCCGACCGTTTCGCGCTTGACGCTCGCGCTCGGGATTCCGCCCTTGGCCAGCATCATGTCCAGGATGTTCTCCGTCGCGCCACCGACCGAAACGACGCCGATTGTCTTGCCGGCCATGTCGGCGGGCGTATTGATCGGTTTGGCCTGGCTGCTGATGACATGGAAGATGTCGCGCTGGTAGATCTCGGCAAAAGCGACTATGGATGGGTCTTTCACGGCGGCCTTGATCAGGTCGGTGCCGCCTGTGCGCGAGACCAGCACATTGCCGGCTGAAATCTGCTGCACCGACATCGCGGAGCCGCGACCGCCGATGATCTCGACGTCCAGTCCCTGTTTGGCAAAAAAGCCCCCGGACTCGGCATACATGCTGGCGGTGAAACCCATGATGTAGCCAAACGGTGTGAGATAGCGAACTTTTTCGAGTGTCTGCGCGTGGCCGCTACCCCCGAACGCGGCCATCGCCGCGGCCCCGGCCAGCACCGTGCGGCGAGAAAGTAGGTGTCGCTGGTCCATGGAAGTCTCCTGTGATTGGTATGTGGACTAGGCGAAAGATGCCTGTTTGCGTTCGGCGACATAGTCGCGCACCAGTATGGCTTGGCGATCAGTGGTCCAGCCGCGGCGGTAGCTGTAACCGCCCAACACGCGTACCGGACCCAAGACGCTGAGCTCTTCATCATCTGCATTGCCGAACGCCACACGACCGGTGCCTGACCAGATATCGGCAGAGCGTACATTGCTGAACCCTAGCTCAAGCAATTGCTCGACCTCGTCGATGCCTGGACCGGGGCTGGCAGCATAACGGTAGAGCCAGGTCGCGGAGCCGAAATCGGGCATCGCTTCGAGTTGAGTGGCCGAGTCGCCGAGCTCCAGCTCGACACGCAAGACGGTATTGCCATTGCGCTGCACGGTGCCGGCGAGCGTCGCGCCCTTGCCAAAGGCCGGCATTCCCGGATTGACATCGTTCAGTCGGGTACGGTGGATGGTGGCCATGCGTTTGCTCCAGCCAAAAATTTGACCCATCCCCATTGACCAGTCACGATCAACCCAAACAAAGGCGCTGTAACGCCCGATACGGTCACCGCAACGGCAATAGAACCCGACCAACCCTTCGCTGTAGCAGGACCGCTGCGGGTCCTTCCAGTATTGTTCAGGTTGCTGCGCACTGATCTTCGCCATATCAGCCACCATCGCCCAGCCACGACCATCCTCCAGCGGCTCTAGTCCCGGAGGCAGAAAGGCTGCAACCTTGCCCGGGTCGGCTGCGAAAACGACATGCAACGCATCGGTGCTGATGTGGTGCGGCAATGGCTCGACGAGTGCACTGCGGCCGGTCGCGCTCCTCGGAGAGCTTTCGCCACGCCAATCACGATTCAAGTTCAACACGGCCAAACTGTCTCCCCGCAAGTCGTCACCAACTGGCACAGCACACTGCTACATCCTGAGTGTGAATGGCATCATGCCGTGGTGTATTTGTCCTGTCAATAGAACAATCTATGTGGCAGGCGCGTCCATATGCATGGCCTGTTGCACAGCGGCCGCCCTTAGTCCAACCCTTCCAGAGCCTGCGGGAAACGTTGCGCCAGCCGAAGCCGCCAGCCCGAGTCGGCAAGTTTGGCATGCAACGATGCAGCGTCCAACGCAGCGCCGGCCGCGCTCTGTTCGAGGGCCCAGGCCAGACACAGATTCGAACTGAGCAAGGGCAATACACCGTGGTACCGTGCCAGCGGCCCCAGCGTGGGGGCGCCGGTGCCACTGACCAGGATGGCGTCAGCGCCGACGGCATTCAACGCGGCCAGACTCTGCTGGATGTCACGACCACCCAAAGCGTAGATACGGCGCGTGTCGGTGCGGTCTCCCGGCAGGCCTTGCACCTGGGTGATCTCGACGCCCCAGCGCGGCAAGTAGGCGACGCAGGCATCGCGCAGCCAGATGGGGTACGGTGACACCAGCGCGACGCGACGTGCTCCCAATGCGTGCAGTGCGGCCCGGATCGCCTGCGACGCGGACAACACGGCATGCTTGCGCAACACCGACAGGCGTTCGAGTTCGGCGGCTTCGCGGCCGGTATCGAGCAGGTAGGACGTGCCTGTACAGGCAAAACCGGCAACGACCACCGGCGCATTGTCCAGCGTGTCTAGAGCGGGGGCGAGACGCTCCAGATAGTCGATCAAACGCGCCCGCGGATCGGTGACCCGGCTGTGCAGACGCACCGTGGCCAGTCCGAGACCGGGCTTGAGCAACACGGACATCTCGGACTCGACCGTGGTATTGGCCTGCGGCGTCGCGACCGCCACCAGTCCCAGGCTTGCGTAGTCAGTCATCGCACCTGCGCCCGTTCGAGCCGTGCCGTATCCGCGGCAACCGGAAGTATGTGGTTTTCATGCGTGCTCCATCGATTCATGCCAGGGGATCAACACACGGCGCAGCAGGCCAATCGAAAAATAGAAGAGGAAACCGACCACGGTCATGTGCATGATCACGGCAAACAGCATGTCGGTTTCATACGCGTTCATCTTGGCGACCAACATGTAGCCCAGCCCCTGGTTGCCCCCCAGAAACTCGCCGACGATGGCGCCGATCAAGGCCAGCACCACCCCCACCTCCATGCCGGTCAGGATATAAGGCAACGCATTCGGGAGTTCAAGCCGCCGGAACACCGCCCAGCGGGACGCGTTCAGACTCACCATCACGTCCTTGTGGCCGGCATGGACGGACTTCACGCCAAGCAGCGTGTTGGACAGGATGGGGAAAAACGCGATCACGGCCGAGACGATCACCTTGCTGGTCGGGCCAAAACCGAACCACACGATAAACAGCGGAATCAGCGCCACCTTGGGAACCACCTGCAAGCCAACGATGAACGGGTTGAGTGTGGATTCAAGCCAGCGCGCACGTCCCAGCAACACACCTCCTCCGACACCAATCAGGATTGCGATGGCAAACCCGCCAAGAGTCTCACCGACCGTGACGGCCGTATGGTGCCAGGCGCGCGGATCGTTGATGACCTCACCCCATGCACTGAACACGGACGCCGGCGACGGAAGGATGAAGGCACTGACTTTCGCCACATGCACATACAAACCCCAAGCAATGAAGAACACGGCCAACAGCAACGGGGTGGTGACCCAGGGCAACCAGGGCTTGTTCACGATATCTGCTCCAGTCGGTGGCGCAGCTCAACGGCGAGCTGCTGAAACTGCGGGTCCGCCTGCACGTCGAGCGAACGTGGGCGCGCCAGTGCGACCGACACCACGGTGTCGATGCGACCAGGGCGCGGCGACAACAGCACGATGCGATCGGCCAGGAAGACTGCCTCGATGATGGAATGTGTTACCAGCACGATGGTCTTGCCGGTCGCCTGCCAGATCCGTTGCAACTCCAGGTTCATGGCATCACGCGTCATCGCATCGAGGGCGCCGAAGGGTTCATCCATCAGCAGGATTTCAGGGTCGTACGACAAAGCCCGTGCAATCGCGGCGCGCTGGCGCATGCCACCGGAAAGTTCGCGCGGCCAACGCGCGCCGAAACCCGCTATACCGACCAGTTGCTGCAATGCCTCGGAACGTTGCAGCCGTTCAGCTTTGGGCACGCCACGCAGCTCAAGTGGCAAGGCGATATTTTCCGCAATCGTCAGCCAGGGAAAAAGGTTGGCCTCCTGAAACACCATGCCCATCTCGGCCACCGCCGCATCCTGCCGCCGTCCAGCCTGCCACAGATTGCGTCCAGCAATGTGGATGCTGCCGGCGGTCGGCTCGATCAACCCGCCAATCATGCGCAGCAATGTCGTCTTGCCGCAACCCGAGGGACCCAGAAGAACCAGTAATTCACCACTCGCCACGTCCATGCTGGTACCCGCCAGAGCATGCACAGGTTCGCCGCGCGTGCGGTACCACTTCTCGACACCGTCAAGGGCAATGCCCGCGTGGCTTTGCGCGCTCACTGGATTTCCCTGCGTGCTACGCGCTGCGAGATTCACATCGGGAACGGCCCGGCGGGTCATGCTTTGAGCGCGCGATCGATCAGTTCATTGGCGTAAAAGTCGGTGGGCGGCAGTGGCGGAGCAATGCCGACCTTGACCAACACATCGGAAGCCTTGGCCCACAGAGACGGAACGTTGCGCAACAGGTTTTCCTTGCCCTGACCCACCCAGAGTTTCATTGCCAGATCGTTGGTGGCCTTGAGCGCGGCAGAGTTGCGAATACCGGGTATCTCATAGGTCTTGCCCATGCGCTCGAGCAACTGCAGGTAGTCGCCAGTGAGGATTTCGTTGACCGAATCCCGCAGTCCCTTGAGCCATGCCACCAGCATCTCAGGGTCTTTCTGGATCGACTCGGGCGTGGCGGAATAGCACTGGCTGGGCATGGGCGCGTATTTGTCGGTCGAGAAATACACCATCGGCGTGTTGAGTTGTTGCAAGTGGGCGACCACCGCCACCGAGGCGATGAAACAGTCTATGCGCCCCTGCCCGATCAGCGCGAAGGCGCCGGCACTATTGCCTACCACTTCCTTCTTGACGTCGGACGGCTTGAGACCCGACGCAACCAGCATCGCATCGATCAGCAACTCCGTGGTGCCCTTTACCGAGACGATGCCCACGGTCTTGCCTTTCATGGCCTCCATGGTCTCCACCGGCT
>JBDTMH010000206.1:0-8157 GCA_039934375.1 Burkholderiaceae bacterium | reverse complement strand
TGCGCGAGCAGGTTGCCCGCGGTCTGCGCACCCTGGCCGCCCCGGCCCTGGATGATGATCTGCAACATGGTGTCGTGTCCTCCTGATCGCGGTCGCGGTGCTGGCGCGCCTACTTCGCAAAGCGCCGGAAATCGGGTTTGCGTTTCTCCTGAAAGGCGCGCACGCCCTCGCGCGATTCTTCGGTGTCGTAATACAGCTTGAGCGCATACAGGCCCATGCCGGCGATGCCGCTCTGGTGCGCGGTATCCATGTTGAACGAACGTTTGGCAATCGCCAGCGCAGTCGGACTGCGCTCCATGATTTCCTGGCACCAGGCGTGCACCTCGTCGTCAAGCCGCTCATGCGGCACGACGGTATTGACAAGGCCCATGGCCAGCGCCTCGGCGGCAGGGTAGCGACGGCACAAATACCACATCTCGCGCGCCTTTTTCTCACCCACCACGCGGGCCAGCAACGCCGTGCCGTAACCCGGGTCGACCGAACCGACCTTGGGACCGACCTGGCCGAACACCGCACGCTCGGACGCGATGGTCAGGTCGCACAAGGTGCACAACACGTTGCCCCCGCCGATCGCGTATCCCTGAACCCGGGCGATCACCGGCTTGGGTGCGTCCCGTATCGCGGCATGCAGTTCCTCGATCGGCAGCCCGATCGTGCCGCGACCGTCATATTGGCCCTCGTGCGCCGACTGGTCACCGCCGGTACAGAATGCCTTGTCTCCGGCGCCGGCCAGCACGATGACGCCAATCGCGCGGTCACTGGCCGCGCGCTGCAGCGCAAGGATGAGTTCGTCGCAGGTCTGACCGCGAAACGCGTTCATGCGCTCGGGCCGGTTGATCGTGATCCACGCCGCGCCTTCGCGGGTCTCGCAAACAATATCCTGGTAGTCCATCATGTGTTCCTGGTTGTGCCTTGCGCCTCAGCCGGGCACGACGGCGGTGGCCTCAAGTTCGATGCAGGCCGGGTGGTCGAGCAGGTCAGACACGAACACCATGCTCATGGCCGGGTAATGAGCGCCCATGCGTTGCCGCCATATCAAGCCGAGTTCACGCCGTGCCGCCAGATAGGCCGGCTTGTCGCAGCAGTAGGCGGTGACGCGGCAGATGTGTCGCGCCTCGCCGCCCGCCTCGGCGAGCACCGCCAGCACGTTGGACAAGGCCTGTTCGAACTGCGGCGCGATCTGGTCCGAAGCAAACTGCTGCTGCGCGTTCCAGCCGACCTGTCCGGCGACAAACACCAGGCGTCCGGCCGCGACCGCAATGCCGTTGGCGTAGCCGATGGGGGGCGCCCAGCCGTCGGGTAGCAAAACTTGCATGGTGACGCGCCCTATTCGGTGTAGCGGGGTGGGTCGGGGTCGACCGCCCAGTCGCTGTCGGGTTGCGGCACCTTGGCCATCCAGGCCCGGACCAGGGCCACGTGCTCGGCCTCTTCGGCCTGAAGTTGCAACGCGGCCTTGCGTACCGAATCGCTGGTTGCGGCGGCGGCGAGCGCGCCGAAGAAGGCTTCGGCGCGCTGCTCGGCTGCCAGCGCCAGTTGCAGCGCGTGCCAGGGCTGCATCAGGTAATGCACGGCATCGATGGGTGCGGTCTCGGGCGCGTCGAAACCGGTCCAGGCGACCGGAGCCGTCGACGCGGCTGGCGCGGTGGTCCAGCCCATGTCCTTCATGATCTGCTCGGCGTGCTTGGTTTCATAGCCGGCCATGGTGCGAAACATGGCCGCCACTTCCAGGTTGTTGTGGGTTTCCATCGCGTCCGCGAATGTGCTGTAGCGCTCGACGGCCTCGAATTCCATCGCGAGTGCCTGCGCCATGAAAGCCTCCAGCGTCGGCGCCACTGCAGCGACGCTCGGTGCAGCGCCGGGCGGGGTTTCTGGCAAGGACGACGCGCCTTGGGGCGGCAGGGATTGCTGGTCCGCGTTCATACGGCAAATTCCTGTTCCAGTTCGGTGACCTGTCGGCGCGCCGGCTTCGGGCCGTTGCGGTAAGGTTCGCGATCGCCGGCAAACAGCACGCCAATGTTGAAACCGTCGTCGGTCATGATGCGGCGCGCTGCCCGCGCCGGATCGTCGGTCGGCGCCACGGTTGCCGGGTGGACCTTGTCTTTCCATTCGCGTTGTTCAGGCCGGAAGGTGACGCAGGGGCTGAGGATCTCGATGAACGAGAAGCCGGGATGGCGCACCGCTTGCGCGATCATGCTGGCGGTGCCGTTCTGGTCGCCTGCGAATGCCCGCGCCACGAAGTTCGCGCCAGCGGCAAGCGCGATCACCAGCGGATGGAACGAGCGGATGCCGGGCCCGCCGGGCGAGAGTTTGTTGTCCCAGTCCGGTTCGGTGGTGGGCGAGGCTTGTCCCTTGGTCATGCCATAGACATGGTTGTCCATGACGATGTAGGTCAGGTCGACGTTGCGCCGGCAGGCGTGCAGGAAATGGTTGCCGCCGATCGAATAACCATCGCCGTCGCCGCTGGCCACCAGCACGGTCAGTTCCGGACGCGCCACCTTCAAGCCGGTGGCGGCGGCCAGCGAACGCCCATGCACGCCGTGAAATCCGTAACAGGCGGTGTAGGCCGGAATGCGTGAGGAGCAACCAATGCCCGACACCACGGCCACCTCATGTACCGGCAACTGCAGTTGCGCCATTGCGCGGGTGATGGCGCCGAGTACGGTGAAGTCGCCACAGCCCGGGCACCAGATCGGTTTGTTGGCGGATTTGTAGTCGGCAGCTGTCAGGACGGCGACCGGAGCACAGTCGTTCATATCATCTCCTCGCACTTGGCATGTTGGGGTGTGTGCAGCGCCGACCATGTCTGGATGGCCTCACACAATTCGGCCGGTCGCAACGGCAGCGGGCCGGGACGGTTGAAACCACTGGGGCGGCCGGGCAGGTCGAGCATGCCGCGCAGGTAACGCAGCAGCTGCGCGCCGTGGTTCTGCTCGATCACCATGACTTGGCGCACGCCGGCCAGTGCCTGTGCAACCACGTCTTCCTGCAGCGGTGCCAACAGACGCAGCACGACCAGCCGTACCGCGACGCCATTGCGCGCCAGGCGATGCACAGCCTCGCGTACCGGTCCGCTGGCCGAGCCGAAGGTGATTACGGCCAGCGGCGCATTGCCTTCAGTGTCGGCCCAGCGGCTGCCATAGTCGTGGCGCATCAGCTTGCGCGCGCGTTTGTCGAGTTGAATCCGATGGTCGTGTGCCTGGCTGCTCGGCAGCGCCGACTCGGCATGTTCCAGCCCGTCGGCGGTGTATTCGACGCCTGGCGTTCCAGGTATCGCCATCGGTGAAATACCGGATGGGGTGTCCCGGTAGCGTTTGTAGTCGGGGGTGTGGGCGGCGGCGGTGAGCCGCTTCGGAGCGGCCATCTCGGCACTGGGCCGGTCGATGATGGCGCGCGATTGGCCCATGAACTGGTCCGACAACACGATCGCCGGCGCTTGCAGTGCCTCGGCCAATTCGACCGCCCAAGCGGTGGTGGCCAGGCAGTCGCCTATCGATGACGGCGCCAGCACCAGACGGGGCGCGTCGCCGTGCAAGCCGCTGACCGCGTAGGACAGGTCGCTTTGTTCACTCTTGGCCGGTATGCCGGTGGAAGGGCCGCCGCGCATCACGTCGACGATCACGATCGGCACTTCGGCGGCGACTGCCAGTCCGATGCTCTCGGTCATCAGCGCCAGGCCTGGGCCCGACGTGGCCGTCAATGAGGGCACGCCGCCGTACGAGGCTCCGATGATCATGTTGATCGAGGCCAGTTCGTCTTCCGCCTGGATCAGCGCGCCGCCGACCTGGCCCAAAGCCGGTGCCATCCATTCGAGCAGTTCGGTAGCCGGCGTGATCGGATAGGCAGCAACAAAACGCACGCCGGCGCGCAAGGCGCCGAAGCCGGCCGCCTCGTTGCCGCTGATCTGCCAGCGCGCAGCCATGGGCTGTGTGCCCCTGCGCGGCGTCGCGAGCCGCGGGAAACCGGCGATGTCCGATGCCGCTTGCATGCCTATGTGCAGTGCCTGCAGGTTGGCCTCGAGCGCGCTTTCGCTGCGTTTCCATCCATTGCGCAACGCGGCTTCCAGGCTGTCTACGGGCAGGCCAGCCAGCGCGCCGGTAATGCCCAGCGCCAGCATGTTGATCCAGCTGCCGGGCACCGCCTTGGCCATTTTCTTGAGTGGCAGTGACACCGCGCGTGCACCGCTGGACAGAAACACCTGCGGCACTGGCTCACCCTCGGCACCGCCAATGACCAGGCCATCAGGATGCAACGGGATCTCATCAGCGAACCGATGTACGTTGAGCCAGTCGATCGCCAGCAACAGGTCGAACTGGTCGTCCAGCGACTCCAGTGGCGTATGGCCCAGGCGCAGCAGCGCAGCCGCTTCTCCGCCACGGATCTGCGGTCCGCTGGTGCGCACCATGAGTCCGTACAGCCCGGCGCGCGCGGCAGCGTCGAGCAACAGCGTGCCGGCGGTCATCACGCCGCTGCCGCCGCTGCCGGCAATCGCAATGGACAGGCTGGTTCGGGTTGCGCCGGACGCCGGCGCCGCACTTGCGGGCATGGGTCTGTCGAGCATGGAGGATTCGGTTCTGGTAGGGGTGTCCACGGGGTCTCCTGCACATCGGATGCTTTCGAGTAAACGGGCACAAAGCCTCACAGGGTCTGATCTAGATCAAAGGTTTGGCTGGCAAACCAGTCTCACAATGCACAAAACTCGCATTACGGTACCGATTTACTAGTATTGGGTCTGAATGACCTCAGGCAGTCCATTGCGATTGCCGGGAAACGATGGAAAGGACACGGAATATGAACATGCAGGCTCACCGCTGGTTGATGACCCAGGTCGCCGCGCCGATGGTGCGCGAGACCTTCGAAGCCCATGCCGGCGACGGCGAGGTCGTGGTGGCGATTGCTGGCTGTGGTGTCTGCCATACCGATCTGGGCTATTTCTACGATGGTGTGCGCACCAACCAGCCACTACCGTTGGCGCTGGGCCACGAGGTCAGCGGAACGGTGGTTGCGGCGGGCGCGGACAGCGCGTCCTGGATTGGAAAGTCGGTCATCGTGCCGGCGGTCCTGCCCTGTGGCCAGTGCGACCTGTGCCAACGCGGGCTGGGGACGATCTGCCGCGCCCAGAAAATGCCGGGCAACGACATCCAGGGCGGCTTCGCCTCACACATCGTGGTGCCGGCGCGGGGCCTTTGCGAGGTCGATCCGGTGCGCCTGAAGCAGGCCGGCCTGACGCTGGCGCAGGTGTCCATCGTCGCCGACGCGCTGACCACGCCTTTTCAAGCGGTGCGCCGTGCGGGTATCGGCGAGGGCACGCTGGCCATCGTCATCGGCGCCGGTGGCGTAGGTGGCTATTGCGTGCAGATTGCCCGTGCCTTCGGCGCCACCGTGGTCGCCATCGACGTCGACGAACGCAAGCTGGCATCGATCGCCGCCCATGGCGCGAGTCTCACCATCAACAGTCGCGAGCACGACGGCCGCGCGATCAAGAAGGCGATTTCGGAGTTCGCCCGTGCGCAGGGTCTGCGCCAGACCGAGTGGTCGATCTTCGAGTGCTCCGGCACAGCGCCGGGGCAACTTACCGCTTACGCGATGCTGGTGCATGGTGCGACCTTGTCGGTGGTCGGCTTCACGATGGACAAGATCGAAATACGCCTGTCGAACCTGATGGCCTTCGACGCGCGCGCGCTGGGCAACTGGGGTTGCCCGCCCGAGCATTATCCGGCCGCGCTCGATCTGGTGCTCGATGGCAAGGTGCAGATCGCGCCCTTCGTCGAGACCCACCCGCTGGCCGAGATCAATCGAATTTTCGACGCCGTGCACCGCCGCGAGATCAGTCGACGCGCGGTACTTGTCCCGCAATGAAACGACCCATCCGAGGAGACCCCATGAACGCCCCGTTACCCCTTGACAGCATGCTTGACTTCAAGAACCACGATCTGGTGGACGACATCGCCAAACCCGGCGTTCGTTACGAAAAGAGAACGGCGCGCCGGCCCGACGGCAGCGAGGTGCCGGGTCTGTACAACGCCTGGATCATCCTGGACAACCCGACGCAGTACAACTCCTACACGACCGACATGGTCAAGGGCGTGATCCTGGCCATGCGTGCGGCGTCGAACGCGCGCGACGTCAATTGCGTCGTGTTCACCGGTGCCGGCGACAAGGCCTTTTGCACCGGCGGCAATACCAGGGAATATGCCGAGTATTACGCCGGTCAGCCGCAGGAGTACCGCCAGTACATGCGGCTGTTCAACGACATGGTGTCCAGCATCCTGGCATGCGACAAACCGGTGATCTGCCGCGTCAACGGCATGCGTATTGGCGGCGGCCAGGAGATCGGCATGGCCTGCGACTTCTCGGTTTCGTCGGATCTGGCCCGGTACGGCCAGGCGGGCCCGAAGCACGGTTCAGCGCCGATTGGCGGCGCGACCGATTTCCTGCCGGTGGTGGTGGGCGCCGAACGCGCGATGGCGGCCTGCGTGTTGTGCGAACCGTTCTCGGCGCACAAGGCCTACCAGATGGGCATCCTCACCGACGTGGTGCCGGCGCTCAAGGTGGACGGCAAGTTCGTTGCCAATCCCCTGGTCGAAACCCAGCGCCAGTACGACGAATTTGGTCGCAATGCCTACGGCGAGCCCAAGACCGGCGATGCGCTGAAGGAGGGCAAGGCCGTTATGGCCCGCGGCACGGTGGACCTGTCCATGCTCGACGCCCGCATCGAGGACTTGTGCGCCAAGATCCTGCTGACCTTTCCTGACTGCACGACCAAGACGCTGGAGGAGTTGCGCAAACCCAAGCTCGAGGCTTGGAACCGCAACAAGGAGGATGCGCGAGCCTGGCTTGCGCTGAACATGGTGACGGAGGCACGATCGGGTTTCACAGCCTTCAACGCCGGCAGCAAGGACGATCGGGAAGTCGACTTCGTACTGCTGCGACAGAAATTGGCCGCCGGTCAGAGTTGGGTCGGCCCGCTGCATGACGAAATCCAGCCCTCGGGCAAGCGTGCGGGCTGAATCATGGAGCCGTTGAAAGACTGGCTCGAATGCGATGGCGCCTTGCTGCGCCTGCGTCTGTCGCGCCCCAAGGCCAACATCGTCGATGCACAGATGATTGCCGCGCTGCACGGGGCCCTGCGTGCGCATGGCAGTCAGGCGCAGCTGCGTGGCGTGTTGCTCGACGCCGAAGGGCCGCACTTCAGTTTTGGCGCCAGTGTCGAGGAACATCTGCCGGCGCAGTGTGGTGCGATGCTCGCGTCGCTGCATGCGCTGGTGCTGGCGATGGTTGCGTTCCCGGTACCGATCCTGGTGGCAGTACGCGGGCAGTGCCTGGGCGGCGGCATGGAAGTGGCGTTGGCGGGTGGCCCGATCTTCGCCGCACCCGACGCGTTATTCGGCCAGCCGGAGATGAAGCTGGGTGTATTCGCACCCGCCGCATCGGTGTTGTTGCCGTACCGCGTGAACCAGCCGGCAGCCGAGGATCTGCTGCTCACGGGCCGCTCCATCGGTGCGGCCGAGGCTCTGTCCATCGGGCTCGTGCAAACGGTGTTCGACGACCCCGAGGGCGCCGCAATGACCTACTTCAACGCGCATCTGGCGCACAAGAGTGCGTCCTCTCTGGCCTGCGCAATGCTGGCGGCACGCGGCGCGATGCTGCGCGATGTCCGCCAGCGGCTGGCGGAAGTCGAGCGGCTGTATCTCGATCGCCTGATGTTGACCCGTGATGCCAATGAGGGCCTCACCGCCTTTCTCGCCAAACGTAAACCGCAATGGGAGCACCACTGATGTCCACCGCACCTCTATCCGCTGTCGCAGCCATCGTCCAACGATGCGAGACCCTGTTCGAAGACCTCGACTTCAACGCCGTGCAGCGCTGGAAGGAGGCGGTGCCGGGCCGAAAGGCGATGGGCTACATGCCGATCTACGTACCGCGTGAACTGATCCACGCCGCCGGCATGCTGCCGGTCGGCATCCTGGGCGGCGGCGACGCGCTCGAAGTGATTCAGGGCGATGCCTACTACCAGAGCTATATCTGCCGAATACCGCGGTCGACCATCGAACTGGGTTTGACCGGCCGCCTGAATTGCCTGGATGGCATGTTGTTTCCGTCCATCTGCGATGTCATCCGCAACCTGTCGGGCATGTGGAAGATGTTGTTCAAGGACAA
>JBDTMH010000205.1:0-8204 GCA_039934375.1 Burkholderiaceae bacterium | reverse complement strand
CGCTTGTCGGTGCCGGTGTAGTAGCCGGTCAGCCAGAGGATGACGGCGGCCAGCACGATGCCGACCATGACCGCGGCGAAGGCGATCAGTCGCGGGTTGCCGTTCATTCCCACGACGCTCTCATCGCCGCCGGTGAACTCGGAGAACTTGGCCGGCAGGTAGAAGAAGGACGCCGCGGCGCAGAGCACAGCGGAGACCACCGCGGAGATGAAGAACCCACGGTTGATCGCGGTCAGGCCGCTCTCGCCCGGCCGTGGCCGGGTGATCAGAACCCCGAGGACGGCGGTGATCGCACCGATCGCGGGCACGATCAGCGGGAAGACCAGGCCCTCCTCGCCGAAGGCGGCCTTGCCCAGGATCAGCGCGGCGACCAGCGTGACGGCGTACGACTCGAACAGGTCGGCCGCCATGCCGGCGCAGTCACCGACGTTGTCGCCGACGTTGTCGGCGATCACTGCCGGGTTGCGCGGGTCGTCTTCCGGGATGCCGGCCTCGACCTTGCCCACCAGATCGGCGCCGACGTCGGCACCTTTGGTGAAGATGCCGCCGCCAAGCCGCGCGAAGATCGAGATCAGCGAGGAGCCAAAGGCAAATCCGATCAGCGGGTTGAGCAGCTTGGCCAGGTTGGCGTCCGGCGTCAGGTTGCCGTTGCCGACCAGGAACCAGTAAAAGCCGGTGACACCGAGCAGACCCAGGCCGACCACCAGCATGCCGGTGATGGCGCCGCCGCGGAATGCGACGTCCAGTGCCGGGCCGATGCCCCGGGTGGCTGCCTGCGCGGTACGCACGTTGGCGCGCACCGAGACGTTCATGCCGATGAAGCCGCAGGCGCCGGACAACACGGCGCCGACAACGAAACCGACCGCACTGGCGCCGTCCAGGAATATTCCTATCAGGATGGCAAGAACCACCCCGACGATGGCGATGGTCTTGTACTGGCGCGCCAGGTAAGCCGCTGCACCGGTCTGGATCGCGGCCGCGATCTCCTGCATCCGCGCGTTGCCCGCGTCCTGGGAAAGAATCCAGCTGCGTGCCCAGAAGCCGTATGCCACTGCGATGAATCCGCAGACAAGTGCCAGTATCAGCACCGAGTTGCCCGTCATAGTCGTACCTCCCAATCGGTCAAGGACGCAGCATGCCGCTTGGCGGCAGCCATGTTCCTTGAATAGTCCAAGGACCTGGTTTTATGCACAAGGGCACAACGCTCGCCGTGCCCGGCTGCGTTGCTTCCTCGCATTTCCTGATCAGGAGTCGATTGGCCAACCGGCGAACTGTAACTGAAAACATGGCACAAACCGGGGCAGCAAGGCGGGCGTCAGTAAAATCAGGGCTAATACCCGTCTTGCAAACCCATCCCGAGAGAGCGAAAACCCCATGTCCCTGGACAACGTCACCCCTGGCGACAACGTGCCCGACGCCTTCAACGTCATCATTGAAATCCCGATGAACGCCGATCCGGTGAAGTACGAAGTCGATAAGGCGACCGGCGCCATCTTTGTCGACCGCTTCATGAGCACGTCGATGCACTATCCGACCAACTACGGTTATGTGCCCCGCACCATCAGCGGCGATGGCGATCCGGTCGATGTGCTGGTGATCACACCGGTGCCGCTGATTCCTGGCGTCGTCGTGCCGTGCCGGCCGATCGGAATCCTGAAGATGCAGGACGAAGCCGGTGACGATGGCAAGGTGCTGGCGGTGCCGATCGACAAGATTTTGTCGATCTACACCCAGTGGCAGAAACCGGAGGACCTCAATCCGATGCGCCTGAAGACCATTTTGCATTTCTTCGAGCACTACAAGGATCTCGAAGAGGGCAAGTGGGTCAAGGTCCTGGGCTGGGAAGGCCCGGATTCGGCGCGCAAGGAAATCATGGACGGCATCGCCAACTACCAGCGTTCGTTGGCCTGACTTCGCCGACGCAAGGCGCAACGCCGGCAAATTGCCGGCGTTTTGCATGGTCGCCGGCGCGCTGCCGCATTCAGCGCTGTGGGTCGGGAAAAATCAGTCCGTGCAGCCCGCGCTTTCGCTGGAACGGCGTCCAGCTTCCCTCGGCCTGCGCCAGCCGATCGGCCAGCACCCACCAGGTGCTGGGATTGAGACCGAGGCCGACGTGGCTGGCCAGCACTTCGATGTTTTCTGTATGCGGGTTGACGCTGCACGGAGCCTGTAGGCTGGCCTGCCAGGCCACCACCCCGTCGGTGCGCGAGTAGATCGAACTGGTGGGCACGGCCGGTGCGCGTGGCAGGTCGTAATGCTGCGACTCCTTCGCGATGTCGCGGCCACTGGCGAATTGGTACAGCCGCCAGGCGTGGGTGCTGCTGTGTTTGCCGGCGAACGGCGTGCCCAGTGTGATCACGCTGCGGACATGGTCGGGCATCCGCTTGGCAAGTTCACGGGCGTAGATGCCGCCCAGGCTCCAGCCGATCAGGCTGGCGCGGCGACCGCTTGCCCTGACCACATCCTCGAGCTGTTCCTGGGCGCGGCGCAGCACGCCGGCGCGAGGCCCGAAATTGAAACCCTGGTTCCAGCCAGCGACCTGATGGCCGATGCGCTGCAGATAGCTGCGCAGCGGGAACGTCGAGGTATCGCTGGCGGCCAACCCGGGAAACACGATGATGGGATGGCCATCGCCCCGCGGCGCCCGCTGCAGTGTGAACCAGGCCGGCAGCACCGCCCCGAACTCCCACGGCGCGCGCAGTTCCAGGGCCAGCAGCCAGGCGTTGGGAGGCGGATGGTGTGGTGCGAACGCGTGATCGTCTGGCATGGATGGGCAAACCTGGGCCGGCAAGCAGGGCGGGTGGTGGGTATGGCTGGCAAGCGTGGGTCCAATAGTGCCACAGCGCGGAAAATGGCGTCACGGCCGTCGGTCACACACGAGACTGCAGGAAGTTGGCCGACATTTGCATAATCCATGTTGGCCTGCGTTGCGGCCGACGATTCACACACGGAGACATCCACCATGACACTCAAGCTCTGCGGCTTCTCGGCCAGCAATTACTACAACCAGGTCAAGCTGCAACTGCTCGAAAAGCAGATACCGTTCGACGAGGAGATGGTGCCCACCGGCAGCACCGAGCCAGCGCTGCTGGAGCGCTCGCCAATGGGCAAAGTGCCGTTTCTGGACACCGGCATGGGTTGCATTTCGGAGTCGATGGCCTGCGCCGAATACCTCGAAGCGCAGTACCCTCAGCATGCGTTGCTGCCGTCGGACCCTTTTGCCGCGGCCAAGGTGCGCGAACTGGTCATGTACCTGGAGTTGCACCTCGAATTGGTCGCCCGCGAGCTGTACCCGGAAGCATTCTTCGGTGGCAAGGTCAGCGACGAGGTGAAGGCGCGCGCACGCAAACTGCTCACGCGCGGCATCGCGGCATTCGCCCGGATTGCCATTTTCAAACCATTCGTCGCCGGCGACCAGTTCACGCTGGCCGATTGCGCCGCCGTCGTGCACCTCCCGGTGGTCTCGAACGCCTGCAAGGCAATCTATGGTGAGGACCTGCTCGCTGCCTTGCCGGTGAAAGATTATCTGAAAGCGGTGGGGGAACGGCCGGCCGTGGCCCGGGTCAATGCCGATCGCAAGACCGACACGCTGCGCATGATGGCGGCCATGGGCAGCAAGAAGTGAAACCCCTTGCCGGCGGGCTCAGGCACGACCGGTTCTGAACGGATTGCGCTGCGCGAGTTCGGTCATGTAGTTGCCGATGCCGTTGCGCTCACGCTGCAGGAAGTCGTCGACCGCCTCGGCAAAGGCCGGATGCGCCAACCAGTGGGTGCTGGTGGTCTGCACTGGCAGCAATGCACGGGCCATCTTGTGCTCGCCCTGCGCGCCGCCTTCGAAGCGGCGGTAACCGTGGGCAATGCACCATTGCAGCGGCTGGTAATAGCAGGCTTCGAAGTGCAGGCAGTCGACCCGCTCCAGCGCACCCCAGTAGCGGCCATAGGCGACCTTGTCGACGCCACGCGCCGGATCCGCGTCGGACAGGGCGATCAGGCTGCTCGCGATCGGCCGTCCCCCGCGTTCGGCAATGAATAGCAGCCAGTTGTCTGGCATGTCGCGCGCCATGCGGTGGAAGAAGTCGCGGCTCAGATAAGGCGCGTTGCCGTGTTCGTAGTAGGTGCGCTCGTAGCAGCGGTAGAAGAAGTCCCAGTCCTGCTGCGCAATGGCGTGGCCGCTGGCGCCGCGGAACACCACGCCGCACTGCTCGACCTTGCGCCGCTCCTGGCGGATCTTCTTGCGCTTTTCCTGGTTCAGGCTGGCCAGGAATTCGTCGAAGTCCTGGTAGGGCGGTGTACGGTTGGTCCAGTGGAACTGCACGTTGTGGCGCAGCATCATGCCGGCTGCCTTGCAGGCCGACACATCGGCGGTGCTGGCAAAAAGCAGGTGCAGCGATGACAGGCCGGACTGCTCGCACCACTGCACCAGGCCCTTGGCCAGAGCCGCGCGTGCCGCGTCGTCTCGGGCCAGCAGCCGCGCGCCGGGAACCGGCGTGAAGGGAGGCGCAACCAGCGCCTTCGGGTAGTAGTGCAGGCCATGCTGGCGATAGGCATGGGCCCAGGCATGGTCGAACACGTATTCGCCGTAAGAGTGGTCCTTCAGGTACAGCGCACACACGCCGGCCAGCACCCGCGGTTCGCCGTCGACTGTAAGGGACGGCTCCCACAATGCGATGAACCGCGGCGTCCAGCCGGTCTGAGGCGTGGCGCTGCCGCTCTCGTGCATTGCCACCAGGTATTCATGGCGCATGAACGGCGTGGCATCGCTTTGCAGCGCAAGCAGTGCATTCCATTCGGTGGCCGCGATCGCCAGCGGCGAATCGAAGACCTCGATGACATAATCGATCCGACTCACGACGGCCTCCCGGATGCTGCCGCGTCACAGCTGCACACGCCGATGCTGAGCGCGGCTGGCGCGGCCCTGATTCCAACCACGATTGCTGTTTTCATGAATCTCAAGATCTGTGTCGCCCAGCTCGACTTCGTTGTCGGAGACATGCCGGGCAATGCGAAAAAAATAATCGATGCGGCCCGTGCCGCCTATGCGGACGGGGCGTTGCTCATGCTCACCCCTGAATTGTCGATCTGCGGTTATGCGGCGGAAGACCTGTTCTTGCGCCCTGCGTTCATTCAGGCCTGTGATGATGCCGTCAAATCGGTCGCAGAGGCACTTGCGGGGTTAAGCGGCATGACGGTCGTGGTCGGGCATCCGACCGGTACCGGTGTGCGCACGCGTTCGGTCGCAACCCAACTGCGTTTCAACGCTGCCAGTGTATTGCGCGACGGGCAGATCGTGCACAGCTACGCCAAGCGCGAACTGCCCAATTACCAGGTGTTTGACGAACGCCGCTATTTCACGCCCGGCACCGACACCTGTGTGTTCGAAGTGGGCAGCGGCCCGGACCACCTGCGCGTCGGCCTGCTGATCTGTGAAGACGCATGGTACGAGGAGCCGGCGCGCCTGGCGCGTCAGGCCGGAGCCCAGATGCTGGCCGTCATCAACGCCTCGCCGTTTCACGTCGGCAAGGGCGGCGAGCGCGAGCAGGTCATGCGCGAGCGGGTGCGCGCCTGTGGCTTGCCGATGGTGTATGCGCATCTGGTCGGCGGACAGGACGAGATGGTGTTCGAGGGGCATTCCTTTGCGCTCGACGCCGATGGCAGCGTGGTTGCGCGGGCGCTGAGCTTCCGCGAGCAGCACTTTGCCGTGACGGCCCGCCACGTGGATGGGCAGGTGCGGCTGTCGGGCGAGATCGCGCCCGAGCGCGGCACCGACGCCGATCTGTGGGATGCGCTGGTGCTGGGCGTGCGCGACTACATCGGCAAGAACGGTTTCCCCGGCGCCATCCTGGGCCTGTCCGGCGGCATCGATTCGGCGCTGGTACTGGCGATTGCGGTCGACGCGCTGGGGCCCGAGCGGATCAGGACCGTGATGATGCCGTCGCCGTACACGGCCGACATCAGCTGGCAGGACGCGCGCGAAATGGCGCGTCGCATGGGTGTGCGTTACGACGAGATATCGATTGCCCCGCAGTTCGAGGCCTTTCGTGCTGCGCTGGCCACCGAATTTGCAGGGCTGCCCGAGGACACCACCGAGGAAAACATCCAGGCGCGGGTGCGCGGAACGTTGCTGATGGCTTTGTCCAACAAGTTCGGCGGCATCGTGCTGACCACCGGCAACAAGAGTGAACTGGCGACCGGCTACTGCACACTGTATGGCGACATGGCCGGTGGCTTTGCCGTGATCAAGGACCTGGCCAAGACCATGGTGTACCGGCTGGCGCGCTGGCGCAACCTGAACGACCCGAATGGCCGTGGTAGGGCTCCGATACCCGAGCGCATCATCACGCGAGCCCCCAGTGCCGAGTTGCGCCCGGACCAGACCGACCAGGACAGCCTGCCACCGTACGAGGTGCTCGATGCCATCATCGAGCGCTACATGGAAAACGACGAATCGATTGCCTCCATCGTCGCCAGTGGCGTGGCAGAGGCCGATGTGGAGCGAGTTACCCGGTTGATCAAGCTCAACGAATACAAGCGCCGGCAGGCGCCGATCGGCATCCGCGTTACCCACCGCAGTTTCGGCAAGGATTGGCGTTATCCGATCACCAGCAAGTTCCGCCAGTAGGGTGACCGAACGGGCCCGACCGGGCCGTGGGCGATGCGCACCGCCGGAATGGCGCTATCCTAGAGGATTGGAACCCTGATTCCGGATCGCGGCGCGTCAAGTCCCCCAGCTGCGCGTCGCACCGGTTCGCAACAAGAAAGCCGCAGTGCCATGAAACAGATTACCGCCATCATCAAACCGTTCAAGCTGGAAGAGGTGCGCGAGGCGCTTGCCGAGTGCGGCGTCACCGGCCTCACGGTAACGGAGGTCAAGGGGTTTGGCCGGCAGAAGGGCCATACCGAGCTTTACCGCGGTGCTGAGTACGTGGTCGACTTTCTGCCCAAGGTGAAGATCGAGGTCGTGGTGCGTACCGAGGATGTCGAATCCTGTGTGGATGCGGTTGTGAAAGCGGCACGGACCGGCAAGATCGGCGACGGCAAGATCTTCGTTACCGCGGTGGAGCGCACGGTCCGCATCCGTACCGGCGAAGAGGACGAAACCGCGATCTGATACCCGCTCAGATCTGGTCCAGGCGCGCTGTGGGCGCCATGCCGGCCGCCTGCACCAGCTTGGCCAGCAGCCTTGCGGCATCGGTGTCGATGCTCAGCAGGCCCATCTGCCAGTCGCTCATGAATTGCTCGGCGACGCACTGGCGCAGAAACGTGATCATTCCATCGTAATAGCCGCCGGCATTGAGCAGGCCGATCGGCTTGTCGTGGTAGCCGAGCTGGCGCCAGGTCCAGACCTCGAACAGTTCCTCAAAGGTGCCGATGCCGCCGGGCAGAGCCAGAAAGGCATCGGATCGCTCCGCCATCATGCGTTTGCGCTCATGCATGGTCTCGACCACGTGCAGTTCGGTACAGCCCCGATGGGCCGCCTCGAGATTCACCAGATTCTGCGGGATGATGCCGATCACCCGTCCGCCGGAGCGCAGCGTTGCGTCGGCGACGATGCCCATCAGGCCATTGCGTCCTCCGCCATACACCAGTTGGCCGCTGTGCGCGCCGATCCACGTGCCGGCGGCCTGTGCCAGCGCCGCGTGGGCCGCGTTGGCGCCGGTCCTGGAGCCGCAATAGACACAGATCGAAAATGCCGGTCCCTCGCCCGGGACGGTTGTGACGGGTTTCATGACCAGACCTTTTGCCAGATCGCACCGGTCCAGATGCCGAACCACAGCACCAGGCTGAGCAGTACCGCCGCGCTGCCCAGGTCCTTGGCGCGTTTGGACAGCGCGTGCCATTGCAGGCCGACCCGGTCGATCGCCGCTTCGATGCCGGAGTTCAGCAGCTCGACGATCATTACCAGCAGGATCGAGCCCGTCAGCAGGGCGCGTTCGACCCAGCTCTGACCCAGCCACAGGCCTGCCGGAAGCAGCACGACAGCTGCAACGACCTCCTGGCGAAACGCGGACTCGGTCCATCCGGCGCGCAGCCCGGCAATGGAATAACGGGTTGCATGCCATATCCGGCGCACACCGGTACGGCGCTTTTGCGGGTTTGGATCGGCTTCATGGCCGGTGGGGGGTGTCTGGGGTACGGACATGGCGGCATTGTCGTGCAGGTCGCGTGCACCGGCCCGTGCGAACAGAACGAGCAGCGGCACTATC
>JBDTMH010000204.1:0-8234 GCA_039934375.1 Burkholderiaceae bacterium | reverse complement strand
AGCAGGCCCATGTTTTCGATCGAGGAGTAGGCCAGCAGCCGCTTCATGTCGGTCTGGATTGACGCGAACACGACGCCGAACAAGGCCGTGGCCATGCCAACTGCCAGCAGCAACCCGCCCCACCACCACAACCGCAGGTGCAGCAGGTCGTACGAGATGCGCAACAACCCGTAGATGGCGGTGTTGAGCATCACCCCACTCATCAGCGCCGACACCGGCGATGGCGCTGCCGGATGCGCCTCAGGTAGCCAGACGTGCAGCGGCAGCACGCCGGCCTTGGCCCCGAAACCGAACACTGCGAGGAGGAACCCGGTGGAGGCCCAGAAAGGGCTGAGCTCCTGCGCGCGCATGTTGGCGAAGGTGTACAGCCCGGTGTTGGCCTGCAGCACGCCGAAACAAAGCAGGATGGCGATGGCACCGATACGCGCCATCGTGATGTACAGGTAACCGGCGCTGCGCACTTCCGGCACGCGGTGATTGGCCGTGACCAGGAAGAACGACGACAGCGCCATCGTCTCCCACATCACCATGAAGGCGTAGGCGTCGTCGGCCAGGATAACACCCACCATGCTGGTCAGAAAGACGTGATACTCCAGGCACATCAGGCCCGGTGGCGTGCCCTCGCCCTTGCGGAAGTAACCGGCCGCAAAGGCCGAGATGCCAGCCGAGGCACCGCCGAGCACCATCAGGAAATAGGCCGACAAGCTGTCGAGTCGGAAGTGAAACGGCAGCTCCGGCAGGCCAATCGGCAGAACCGCCACTTCGGGCGTCCCCAGGATCGCGCCCAGTGCAATGCCAAAGAGTGCCAGACCCAGCAGGCCGCCAATCGGGAAGAGCACGTGGGCTACCAATGCCAGCCGGCGCAATGCGATGACGCCGACCACGCCAAGCACCAGCCAGAGCGCCATGACCACCAGCACCCAGTCCAGGTGCAACCATTGCGAGAGGGGTGGCAAATAGTCCATGCCTTCAGGCCCGTTTGCGCTTCGGTGGTCTCGGCTTGAGGCGGGACGAGTGATCGGGCCCCGCGCCAGGCATAGGAGGCGGGGTCATTTCCACAACGTCGGATAGCGCCTCTGGCACACCGCTGCCCACATAATGCACGTCATGCTGGGCCAGGTAGTCCCGGATCAGCTGCCGCACGATCTGCGACGGAGTCCGGTCCTGGCGCGCACACAGCCACTCAAATGCCGCCTTTTTGTTGGGGTCAATGAGTAGCGTGAGGCGTGCCGTCTTGCGTTCCATGGTGTGGGCCTATGGTAATGCGATGATAACGCTTGGCGCATTCAGTGGGAATCCCTTCCGAGGGTAGCGTAATGTCTGATTCGTTAGTTCTACCACCACCACTGATGCCGCCGCGCCGTAGCAAAGCGCAAAAAGGCCGCCAGCAAATGGTCAGCCGCATTTGCATCCAGCCCCTTTGGCCGCCGGATCAACCCACCGCCCTTCTTGCGTAGCCGTTCGCCCTTGCAAGCAAAGACAATGCTGTTGCTCAATTCGTCGTCGTCCACAACCAGAAGCCTCCCCTGAAACGCTTGCTGAATGCGGTCCAGGTGCGCCTGATAGTGTGGGTGGCCATAGTGCAGGTTGGCCACCATGACTCCGTCGGCGACCAAGGCCCCATAACAATCGTCGTAGAACCGCTGCGAGGTCAGCTCTCCAGGTAATCCATGTACGTCGTATCCATCGACCAGCACCACGTCATAGGCCGCATGTCGATTGCGGATGAACGAGGCTCCGTTAGCACATACCACTTGAAACCGATCATCATCGTCTGGAATGTGAAACTCTTCGCGCACGGCGATCACGTGCGGGTTGATTTCCACCACTTGGATCTGCGCATGTGGCAAGTAGCGATGACAGAATTTGGCCAACGAGCCGCCACCCAGTCCCACCATTCCAATACTGCGCGGTTCGGGAAGAAGCATCAGGAATCCCATCATCGTGCGCGTGTACTCCAGATCGAGCGCCAGCGGATCGTCCAGTCGCATGCTGCTCTGTGTCTCGCCAATGGAGAACAACATGACCCGGGAGCTTACGCTTTCGTAGACAAGCGGCATGGTGCAAATGGCCAAATAGCAGTTATCGGACATGGCAGCAGGTCTCAGCTCGCGTCAATTTCGGCGACCGTCAACGCTCGCAGGCAGGCCTCGAAGGCCAGATCGCTTGATGTGACACCGGCTTGCGCAATGTGCCTGGTCTTGATGCCGGTGCGGCTGATCACCCAGTCGTCGTTGGTGTCCACACCGCGTGCCATCAGGTCGGTGTTGCTGATGGGTGGTCCGGGCAGAGAACTGCCGACCCCAGTGATGCGGGCAAAGAAGATTCGCTCGCCCCGGCTTCGGTGTCTCTGTCCGGGCGACTCGCGATTGGTTTCGGCGGTAATTCGATCAGTTGTATCCATGGGGGGCCTTTGCAGTCAGTGCAATGGAGCGCTTGGACTCAGCTCGCGATGCCGAGCAGGTCCAGCACGCCGCGCACGAAGGTCAGCGGGTGAGGCGGACAGCCTGGCACATAGAGCGTGGGTGCGAAGCGATTGAGGAACGCGCGATCGATGGCGCTGGAGCCTTCGAAGGGGCTGCCGGAAATCGCGCAGGCGCCGACGGCGATGACGAGCTTGGGTTCCGGCATGGCATCCCAGCACAGTTGCAGGGCCTGGGCCATGTTGCGGGTGATCGGACCGGTCAGCACCAGACCGTCGGCATGACGCGGCGAGGCCACAATGTCGATGCCGTAACGGCCGATGTCGAAGTTGACGTTGCTGAGCGCATTGACTTCCAGTTCGCAGCCGTTGCAGCCCCCGGCCGAGACCGAACGCAGCTTGAGCGAGCGGCCAAAACGCATGCGCAGGGCCTGGTTCACCTTGATCGGATCGAGCTCGGGCCGTCTCTGGCTGACCGTCAGCGCCTGTCGGTCTGTGCCAGCCATGCGCACGTCGTTGCTGAAGGAAATCAACCCACTCGGGCAGACCGGCTCGCAGTCGCCACACAACACGCAGCGACCCAGGTCGATGGCCACCGGATTCAAGGTGATCGCAGCTGTGGGGCAAGAGGCCACACACGCGTCGCAGCCGCTGGCACAGTCGGCGACGGCGATCAGTGGCTTGCCGCGGAAACCGGCCGGGCTCGCCTGACGCGGGTCGGGGATGTACTGTGAGCCTTGTGAGACCCTGACGGCAATTGACTTGCGCATGGTGAAGTCCTACAGGTCGTTGCCGCAGTACGAGAGGTCAAAGCTCTTGTTGCAGATCGGGAAGTCCGAGATTTCGTTGTTGCGCACCGCAAGCGCCTCGCCAAACCAGTTGACCAGTGACGGATCCTGCACCTTGTAATGCAACAGGCTGCCGTCGGGCGCGGTCTCCAAGGCCTGCACCACCGGCCCGCGAAAGCCCTCGCGCACGGAAACGCACAGCGTGTCCGGCCACAGCTTGCCGACCGGCAGGATGCTGGCCAGCGCCTGGTCGGCCTGGGGCGCTTGCAGCACCTTGCGTACCCAGCGTACCGATTCATCGATCTCGCGCATGCGCAGCGTCAACCGTGCCCAGCAGTCACCACTGTCCTCGTGCAGCACGTTTACCGGATGCGCCGTGTACAGGCGCCCGGGCAGGCTGGCACGGGTGTCGAAGCCAACGCCACAGGCGCGCGCGGACAAACCCGCCATACCCAGGTCCTGCGCCGTCTTGAGGCTGACGGTGCCCACGCCCTGCAGTCGTGATTGCACGCTGCGCGCATTGCGCATCAGGTCGTTGACCAGCGCGATGTCTTTGGAGAACGCCGCCAAGGTGCTGAGAAGGTCTTGCCGCAGCGCCGGCGTGAGGCCGAATCGCACGCCCCCGGGCCGCAGCCAGCCGCGGCCAAATCGGCTGCCGCACACGCGCATCGTGGCATTGATGATCGCGGTGCGCAGCCGACCATAGGTGGCACCGCCCTGAAGGAAAGCAATGTCGGTCGCCATACCCGTGAGCGTGCCCAGATGCATGGCCACGCGTTCGAGCTCCAGCGCTACGCCACGGACCCGTTCGGATTCGAAACTAACCTGCACACCCGCCAGCGCTTCGACCGCAGCGCAATATCCCCAGGCATACGCGATGCTGCTGTCGCCAGCGATCGATTCGACCATCGAGCTTAAACCCAGCGGCGGCCGCTGCAGCAGCAGTGCTTCGATACCCCGGTGCTGGTAGCCCAGCTGGATCTCCAGATGGTGGACCTGCTCGCCATGGCACATGAAGCGGAAGTGCCCGGGCTCGATCACGCTGGCATGGATGGGGCCGACACCGACCTCATGGACCTCCTGCCCGCGCACCGAGAAGAACGGGTAGTCGGCCATGTGTTGCTGTCGCGCACCTTCGAAGCGCACCGGCTTCAGCCACGGGTGCCCGGTGGGCTGCAGGCCCGTCTGTTCCCACAGTTCACGCTCGAACATTTGGGCGGCAGGGTAGGTCGTGGTCAGTGATGCGAATGCGTCGCCACGCCGCCCGCAGCCGCGCAGCACGTTGAGGCGGCTCTGACCATCCTCGTGGCCCAGCGTCACGGCCGTGGTGACCACGCCGTCGGCTCCATCGGGCCGCCCGAACAACGTCAACAGACGTTCGCCAGCGGCCATGGCCTGCGCGCAGGCCATGGCCCAGGCGTCCAGGCCCAGAGGCTGGAGGTCCTGCGTCAACGCCATCACGACTGACTTGGTCGGTCCCATCATTGCCCTCCGATCGATTGGGCCACGGCCACAAGCAGCGCGCTGATCGGCGGTGGCGTATACACGCCCAGCAACACCAGCGCCGTCACGAAGCCGAGTTTGGGCAAGGCGGTAACCCAGGTCTCAACGATGGCGGGGCCCTGACGCTCCGAGGGCCCCCACAACATGGGGAAGATCGAGCGTCCGGTAGCTACGAAAATGATGGTTAACATCGTGCACATCAATGCAAAGGCGATCAGGTTGCCCGCCTGCACGATGCCCGACAGGATCAGCATCTCGGCCATGAAGCTGCCGAATGGCGGAAAGCCCAGCAGTGCAAAGGTGCCCACGGCGAATAGCAGACCGGAGAATGGCAGCACGCGGATCACACCGCTGAGTGCCGCCACCTGGTTGGTACCGTACACCCCACGCAGGCGGCCGGCAGTCAGGAACAGCAACGCCTTCACGAACGCGTTGCTGACGATGTAAAGCACCACACCATAGGCCGCGGCCTTACCCACCGACAGGCCGATGGCAATGACCCCCGACGAGCTGACGCAGGCATAGGCGATCAAACGCTTGTAATTGCGCGCCGCCATCACCTGCACCGCCGCTACCGTCAGCGACAGACAACCCATGATCAACAGTTCGTGCGTGACGAAGCTGGCCTGGTGAACACCAAACACCTGGAAGATGCGGAACACGGCCACCACGCTGACATTGAATTGCACCGCTGCCAACAACGCACTGGTGCTGGTGGGTGCGGCCTCGTAGGTCTCAGGCATCCACCCGTACAGCGGCGCCAGTCCGAGCTTGCTGCCCAGACCGAAAAGCATCAGCGCAAAGCCCAAGCGTTGCCAGCTGTCGCCGCTGCCGCCGTGGGCGGGCAGCGTCGCCGCCAGTTGGTCGAGGGCGAACGACAGTTCCTGTCCTTGCAGCGCCGCGCTGCGCGTCAGGCACATGAAGCCCAGAAAGGTCAGTGCCAACGACATGCTGGAGTACAGCAGGTAGTGCCAGGCGACGCGGCGCGCATTCTTGCCTTCGCCCTGTGCGACCAGCGGGGCCAGGCACAGTGTCGTGAGCTCGATGAAGGCCCACAGCACCAGCAGGTTGTTGGACAGCACGCCCAAGTTCATGGCGACCATGAAGGCCAGCGACAGCGCGGCGCGAAACTTAATCCTCTCGGCCAGGTGGGTTGATGTGCTGACCCGCGACGACATGTAGACGCAGATGCCCAGGAACACGGCGTTGATGACCAGCAGGAACAGCATCGACGTAGCGTCGAGCACAAAGTATCTGGCGCCGAAATACAGCGGCATCGTGGCCAGCGGCGTGCGCAAGAAGACGACGATGCAGGTCACAAAGCTGACCAACGCGATGGCCACCAGGGACGGTCCGACCCAGGAATGGCCGCTGGTGATCGTACGCGTCGGCTGGCCCACCGGCACTGCATCGGGTCCGATGATGTTCAAGAGGCTTCTCCACGGGTGGTACCGGCTTCGATGGTTGCCTGGCCTGTCGGCGTGCCGATCAACCAGCCGCCGACAGCCACGGTCACAAGGTAAACCGCGGTCAAAGTGCCATGCACCGGCCATGCCCAAGGCTCGGGCAGCAGCGACTCGAATACCGCGATGCCGTTTTCCATGAACAGCACGGCCACCAGCTGGGCGGGCGGTGAATGGTTGGTGGACAGCAGCAGCAGCGCGATGGCCACCATGCCGCCCACGACACCCAGCGCAAGTGCCGGCACGTCCGCCATCGCAGCACCACCGAAGTCGAACGCCAGCACGATGAGCGCGACACCGATGGCCCAGGCGAACAGGTTCGAAGGCATCAGGTCGGCATTGGGCTCGCCGCGCAGGCGGATCGCGCGCCGCAGCAGCAAGGGGGCGATCAGCGCGCGCACAGCGATGACTTCTACCAGGGTCACCACGCCATGCACGGTCCAGCCTTCGTGGTGCGCCGCGCCGTTCCAGGCCAGGGCGAAGGCCTGCACGGACAACCAGAACGGCGCCGAGCGAATCTTGCCGAAGAAGACAGGAACCACCGCGGCCAGCAGGAAGAGGATCAGCGGCAGCCGCATCAAAAGTTCCAGGTGCTGGCTACAGCGGCAAGGCAAAGACCGCCACCGATGGACGCCAGCAGAAGGTAACGCGGCACCAGGCGCATGCGCAGACGGGCGCTCAAAGACTCGACAAATCCCACGGCCACTGCCACGAGCGCCATGATGGCGAGCGTCGTGACCACTGCGGCCAGCGGTGCAATTACGGGATCGAAAGGATTCAGCAGCGCTGCGATCAGTCCGGCATAGGTGGTTAGCTTCAGCGCACCGGCAAACTGCATTGCGGCCAGCTCTGGACCGCTGTGGTCGAGGATCATGACCTCGTGGATCATCGTCAGCTCGAGGTGGGTGAGCGGGTCGTCCACCGGAACGCGCGAGGCCTCGGCCTGCAGCAGGACGAACAACACCGCCACCGCAGGGATCACCAGCACCGGGAACGCGGGCGCACTGTGTAACTGGCCGATCAGGCCGGCGAAGCTGGTATGGCCAGTGGCGATGCTGGCCGAACCGATCAGCAGGAAAAGCGCCGGTTCGACGAAGGCGGAGAACGACGCTTCACGTGCGGCGCCCATGCCTTCGAAGGCACTTCCGACGTCCATCGCCGAAAGCATCAGGAACAGCCGCGCAAGGCCCAGCGTATAGGCGAAGACGATAAAGTCATGATTGAACTGAAGTGGCGCGAAGTTGCCCAGGACGGGTGCGATCAATGCCGCCAAAAGGGCTGCGGCCAGCACCACCCAGGCACCCGCGCGAAACAGGGGCGTGGCCACCGCGCTGTAGACCGGCCGCTTGCGCAGCAAGCGCAATAGATCCCAGCCCGATTGCAGCAGGCCCGGACCCTTGCGCCCAGCCCACAGCGACTTGGTGCGGTTGACGATGCCAACCAGCAGTATCGGCAAGGTCAGCACGAGGGCCACGTGGATCGCGCCCAGCCAGGTGGCGATTTCAGCCGTCATTGCAGCGGACCTGCGGACAGAACGACGAGCCCTGCGATGAGCACCAGAGCCAGGAGCGCCGCCGCAAACGCGATCCGCGGGTCGTCCTCGCGCAGGTGGCCCGACAGTTCGCCCGCAGACACGTCGCCATGCTTGATGACTGAGAACAGGCGGCGCTCGACCGCGTCGACACAATCAGTGATCAGGTAAGCGTCGGTCGGGAAATAGCCCGCAGGGGCCTTTTGCCGCCGCAGCATGACGATCACACTGCGAAAGCGCTGCGCAAAGTCCGACGAGAAACTGGAGCCGGTGTACTGCATACGGGCGTTTGGTTGGCCGTAGCCACAACTCCAGGTGACGTGGCTGGCCACCGGCGGCCTGACCAACCTGGAGCGCAGCCACAAAAGCAGCAACACGCCCGCCACCAGCGCACCCGAGACAAGGCCGATGTTCGAGAGCGTGTGGGCGATCGGGTCGAGCACGCCGGCGCTCATGCCCGGCAGCGCCCCGGGCAACACGGCCAACGCGATCTCGGTCGGGCCGCGCACCAGCATGAAACCGAGCAC
>JBDTMH010000203.1:0-8329 GCA_039934375.1 Burkholderiaceae bacterium | reverse complement strand
CACGTCGATTGCTCGTATGCAACCGGTTACGTGGCAAGTGACGCGCTCGCGGACAGCACAAACGCCCGCTGGCAACTTGAAATATTGGGGGAGATGCGCGAGGCGCGGCTGCAGCACGAGCCGCTACTTGACCCGCAGGGAACGCGGATGACCGGCTGAGTCTTCCGATCTCGTTCAGACGGCACGCGCCGCGCGCATCGCTCGTGCGCAGGCCCGTCGCTGCCTGAAAACCTGTATGACCACCTGCCCCCCTGCGATGTCGCTTTACGCACATTCTTCGTCTATTTGTAGACGCCGCCACGGGGGGCCTTCCCCTACTATCTGGCGCAACCATCGGCAGCGAGGGTCGACGACCCAACGAACACCTGCCGCGGATCGACCAAACCGAATACCCGAGGAGTTCCCGCAATGACGATGGAAGTGAAGCGCCGGCGTGAGACCGGGCGGGGTCGGCGCTCCACGAGCGCACCGCTGGCCCAGTTGCCGCTGCAACAGGTGATCAATCCCTATCCGCCGATGGCCGTCTTGTCGGATGACCAGCTTGAGGCGATCCACCTGACCTCACTGCGTATTCTCGGAGAGCTCGGCATCGAAGTGATGTCGCCGCGCAATCCGGCCAAGCAGGTCATCGTGGGGGGCAACCACATCAACTTCGGACTCGTCGCCGGCCCGCCCAACGTGTATGACTTGAGCGCGGACGGCGCAATGGCAATTACCAGGGCGTCGCCACAGGTGGTCACTTCTTCGGTGAGCCGCACACGATGGCGCGTTATGAACACGCGTTCTACCAACCGCTGCTGTCGAACTGGCAAAACTACGAGAGCTGGCAGTTGTCCGGGGCCAAGGATGCGACGCAGCGCGCAACTGGCGTCTGGAAGCGCGCACTGGCTGAATATGAGGAGCCGGACATGGACCCTGCTATCCGCGAAGAACTTGACGCATATGTCATCCAAAGGCGCGAGCAGATTGGTGGCGAGGAGCCCTGAACCGCCACAAGTGCGGTGCGCGCTGCCATGGCGTCGACCTGCGGTGACAACATGACCGAAACCCAACCCCAGGAACTGTCGGGCTGGATCGGTCGCACGGAATCGGTGGCCGACACGGTGTCTGCCTGGCGAGCCGTCGCGCTGGCAGCGGCGCTTGACCTGGACGTCGCACCCGGTGTGGGCGACGCTCTTGCGCCGGTGTGGCACTGGTTGTATTTCCTGCCGACGCACAAGGCGTCGGAACTCGGCTACGACGGCCACGCGCGGCTCGGCGGGTTTCTGCCGCCCGTACCCTTGCCACGGCGCATGTGGGCTGGCGGGCGCCTGAAATTCGAGCGCCTGCTGCGCATCGGCGAGCACGCGACCCGCAATTCCCGCATCGAAGACCTCACGTTCAAGAACGGCCGCAGCGGGTCGCTCGCGTTTGTGCTGGTACGCCACACCATCGTCGGAGACCAGGGCGCGCGCATCATCGAGGAACATGACATCGTCTACCGCGCGGCGCCGGTCGAAGGCGCGCCAGCGCCCAGGCCACAATTTACGCCGGTGCGGGCGCAGTGGTCACGCGAGATCAACCCCAACGCGGTGCTGTTGTTCCGATATTCGGCCCTGACCTTCAACGGGCACCGCATTCATTACGACCGCGATTTCTGCCAGCAAGAAGCTTATCCGGGACTTGTCGTGCACGGGCCGCTGATCGCCACGCTGCTGCTCGATCTGTTGCGTCGCAACACCCCGGATGCCCCGGTGGCGACGTTTACGTTCAAGGCCGTGAGCCCATTGTTCGATATCGATCGCTTCAGCGTGCACGGCCGTATCGATGGCGCGCAGGCCACGCTGTGGGCGCTGAACCACCGGGGTGAACTGGCCATGCAGGCGAACGCGGAACTCGGACGGGCCGCATGAATATTCTGGACGGTGCGCCAGCCAGCTTGGAGGGTCGCATGCTCGAGCTTGCAGTGGTCAGACGCGCACGCGCACTGCCGGCCCGCGGGCGCCCGGAACCTGTGGCGACTTCCAACACATATTGATCGGAATCCCCATGGAAAACGCCCTGACCCGCATCGCGCGCTGGATCGCCGAATGCCCACCGCACACACACTCGCTCGCCACGCAACGGGCGTCCGCCGCAGTACAGGATACGGTGGCGCCGCGCACCGAGGCCGAAGCGCGTTTCAGCATGCACTATTGCCTGGCATGTGCCTTGCTCGGTGGTGCGGTCACCGAGTCCGATTTTGCGGCGACCGCGATCATGCGCCCCGAAGTGCGTGCACTGTTGCCGCGTATCGTGCTGCTCGGTTACCCGGCAGATCCAAAAGGCACCGACTCGTCCCCTGATGAACCTGACCATGTACGCGTGTTGCTCAAGGACGGACAGCGGTTCGAGATCTCGGTCGGCCATGTTCCTGGCGGCCCCGGCAGCCCGCTGAGCGAGCAGCAACTGCATGCCAAGCTGCACCAGTGCGCAATGCCTGTGATCGGCGAGGAAAATGCGCGCGACCTGAAAGCGGCTCTGGACGGCTTCTCGGTTCTACCAGACGTACGTGCCGTCACGTGTCATCTGCTTGCCGCCAAGGTAAGCGACGGCCTGCAGGCCATCAGGTAACTGTTCCATCGGCTGGTCGCCGCCGCTCGGCGCAATCCGCTGGCGCCGATTTGTGCGATAGTGCCTCGAAATCAATGCGGCAGGCGAGCGAGCGCCGCGCTGTCCGGCAAAGGGACATGGGTATGCGACCGCGCATGCGCAGGTGTCTCAACCCACACAAAAACACCCTGCACATGACATCTCCCCTGCCTGATGGTCTGTTCGCCGACGACCACGACAACGCCCGCTGTACCTGGTGCCGGGCCACGCCGACCTACCTCGAGTACCACAACAACGAATGGGGTTTCCCGGTGGAGGATGACCGCCGACTGTTCGAGAAGATCTGCCTCGAGGGATTTCAAAGCGGGCTTAGCTGGATCACGATTCTGAACAAGCGCGAGGCCTTTCGCCGCGGCTTCGCGAACTTCGACATCGATGCACTGGCGCGCTTCGGAGCTGACGATATCGCGCGCCTGCTGCAGGACGCTGGCATCGTGCGCCACCGCGGCAAGATCGTCTCCACCATCAACAACGCGCAGCGCGCCATCGCGCTGCGCGACGAATGCGGTTCGCTGGCCGCGTATTTCTGGCGCTGGGAGCCGGAGCCAACGAGTCGACCACCGACTTTGACCTGGGAGGCCTTGCGCGCCTTGAGTACGTCGCCGGAATCGGTGGCACTTTCCCGCGATCTCAAGAAGCGCGGCTGGAGTTTTGTCGGCCCGACCACGGTGTATGCCTTCATGCAGGCGATGGGTCTGGTCAATGACCATGTGCAAGGGTGTGCGACGCGTGCGCAGGTACAGGCCGCGCGACAGGAATTCAAGCCGCCGAGCTCGACGGCGAGTCGCTGCACACGCTGACGGAACAAGAGAAGGTCACGCTCAGCGCTGGCGTGCCCAGCATCTGGCAAGGACTGATCGCCTATGTCGAACAGAAAGGACTGCGCTTTTCCACCATGCGCCGCACCGGCGTCGGCGGCTCCGCCATGCCGCAAGTGCTGATCGCCAAATTCGCCGACACCTACCAGGTCAAAGTGCGCCATGGCTGGGGCATGACTGAGACCACGGCCGTGGCGACGATGGGCACGTTGACGCCCATCCGGCCGTGGCCATGGCGGCTGTCATCGGCGTCAAGCACCCCCAGTGGGACGAACGGCCCCTGATGTTCGTCGTGTGCAAACCCGACCATTCGGTGGAGAAGGACGAACTGCTGGAGTTCCTGGTCGGCCGGGTCGCCAAGTGGTGGTTGCCCGACGACATCCGCTTCGTCGACAGCTTGCCGGTGGGCGGAACCGGCAAGGTGCAGAAGGAAGAACTGCGCAAGGCCTACGGCGGCGTGTTCAGCTGACGGACGCAGTCGACGCAACGCTGGATTCGCTCCGACCCCAGTGCCGGGCGCGCGATCCAGAGCGCACGCGGATTCTGATGACGGGGTCAACACATCCTTGCGCTGGTCATGCGCTCTAATTTCGGCATCATGCATGAAGAAAATTGATTCTTGCGCGTACATGCAACCGTCATCAGAATCGACTCCGACCTTCAACCCCAGGAGCACTTCCATGCGTTCTTCTCCCGATCTGACTCGTCGTCGTCTGCTAGCCGCTGGTGGTCTCGCCAGCACCGGCGTCTTCTTGTCCATGCCGTCGTACAGCCAGGGCAAGGCCAAGGTACACATGCAGCTAGGCTGGATCGCAGGCGGCAACCAGATCGGCGAAGTCGTCGCCAAGCGGCTGGGGTACTACGATACCGAAGGCATAGACTTCGCTATTGAGCCTGGCGGCCCGAGCATTGACGGCGTGGCGATCGTTGCATCGGGACGGAACGAAGTAGGGCAGGTGTCGTCCAGCCCGTCCAATATGCTGGCGGTGTCGCAGGACCTGCCGATCCAGGTGTTCGCCACCGGGCTGCAGCGGCATCCCTATACTTTCTTCTCACTCAAGAAGAACCCGATCCGCACGCCCAAGGACATGGTGGGCAAGAAGATCGGCATCCAGTCCACCGGCATGGTGTTGCTGCGTGCGTTGTTGGCCAAGAACAAGATCGACGAGAAGTCGATGACCGTCATTCCCATCGGCGCCGACATGACGCCATTGCTGACCGGGCAGGTGGACACCGTCACCGGCTGGCTGACCAACACTTCGGCGCTCAAGCCGCTCGGCTCCGACCGAGTCGACATGAGCCTGTGGGACTCCGGCGTACACCTGTACGCCCTGCCCTACTACGCCACCACCGACATGATCCGCAACAAGCCCGAGGTCCTGCAGCGCTATCTGCGCGCCACGGCGCGCGGTTGGGCCTATGCGAACAAGAACCGGGATCAGGCGGTGGATTTGCTGATCAAGGAATACCCCAACCTGAATGGTCCCGACGAACGCGTCGCGGTCGACGCGCTGATGGCTTTCGCCTACAACGACCTCACCAACAAGAATGGCTGGGGCACGATGGACAAGGGCGTCTGGCAGGAACAGATCACGCAATACGCAGACCTGGGCCAGTTCACCAAGCGGGTGCCCAAGGTCGAGGAGGTCATGACCATGGACATCCTCAACGCCACCCGCGAATACCGCCTGCGCAACTCGTAGTCTTCACTACTGCCCACCCGCCATGTCGACTGCCACTGCCCATGCGCCGCTGGCGCAGAGGATGCCTGTTTCCGCCAGCATTGCGCGGAGCCCTCATACGACCGGCTTCTCCGTCAGCTGCCGCGAGATCTCGGTACGATTCTTTACCGAACGGCGCAGCGTCACTGCGCTGAGCGACATCAGCCTGGATATCCACGACGGAGAGTTTCTGACCCTGCTCGGCCCCTCGGGCTGCGGTAAGTCGACCTTTCTGCGCGTGGTGGCCGACCTGATCACACCCACCGGTGGCAGCATGCAGGTGCTGGGCGCGAGCCCCGAAACGGCGCGGCTGCGACGCGACATCGGTTTCGTGTTCCAGGACGCGGCGCTGCTGCCCTGGCGCACGGCGCTGCAAAACGTCGAATTGCCGCTGGAAGTGGCCAAGGGCAAGGCCGACACGACCCGAGCTTCACGGGCAACGCCGCGCCAGCTGCTGGAACTGGTCGGCCTCAAGGGCAGCGAGAACGCCTATCCACACGAGCTCTCCGGTGGCATGCGCCAACGTGTGGCGATCGCACGGGCGCTGGTCAGCGACCCCAAGGTGCTGCTGATGGACGAGCCGTTTGGTGCGCTCGACGAAATCACCCGCGACCGGCTCAACGAGGAACTGTTGCGGGTCTGGCGCGAGCTCGGTATGACGGTGCTGTTCGTCACGCACAGCATCTACGAGGCGGCCTTCCTGGGCCAGCGGGTACTGATGCTGGCGGCCAATCCGGGACGGGTCAAGGAGATCGTGCCAGTCGACCTGCCGCCGGATCGCGAACTGAAGATCCGCGAGACACCGGCGTTCGTGCAACTCGCCGCCCGTCTGCGCCAGTTGCTGGAAACCTGCTGAAGGAGACACGTGATGTCCGCAACCACGCTGCAAGCACCCATGTCTCCGAGCCAGGACGACCAGGAGCTGCTCGACCACCAGGCGCAGCGTCGCCGCCTGGCCTGGCGCCGACGCATCCTGCCCGCCATCGGTGTGGCCACGCTGCTGTTCACCTGGTGGGCCATCGTCGTCGGACTCGGCGTCAAGCCCTTCATAGCGCCGTCGCCGTTCCTGGTTCTCGAGACGTTGTACGCCAAACGTGCCGTGTTGCTCGACAACATGCTACCTACTGCGATGGAGGCCGCCGGCGGCTTCCTGCTCGGCAACCTGGTGGCGATCGCGATCGCCACGATTTCCGTGCACAACAAGACGCTGCACGACATCTTCTTCCCGGTGGCGCTGATGCTCAACGCCATTCCCATCGTGGCCAAGGCGCCGGTGTTGGTGCTGATCATGGGCAACGGCGTCGAACCCAAGATCGCGATCGCGGCGCTGGTGTGCTTCTTCCCTTCGCTGGTCAACATGGTGCGCGGTCTGGACGCGGCCAATCCACAGGCGATGGAGCTGATGCGGGTGCTTTCGGCCAGCAAGACCGAGGTGTTCTTCAAGTTGCGCCTGTACAGCTCACTGCCCTACCTGTTCTCGGCACTGCGCATCTCGGCCTCGCTGGCCGTCATCGGCGCTGTGGTCGGTGAATGGATAGGCGCGACCACCGGCATCGGCGCACTGATCATCCAAGCCACCTACAACTTCGACTCGGCGCTGCTTTATTCGGCCATCGTGATGAGCGCGCTGCTCACCGGCGCCTTCTACCTGGCCGTGGCTGTGCTGGAGCGCGCCGTGCTGCGCTGGCAGCCAGAGCAGGTGCATTGAGCGAACGCCAACCCCACAAAAAACGGAAAGGACCCTCTGCCATGACAAGCACATTCCCCCCTACCATCCAGCAACCGATGCGCGACGTCAAGGTCGCGTCCCGCGCCGATGTGGTCGTCGTCGGCGGCGGACCCGCCGGCGTGTCGGCAGCGCTGGCTGCCGCACGCAATGGCGCCAAGGTCACGCTGCTCGAGCGCTACAACCACCTCGGCGGTCTGGCCTCGGGCGGCATGGTGCTGGTGCTCGACGACATGTGGGACAACCACTTGAACGAGATCTCGGTGCGTGGCAGCTGCCAGACCATGATCGAACGGCTGTCGGCACTGGGCCTGGCGCAATATCCGCGCAGCAACGAATGGGGTTACGACCCGGATTCGACCCGTCGCTGGTACCGCTGGGGCACCTTCGACTTCCACACCCATGGAACCCCGCACCCGATCTGCTTTGCCGCGGCGTTCGACCCGGATGGCTGGAAACGTGTGGCGCTGGACATGGTGCAGGAAGCCGGCATCGAACTGCGCCTGCATTCCTGGTTCTCGCACACGCTGGTCGAGGACGGTGTGGTCAAAGGCGTGGTCTGCGAAAGCAAGAGCGGTCCGCAGGCGATCCTGGGGCAGGTCGTCATCGACGCCACCGGCGACCTGGACGTGGCGGCATCGGCCGGCGCACCTCACACCGGCGGCAACTACATCATGACAACCGTGTTCCGCCTCGGCAATGTCGACACCGACGCGGCCGAACGTTACGAACGCGAGGAACCGGCGGCCTACGCGGCGCTGGACCGCCAGATCAAGAAGATCCTGGGCGGGTCCTGGGGCCTGTGGTGGCTCAAGACGCCACTGCCCGGCGTGGTGTGGTGCAACTGCCCGCACATGGCCGGGCTCGACGGCCAGAAGGTTGAGGACCTTACGCGCGCCGAGATCCAGGGACGCAAACACCTGCATGCACTGGTCGACTTCGTGCGCTCTCACCTGCCCGGCTTCGAGAAGTGCCATGTGGTCGACGTCGCGCCGCAGACCGGCGTGCGCCAGACCCGACTGCTCGAGGGCGAATACATCATGACCAAGGAAGACCTGCAGCAGCGCACGCGATTTGCCGACAGCATTGCCCGCGGTCGCGACTACTACATGCCGTACCGGGTGCTGCTGCCGCAGAAAATCGAGAACCTGTTGGTGGCCGGCCGTCACTACTCGGTAACCTCGCAGGCGCAGAAGATCTCGCGCGAAATTCCGCCCTGCATGGCCATGGGCGAGGCCGCCGGCGTGGCCGCCGCGCTGGCGCTGAGCCAGGGTGTGCTGGCGCGCCACGTCGATGTCGCAGCGGTGCAGAAGGCGTTGCGCGCCCAGGGTTGCGATCCGGGCGACCAGAGTGGACCCAACGCCGACGTGCCGGCCTTTGCCGCGGCATTGGCGGTCAACGACAAAACTCTGGAGATGGTATGAGCGCCGCGC
>JBDTMH010000202.1:0-8341 GCA_039934375.1 Burkholderiaceae bacterium | reverse complement strand
TGCTGGGGCTGGGGGCGCTGGTGTCGCGCAGTGTGCAGGGCAGGCGGGTGGAGGTGGGGTAAGGCCCGTTCATTTGCCATTCACAGCGGCCCCATCAGTCCGCTTTCGTTCAGTGACTGGATGACCATGCGGGTCAACACTCGGTAGCGGTGCACGGGCCCGCTGTAGGCCACCGCCATGATGCCCGCGCTGACGCTGGGGCGGGTCGCCAGCGCACGGATCGCGCCGCTGGCGACCTCGGCACGCACCAATTCGGTGGGCAGCACGGCGACACCCTGGCCGGCGACTACCAGGCGCGCCAGCAGCGCCAGAGAATTGCAGCTGTTCACATGGTCGGGCTCCACATCGGCCGCGGCGAACCAGCGCGCCATCTGCAGGTAGATGGTGGAGGGACTGGGCATGGTGTAGATTGGCAGCGTGCGCAGGTCGGCCGGCCGGATCTCGCGCCGCGGCAGCTTGAACCGGCTGCTGGCCATCCAGGCCAGCTCGATGCGGCCCACCCGCTCGACGGTGATGGCGTCTGTGACCTGCGGATCGGTCAGGATGGCCATGTCAAGTTCGCCGGTGTTGAGCTTGCGGCTGAGTTCGGAGCCCACGTCCAGCGTCAGTGCGACTTTCAAATCCGGATAGTCGGCCACCAGGCGCAGCATCAACTCCGGCAGCGCCAGCAGAGCCACTGATTCCACCGCACCTAGACGCAACAAGCCGCGCAAGCTAGGGTTGCCGGCGCCCTGCTGGGCGATGTCGTCGGACAAGCGCAGCATGCGGTCCACCGCGTCCACCATGCCCCGGCCCCGCGCAGTGAGTTCAGCGCGCTGGCGGTCGCGCTGGAACAGCCGCGCGCCCAGCAGTTTCTCCAATTCGGCAATACGCGCTGAGACCGTCGGCTGGGTAATGTGAAGGTGGCGTGAAGCGGCGTGGAAACTGCCCAGACGGGAAATCCAGTAGAAGGCTTCGAGTTGAGCCAATGACGCTCTCATGATCAAAAAATCTTATCACGCGCAGGGGCAAATCCGATTACCACCTGAAGCACACCCGCGGCTACATTGGTCCATCGACTGACCCATTGGCCGGTACACACGACGCGACAAGGTAGCAATGCACCAGATCGGAATCGACGTAGGGGGAACTTTCACCGACCTGGTGGTGGCCGATTCCCGCACCGGCATCCATACGCTCAAGGTGCTGTCGACGCCGGACGATTACAGCCGCGGCATCCTGGATGGGGTACGGCAGATGGTCAACGCGGCGGCGCTGCGACCCGGCGACATCGACCGTCTGGTGCACGCGTTCACGGTGGCCACGAACGCCTTGCTGACACGCACCGGCGCACGCGTCGGTCTGATCACAACGCTGGGTTTTCGCGACGTGCTCGAGATCGGCCGTTTGCGCATGCCGCAGCTCTACAACATGGACTGGGACAAGCCGGTTCCACTGGTGCGGCGCGCATTGCGGCTGGAAGTTCGGGAACGGATCAATGCGCTGGGCGAAGTGATCACGCCCTTGCAAGAAGACGACGTCAACGTTGCGGTGGACTACCTTCTGGCGGCTCAGGTGGACTCCATCGCCGTCTGTCTGCTGCATTCCTACGTGAACGACGCGCATGAGCGCCGCGTTGTCGAGCTGGTGCGCGCACGGGCACCGCAGCTCGCGGTGTCCGCATCGTTCCAGGTGCTGCCGGAGATCCGCGAGTTCGAGCGCACCAGCACTACGGTGGTCAATGCCTTCATCAAGCCTGTGGTGGACAGCTACCTCGGCGCGCTGGAAGTCGGCCTGCATCGGCTGGGTGCCAGCGCGCCGCTGATGGTCATGCAGTCTGCGGGCGGCGTCATGAAGGCGGCCACCGCACGCCATTTGCCAGCATATTGCATCGAGTCCGGCCCGGCAGCTGGCGTGGTGGGTGCGGCGGCACTCGGCCGCATGCTTGGCATTGCGAACATCATTGCCTTCGACATGGGCGGCACCACAGCCAAGGCCTGCCTGATCGAGAACGGCGAACCCCGTCTGACCGGCCAGCTCGAAGTGGGCGCTGGACTGAATGCCGGGCAGCGCCTGCTGAGCGGCGGCGGCTACGTGGTACGGGCGCCGGCCATCGACCTGGCCGAAATCGGTGCCGGTGGCGGAAGTCTGGCCTGGATCGATGCCGGCGGCGCGCTGCGCGTCGGCCCCAAGAGTGCCAGCTCCGTGCCCGGCCCCGCCTGCTACGGCCGTGGCGGCGCCGTGCCTACGGTGACTGATGCCAATGTCGTGCTGGGATTCCTGAGCCGCAGCCATCTGCTCGACGGCGCGATGCCTATCGACAGCGCAGCCGCCCAGGCGGCGATCCAGCAAGCCATTGCCGGACCGCTGGCGCTGTCCGTCCACGACGCCGCATATGGCATCCATGAGGTAGCCAATGCCACGATGGTGCGAGCCGTGCAGGCGGTGACCAGCGAGATCGGCCGGGCACCGTCCGACTTCACCATGATCGCCTTTGGTGGCAGCGGCCCGGTGCACGCCGCATCGCTGGCGCTGCATGCCGGCATCGGGCACATCGTGGTGCCGCCGGCCTCCGGGGTGTTCAGCGCATTCGGGTTGTTGTTCACGCGTATCGAGCACAGACTGGTGCGCTCCTGCAGCATGGACGCCGCCGTACCTGATGTCACCCGTCTCAACACGCTGGCTGACGAATTGCAGCGCGACGCCGGCGAATTGATGGCAGCCGAAGGGATCGCAGCCACGGGCAGCGAAATCCATGTGTTGCTGGACATGCGTTATCGCGGGCAAAGTTCCGAACTCGGTATACCGGTGGAACTGTCGCTGTCGGGCGACCGTGTGACGCAGGCGGCATTGGGATTCCACCAGGAGCATGACCGCACCTATGGCTACCACAGCCCGCAGGAAGCCGTCCAGATCGTCAACGTGCGCCTGCGCGTACGTGCCAGGGCCGGCGAATCGATCGAAGTACGCGCCGACAGCATTCACCCGGCGGCAAGGGCGCACGAGCGCGGCAACGGCGCAAGCCGCAGCGTCTACTTCGGGCCGCGCCGCGGTTGGTGCGACACGCCGGTCGTCCGCCGCGAGGCGCTCGAAGCAAGCACCGGCCCGCTTGTCATCGAGGAATACGACACCACCATCGTGGTGCCGCCCGGGGCAGGGGTGCTGCGCGACGCCACCGGCAGCGTACACATCGACCTGACGCCTCTTCTGCAATGAAACCTTCATGACCGCTTCCCGCACCCTCGTCACCCGCGACCCGATCCGCCTGGAACTGCTGAAGAACGCGTTCGCCGCGATCTCGGATGAGATGGCGGCCACCGTGGTGCGCACCGCACGCTCCTATGTGATCAAGGAAGCGATGGATTTTTCCACGGGACTGATCGACGCCAAGGGCAGCCTGATCTCCCAGGGCCTGTGCCTGCCGATGCATATGGGTTCGTTTCCGCCCACGATAGAAGCCATCATCGCGCGTTTTCAGGGCGATATGACCGAAGGCGACGTGTACATCACCAATGACCCGTACACCGGCGGCGGCACCCACTTGCCGGATATCTACGTGTTCAAGCCGATCTTCTACCAAGGGGTGCTGCTGGGTTTTGCTGCCGCAATTGGCCACCAGACCGACATTGGTGGACGGGTCGCAGGTGGCAACGCCTGCGACAACACCGAGATCTACCAGGAGGGGCTGCGGCTGCCGCCGGTGCGGCTGTTCAGCCAAGGCGTCCTCAACCAGGACCTGATGGCGATCCTGTGCCTGAACGTGCGGCTACCCGACAAGGTGCGAGGCGACGTCATGGCGACTGTCGCGGCCTGCACGCGTGGTGAGCGGGCCGTGCAGGCGCTGGCCAAGCGTTACGGCGTCGATATCTTGTGCGCCGAGATGGAACACCTGCTCGACTACACCGAGAAGATGACCCGCGCCGAGTTGTCCGGGTTGCCAGATGGTGAGTGGACTTTCGAGGACTTCCTCGACGATGACGGTTTCAGCGAGGACGCGATCCGCATCCGCTGCCGCATCAGCAAACAGGGCGACCAGATGGCAGTTGATTTCGCCGGCAGCTCGCCGCAGGTGAAGGGTTCGATCAACCTGCCGTTTTCGATGACGCAGTCGTGCACCTGGGCATGTGTGCGCTGCATCATGGACCCGGGGCTTCCGACCAACAGCGGCTTCATGCGCGTGCTCAAGGTCAGCGCGGAACCGGGCACTATCGTTTTCCCCACCACACCAGCGCCGGTGGCGGCACGCGGCCTCAGTGCCATGCGGGCCACCGAGGCAATCTGGGGCGCACTGGCGCTGATGCTGCCGGACAAGGTGTTCGCTTGCGGTGCGCAGGGCGACTTCGGCGTCACCATCGCCGGTTATGACCAGCACAAGGCCCCTTTCGTGCTGCTGGAGTTCCTGTTCGGCACCTGGGGCGGACGGCCCAACAAGGACACCAACGACGGCCTCTCCTCGCTGGCCGTCAACTACTCCAATTCGCCGATCGAGGTCGTCGAAGGCGAGCAGCCGGTACGGATCGAGCGTTACGGCTTTCGCGCGGACTCGGGTGGCGCCGGCAAACATCGCGGGGGCGTAGGCATGGTGCGCACATACCGGCTGACCGGTGTACCCGAAGCCGTGCTGCAAGTGCGCAGCGACCGGCAGAAGTTTCAGCCTTATGGCCTGCAGGGAGGGAGCAAAGGTGCGTTCGCCGCCAATTACCTGACCGGTGCATCGGGCGAACGCGAGAAGCTGCCTGGAAAGTTCATGCGCACCTTCCTGCGCGGCGAACTGTACGAGGCCATCCTGGCCGGCGGTGGCGGCTGGGGTGACCCACTGGAGCGCGAACCCCAACAGGTGATGGAGGATGTGGTCGACGGCAAGGTGACACTCGATGCTGCGTTGGCCGAATACGGCGTGGTGCTGACCCACCGTGGCTCTGTGCTCGATCTGCCGGCGACCCAAAGGAAGCGCGAGTACATGCGCGGCACCCGCACCGGCGGCGATCTCGGGAAAGTGTCCGCGTGATGGTTGCGCGCGACCTCCCCGAAACGCCTTTCCTGGTGCTGGACCTGGAGGTCTTCGAGCGCAATGTCGCGCTGTTGGCGCACACCATCATTTCGCAAGGGGGCAAGCTTTGGCGCCCTCACATCAAGGCTATTCGAGCGCCAGCGCTCGCGTTGCGCCTGATCGCCGCCGGCGCCAGTGGTGTCACCTGCGCCACCATCACCGAAGCCGAAACCATGGTGGCTGCGGGAATTCACGAGGTGCTGATAGCCAGCCCGGTCGTGGCGCCGGGGCAGTTGCAGCGCCTTGTCGCGTTGAGTCGGCAGGCGCGCGTGATTGCCTCTGTCGATGCACCGGAACATCTCGCCTTGCTGGCCGCGGCGGCACGTGCGGCGGGCACCCGCATGGCGGTCGTCGTCGAGGTGGATGTAGGCCTGAAGCGCTCCGGCGTGGCCCCCGGCGAAGCCGCTGTGACTTTGGCCCGCGCGGCAGCCGCGAATCCGGCGCTGCAGTTCTGCGGCCTCATGGCTTGGGAAGGCCAGACGACCCGTATTGCCGATCCAGCGGCCAAACAGGCCGCCATCCGCATCGCAGTCGGCCTGCTCACCGACTCCGCGCACCGGTGCAGGGAAGCCGGCTTATCGGTAGAGATCGTCAGCTGCGGCGGGACGGGCACCTACACCATCACCAGCACTTTGCCCGGCGTCACCGAGTTGCAGGCGGGTGGCGGCGTTTTCGGCGACCTGCGTTACCGCACCGAATTCCACATGCCGCTCGAACAGGCCCTGGCCTTGCGCGCAACCGTGTTGAGCCGCCCAACAGCCCGGCGCGTGGTTTGCAACGCGGGCTGGCGCTACCTTGGCGTGTACCCCACCTTGTCGCGGGCCATGAACTTGCCCGGCGAAGTGCGCGTCGTGCCTGCCGCCGAACACTTGACATTGGACTGCGACCGGGATGTCGTGGAATTTGCGGTCGGTGACCGCATCGATCTGGCCGTGGGGTATTCGGATTCGACGGTCTTTCTGCATCGGGAGCTATTTGCGGTGCGCCAGGGCGTGGTCGAGGAAGTGCTGCAGATACCAGCGAGCGTGTAACCCATGGGAACGGGGCCAACCGGGGGAACGTGGGCAGCGGTAGGTGGAGAGGTGAGCAGGGGCGATTTTGCAATCTTTCATTCATTCATTGATCAACTGGAGATTAGTCATGACGGACAACATCGGTAACCACAAGCGGAATTTTCTGAAAGGCGCGGCCTTGCTGGGCGGCGTGGCATCGGCGCTCGGCGCAGCGGTCACGCCACGCTCGGCGTTCGCCCAGACGTTGGAAAGCGGCATCAACAAGGATTCCACACTGGGCAAGATCCTTTCCTCCAGCACCTTGCGCGTGGGCTACGCGCAGACCGGTCCGTTCTTCTACAAGAACGCCAAGACCGGCGACCTCGGCGGCATCTACTTCGATCTGGCAACGCAGCTGGCGAAGGACATGAACGTGAAGCTCGAGTTCAAGGAGGTCACGTTCCAGAACGCCACCGTGGCGCTGCGCCGCAACGACTACGACGTTTTCGGATCTGCGCTGACCTATACCATCCCGCGCGCGATGGCGGTTGACTACATTGGCCCGCTATATGAAGTGGGCAGCCTGCTGATGGTGCACAAGGATAACGCCGGCAAGTTCAAGACGCTGGCCGACTTCAACAAGCCCAGCGTCACCTTCTCGGTGGTTTCCGGCGGCAGCGAGGAGCCACGCATCCCGATCCTGTTCCCGAACGCCAAGCTCATCACCACCACCGGGCAGGCCGACCTGGGTGCAGAGCCGGTGCGCGCCAAGAAGGCCGATGTGTGGATGAGCAGCCAGGTTGCCGTCCAGTTGATGGCCAAACGCACCAACTGGGCTGTGGCATTCGAACCCGAGAACGCCATTGACAAGCGCCCCAGCAGCTGGGCCGTGCGCTACGGTGATCTGGAATGGAAGAACTTCCTGGATTTCTGGGCCACTTTCGTGCGCGTGAACGGACAGACCGACCGCCTGATGAAGCACCACATCGAGATTCTGAGCACCACTTGAAATCCAACTGATGTCCTGATGGCAGAACTACCCAGCATCCAGGTCACCGACCTGCAAAAGACGTTCGGTGCGCTGGAGGTGCTCAAAGGCATCTCCTTTGACGTGCAGCGCGGCAGCGTTGTCAGCGTGGTCGGCGCGAGCGGCTCCGGCAAGAGCACCTTGCTGCGTTGCGTGAACCATCTGGAGACGCCGACCGCAGGCGACGTGCTGATCGACGGCATCTCGCTGTGTTTCCAGGAGGGCAAGTCTGCAAAGCGCAAGCCCCGGTCGCTGGCCGAGATCAACCATATGCGCCGTGACCTGGGCATGGTGTTCCAGCAGTTCAACCTGTGGCCGCACATGACGGTGCTGGAAAACGTGGTCGAGGCGCCGCGCCATGTGCGCGGCCTGTCGCGTGTACACGCACGGGACATCGCGCGCAGCTGTCTGGAGCGCGTGCACCTGGCCGACAAGGCCGACGTTTATCCGGCCCACCTGTCGGGTGGCCAGCAGCAGCGCGTGGCCATCGCGCGTGCCCTGGCGATGCAGCCCAAGGTCATGTTGTTCGACGAAGCAACCTCATCGCTGGACCCCGAACTCACCGACGAGGTGCTGGCCGTGATGCGCGACCTGGCGCGCGACGGTACGACCATGATCGTGGTCACACACGAGATGGCTTTTGCGCGTGAGGTATCGGACCACGTCATGTTCCTGCACAACGGCATGATCGAGGAGCAGGGCCTTCCTTCGGAAGTGTTCGAGCGCCCGCAAACAGAGCGCCTGCGGCAGTTCCTCAACAAGGTGCAGCGGCCACGCTGACACTGGATAGACCATGACGGAATCGCTGCGCGAAACCCTGGATCTGGCCCTGCTATGGGAATACCGGATCGTCCTGCTCAAGGGCTTGACCATGACACTCGGGGTGTTCGCCTGCGCGGCAGTGCTGGCGGTGGCAGGTGGCTTGGTGGCGGCCTTGTGGCGCGGTAGTCGGTTTCGGGTTATGCGCTGGGTAGGCACGGTGCATGTGGAAATTGCCCGCAACTCGCCCGACTACATCATGGTGGTGTGGGTGCATTTCGTGCTGCCGCTGCTGCTGGGCAACATCATCCGCAGGCACCTGGAGTTCGACCCTTTCGTGTCGGCGGTGATCGCGCTGTCGTATGTCTACAGCGGCTACTTTGCCGAGACCTTCCGGGCCGGTATCGAGGCCGTGCCGCGTGGCCAGATCGAGGCCGGCCGAGGTCTGGGAATGTCCGAGCGCAAGATCATGTGGCGCTTGATCCTGCCGCAGGTGGTGCGGCGAATGCTGCCGGAATCCGTGAACCAGTTCAT
>JBDTMH010000201.1:0-8365 GCA_039934375.1 Burkholderiaceae bacterium | reverse complement strand
ACTTCTCGATGCGCCACATGCTGGTCGATGGCCAGGGCAACTTCGGCTCGGTCGATGGCGACAACGCAGCGGCGATGCGGTACACCGAGATCCGTCTGGCCAAGATCACCCATGAGATGCTGGCCGACATCGACAAGGAAACAGTCGACTTCGGGCCGAACTACGACGGCTCCGAGAAAGAGCCGCTGGTACTTCCCAGCAAGCTGCCCAACCTGCTGGTCAACGGTTCAGGCGGCATCGCAGTCGGCATGGCCACCAACATTCCGCCACATAACCTCAACGAAGTGGTCGACGCATGCCTGCATATGCTGCGCCATCCCGAGGCCTCGGTCGATGACTTGATGGAAATCATTCCGGCGCCGGACTTCCCCACCGGCGGCATCATCTACGGTATCAACGGCGTCAAGGACGGCTACCGCACAGGCCGCGGCCGTGTCGTGATGCGGGCCAAGTGCCACTTCGAGGACATCGACAAAGGTCAACGCCAGGCCATCATCGTTGACGAACTGCCCTACCAGGTCAACAAGAAGACGCTGCAGGAACGCATGGCGGATCTGGTGCATGAAAAGAAGATCGAAGGCATCAGCCACATCCAGGACGAGAGCGACAAGTCGGGCATGCGTCTGGTGATTGAGCTCAAGCGTGGCGAGGTGCCCGAAGTCGTGCTCAACAATCTGTACAAGCAGACCCAGTTGCAAGACACCTTTGGCATCAACATGGTGGCGCTGATCAACGGTCAGCCCAAACTGTGCAACCTGCGCGACCTGATCGCGGTATTCCTGGACCATCGGCGCGAAGTGGTGACCCGGCGCACTGTGTTCAATCTGCGCAAGGCACGCGAGCGCGGTCACGTGCTCGAGGGCCTGGCGGTTGCGCTGGCCAATATCGACGACTTCATAGCCATCATCCGCAATGCGCCGACGCCACCGGTGGCCAAGACTGAATTGATGGCACGCTCGTGGGACAGCAAGCTGGTGCGCGAGATGCTGACGCGAAGCCGCGCCGACGGCGGCGTCGTCAATGCGGACGACTACCGCCCCGAGGGCATGGACAAGTCCTACGGCATGGGTGCTGACGGCCTGTACCGACTCAGCGACACCCAGGCCCAGGAAATCCTGCAGATGCGCCTGCAGCGCCTGACCGGCCTGGAGCAGGACAAGATCGTCGCCGAATACAAGGACGTCATGGGCGAGATCGAGGATTTTCTCGACATCCTGGCCACGCCAGAGCGGGTCTCGACCATCATTTCCGACGAACTCGGCCATATCAAGCAGGAGTTCGGACAAACCAAGATCGGCGCTCGCCGTAGCCTGATCGAGCACAGCTCGTTCGACCTGAGCACCGAGGACCTGATCACTCCCACCGACATGGTGGTCACGCTCAGCCATAGCGGCTACATCAAGAGCCAGCCCCTGTCGGAATACCGGGCCCAGAAACGCGGCGGTCGCGGCAAGCAGGCCACCGCGACCAAGGAAGACGACTGGGTCGACCAGCTATTCATTGCCAACACGCACGACTACATCCTGTGCTTCTCCAACCGAGGTCGGCTCTACTGGCTCAAGGTCTGGGAGGCGCCGCAAGGCTCGCGGGGTTCGCGCGGCCGGCCCATCATCAATATGTTTCCGCTGCAGGAAGGCGAAAAGATCACGGTGGTGCTGCCGCTGACCGGCGAGAAGCGCAGCTTCCCGCCCGACGTTTACGTATTCATGGCCACCAGCATGGGCACGGTCAAGAAAACGGCACTGGACGATTTCAACAACCCGCGCAAGGCTGGCATCATCGCCGTCGATCTGGACCCCGGTGACTTCCTGATCGGCGCGGCGCTGACCGATGGCGAACACGATGTGATGCTGTTCTCCGACGGCGGCAAGGCTGTGCGCTTTGACGAGAACGATGTCCGACCGATGGGACGCACCGCACGGGGCGTGCGCGGCATGATGCTGGAGGACGGACAAAGTGTGATCGCCATGCTGGTCGCCGAGGACGAGCAGCAGTCGGTGCTGACGGCGACCGAAAACGGTTACGGCAAGCGCACCAGTATCACCGAATACACCCGCCACGGGCGCGGCACCAAGGGCATGATTGCGATCCAGCAGAGCGGTCGAAACGGCAAGGTCGTGGCCGCCACGCTGGTGCACGCCGACGACGAGATCATGCTCATCACCGACAAGGGCGTGCTGGTGCGCACGCGGGTCAGCGAAATCCGCGAACTCGGCCGCGCCACCCAGGGCGTCACGTTGATCGGCCTGGACGACGGCTCGACGCTCAGCGGCCTGCAGCGACTGGTGGAGAACGACGCCAACGTGACCGACGACGCAGATGACGCGGATGACACCGGCCAAGACACAGGTGGCGACGCCACCTGACCCGGGCCGACCCTGGCCCGCCGCAACATGGTCCTTCGACAATCGCAGGCCTCTGTGAAAATGGGCAATTGATGCAACGACCCTACAACTTCTCCGCCGGCCCGGCCGCGATACCGGCCGAGGTACTGCAGCAAGCCGCAGACGAGATGCTGGACTGGCCGGACGCGCAGGGTCGTCGCTGCGGAATGGGCGTGATGGAGATGAGCCACCGCGGCAAGGAATTCATCTCGATTTGCGAAGCCGCGCAAGCCGGCCTGCGCGATTTGCTGGCGGTACCGGCGCAGTTCCGCATCCTGTTCATGCAAGGCGGCGGGCTGGGCGAAAATGCAATCGTCCCGCTGAATCTGGCCGGTCGGCTGCAAGTTGATGCTGCGCGGGCGCGCACGAATTTCGTCATCACCGGCGGCTGGAGCCAGAAATCGCAACTCGAAGCCGGCAAATACAGTCAATCCCGGGTGGTAGCCAACAATACGCCTGACGGGCATACCCGCATCCCCGATCCGGCCAGCTGGCGCCTCGATCCCGATGCAGCCTACGTCCACATCTGCAGCAACGAGACCATCCATGGCGTTGAATTCCAGACCCTGCCCGATCTGGCTGCGCTCGGCAGCAAGGCGCCGCTGGTGGTGGACTTTTCCTCCCACGTGGCGTCGCGGCCAGTGGATTGGTCACGTGTCGGACTGGCGTTTGCTGGAGCCCAGAAAAACCTCGGACCCGCCGGGCTGACCGTGATCGTGGTTCGCGAAGATCTGCTCGGTCACGCGCTCGCAGTGTGCCCGAGCGCGTTCAATTACAAGCTGGTCAACGACAACCAGTCCATGTTCAACACCCCACCGACATACGCCATCTACATTGCGGGACTGGTGTTTCAGTGGCTCCGACGCCAGGGTGGTGTTGCGGCCATGGAACAGCGCAACATCGCCAAGGCACAACTGCTGTACCAGGCGATCGACGGCTCTCAGCTGTATGAGAACCGCGTCGACCCAAGCTGCCGATCGCGCATGAATGTTCCGTTCTTCCTGAAGGACACGACGCGCAATGATGCGTTCCTGGCCGGAGCGGGTGACCAAGGCCTGCTGTCGCTCAAGGGGCACAAGTCACTTGGCGGCATGCGCGCCAGCATCTACAACGCCATGCCGCTGAGTGGTGTGCAGGCGTTGGTCGACTACATGCGAGAATTTGAGCGCTCCGCCGCCTGAATCGACCAGCCCCTTCGCCCGACGCCATGACCAGAACCCTGCCGGAGCTCCGGACCCAGATCGACAACCTCGACACGGAGTTGCTCGCCTTGCTGAACCAGCGCGCATCACTCGCGCTGGAAGTCGGCGAGATCAAGCGGCAGGAAGGCTCGACCGTGTTTCGTCCGGAGCGCGAGACCCAGGTTATCCGCAGCTTGCAGGACAGCAACCCCGGCCCGATCAAGGCCGACGGCATTGCCCATGTATGGCGCGAAATCATGTCCTCCTGCCGAGCCCTGGAAGCGCGCCAGCGAATTGCCTATCTGGGCCCGGCTGGAACGTTCAGCGAGCAGGCTGCGGTGCAGTTCTTCGGCTCCAGCTTTGAGCATGTGCCGTGCGCGAACTTCGACGAGATCTTTCACGCCACAGCCGCCGGACGCGCCGACTTCGGCGTGGTGCCGGTCGAGAACAATACCGAAGGCGTCGTGGCGCGCTCGCTCGACCTGCTGCTGCACTCGCCGCTGCACATCGTCGGCGAGGTCAGCCTGCTGGTGCGCCACCACCTGATGCGCCTGCACAATGCACTCGACGGCATCGAGGTCGTGCTGGCCCACCCTCAGGCCCTGGCGCAGTGCCATGGCTGGCTGGGCACCCACTTGCCCCATGCCGAGCGGCGCGCCGCCTCAAGCAATGCCGAAGGCGCGCGTTTGGCGGCAGGCAACCCGTCCTGGGCCGCCATTGCCAGCGACCGGGCCGCAGCCGAATTTGGGCTGCACCTGGTGGCCAGCTCGATTCAGGACGACATCCACAATCGCACGCGTTTCAGCGTGATCTGCCTGCCGCAGGTCATGACATCGCCACCGGCCAGCGGCAATGACCGCATCAGCCTGGTGGTGTCGGTTCCCAATGCGCCGGGCGCCGTGCACGACCTGCTGGTGCCGTTGAAGCGCCACGGCGTGTCGATGACACGCTTCGAATCCCGGCCGGCGCGCTCCGGCCAATGGGACTATTTCTTCTACATCGACATCCAGGGTCACCCCGGCCAGGAAAACGTCGCCGCAGCCTTGAAAGAGCTTCAGGGACTGTGCGAGTTCTACAAGATGCTGGGCGCATACCCCGCAGCCCCCCAATGAATCTTTTCGCAAGACCGTCCCATGTTTGAACAATTAGGTCTGATTGGCTGCGGCCTCATGGGCGGGTCTTTCGCGCTCGCACTAAAACGTGCTGGCCTGGTCAAGCGCGTGGTTGGTTACAGCAAGTCGCCGTCGACCACCGAGCGCGCGCGCCAGTTGGGCGTCATCGACGTGGAAGCGCCGTCGGCTCTGCTGGCTGTGTCCGGTGCCGACATCGTATTGCTGGCTGTGCCGGTCGCGTCGACCGAGTCCACCTTCAAGGCCATCAAACACCTGGTCACACCGCAGATGCTGATCATGGACGTGGGTTCCACCAAGCGCGATGTGGTCGATGCCGCGCGCCGCGCGTTGCGCGAGCAGATTGGCTGCTTCGTGCCGGCGCATCCGATTGCTGGCAAGGAACTGTCGGGCGTCGAGAATGCCGACGCCGACCTGTACATGGGACGCCAGGTCGTGCTCACCCCCATCGAGCGTACCAGCACCATCCAGACCCAGCAGGCCGTAGACGTCTGGTCGGCGCTGGGATGTCGTGTGATACGCATGGCGCCAGAAGCCCACGACGCCGCTTTTGCTGCTGTCAGTCATCTGCCGCACCTGATCGCGTTTGCCATGATGAACGCGATTTCCGGCCAGCCCATGGGACGCGACTTCCTGTCGCTGGCGGGTCCGGGTTTTCGTGATTTCACGCGCATCGCGGCATCCGACCCGGCCATGTGGCGAGACGTCATGTTGTCCAATCGCGAGGAATTGCTGACGCAGTCGAAGATTTTCCAACGCAACCTGCAGGCGCTGGAGCTGATGATCGCCAACGGCAATGGCGACGCCTTGATGGAACAGATCGAAAATGCCAGTGACACGCGCGCGAACTGGAGCATGGCGAAGCAGCAGAAGTAATGTTCGCCACCGAATTCCTCGATCTGCCTGCGCTTCGCACGGCCGGTGGCACGGTGACACTGCCGGGCTCCAAGAGCATCTCCAATCGGGTGCTGTTGCTGTCGGCGCTGTGCGCCGGCAGCACGACACTGCACGACCTGCTGGATTCAGACGATACACGTGTGATGCTCGATGCGCTGCGCACATTGGGTTGCTCCATCGTGCGCGATGCGGACCGTGTCACGATCGGCGGCCTGGCCGGGCAGTTGCCGATTCGCCGCGCCAAGCTGTTCCTGGGCAATGCCGGTACTGCCATGCGGCCGCTGACGGCAGCTCTGTCGGTGCTCGGCGGTGACTTCGAACTGCGCGGCGTCGCGCGCATGCATGAACGCCCGATCCGCGATCTGGTCGACGCATTGCGCCAACTGGGGTGCCAGATCGAGTACCTGGAGAATCCCGGCTATCCGCCGCTGCACATCACGAGCCCGTCACTCAATCTGAGCCAGCCTATCGCGGTTCGCGGTGATGTGTCGAGCCAGTTCCTGACTGCCTTGCTGATGGCATTGCCGTTGGTGGCAGCGCAGGACATCGTCATCGACGTGGTTGGTGAGTTGATATCGCGTCCCTATATTGCGATCACGCTCAATCTGCTGGCGCGTTTCGGCGTCCAGGTGCGGCGCGAAGGCTGGCAACGCTTCACGATTCCCGCCGGCTGCCGGCTGCAGTCGCCGGGTGACCTGCACATCGAAGCCGATGCGTCTTCGGCCAGCTACTTCATCGCGCTCGGCGCGATCGCGCCGTCCAGTGGTACACCGTTGCGGATCCAGGGCGTCGGCGCCGATTCGATCCAGGGCGACATCCGTTTTGTCGAGGCCGCCCGGCTGATGGGCGCCAGCATCACCAGTGGCGCGAATTGGCTGGAAGTGTCCGGTCCCGGCGCTGGCCAAGCCCTGAGGCCGATCGACCTGGACTGCAACCATATCCCGGATGCGGCCATGACGTTGGCAGTCATGGCCTTGTACGCCCGTGGCACCAGCACCTTGCGCAATATCGCCAGTTGGCGTGTCAAGGAAACCGACCGCATTGCGGCCATGACAACCGAGTTGCGCAAATTCGGCGCGACGGTCGAGGAAGGTCCCGACTTCATTCGCATCACGCCGCCCGAGACGACAGCGCATTGGCGCGCTGCCAGCGTGGCGACCTATGACGATCACCGGATGGCCATGTGCCTGTCGCTGGCGGCGTTCAATCCGGCAGGACTGCCGGTGCGCATCCAGGACCCCAAATGCGTGGCCAAGACCTTTCCAGACTACTTTGAGGCATTGTTCTCGGTGGTGCAAACGCCGATTGCACAGATTCCGGTGATTTGCGTCGACGGACCCACGGCATCGGGAAAAGGCACACTGGCCGCAGCCTTGGCGCAGCGCCTGGGTTACCACTTCCTGGATTCGGGCGCCCTGTACCGCATCACGGCATTGGCGGCGACGCGTGCCGGGTTGGCGCTGGACGCCAGCGGCGAGGCTGCCATCGCCGACCTGGTTGGCCGGCTCGATATCCGGTTCACCGATGGTCGCATCATGCTCGGCGGCGAAAACGTCAGCGAGTGGGTTCGCACCGAAGAAATGGGCATGAACGCGTCGCGGGTCTCGACTCTGATTGCCGTACGCAAGGCGCTGATCGAGATCCAACATGCGTACCGACGGCTGCCCGGTCTGGTGGCCGACGGCCGCGACATGGGCACCGTGATCTTTCCGCACGCCCCACTCAAGGTCTATCTCACCGCAAGCGCAGCCAAACGTGCGACGCGCCGTCATAAACAATTGATTTCAAAGGGAATTGAGACTACAATCGCCGGTCTTCGCCAGGACCTTGAGGCCAGAGATGCGCGCGATTCAACCCGCAGCACCGCACCCTTGAAGGCAGCGGAGGATGCCAGGCTACTGGACAATTCGGAACTGACGGTCGAGGAATCGGTCGAAGCCGTGTTGGACTGGTGGCAGGGCTTGCAGCCGTTTCGCAGCCGTTGATGGCTGCGGACAAACGCGGGGGCTCCAGTTCCCGCGATCGTCCACACGACTCCCCTCGTGCCTCAATGGTGCATTGGTCGTGTGGTGGTACAACTTAACCCGCGGTTCATCCGCAAACACAATGTCTGAATCTTTTGCCGATCTGTTTGAAGAATCACTGAAGGCCTCCGAAACCCGCATCGGCGAGGTCGTGACCGCCGAAGTGGTGCGTGTCGAACACAATTTTGTGGTCGTCAACGCCGGCCTGAAATCCGAAGCTTACGTACCGATCTCCGAATTCAAGAATGACAAGGGCGAACTCGAGTGCCAGATCGGCGAGTTCGTCTCCGTGGCCATCGTCGCCATGGAAAACGGTTACGGCGACACCATCGTCAGCCGCGATACCGCCAAGCGCCTGGCATCCTGGATGTCGCTCGAGAAGTCACTCGAGTCCGGCGAATTCGTCACCGGCACCACCAGCGGCAAAGTCAAGGGCGGGCTGACCGTTCTGGTCAACGGCATCCGTGCGTTCCTGCCGGGCTCGCTGGTCGACACACGTCCGACCAAGGATCTGACGCCGTACGAAAACAAGACCATGGAATTCAAGGTCATCAAGCTCGACCGCAAGCGCAACAACGTCGTGTTGTCGCGCCGTGCCGTGGTCGAAGCCTCGATGGGCGAAGAGCGTGCCAAGCTGATGGAGACGCTGCGCGAAGGCGCGATCGTCCACGGCGTGGTCAAGAACATCACCGAATACGGCGCGTTCGTCGACCTCGGCGGCATCGACGGCCTGCTGCACATCACCGACA
>JBDTMH010000200.1:0-8375 GCA_039934375.1 Burkholderiaceae bacterium | reverse complement strand
CCGTGGTGACACAGAAGTCGAACATCCAGATCACGCAGGAGCCCGGCATCCTGATGCAGATTCCAGCGTCGCCACAACTGGCCGATGTGGTGCGCGCGCTCAACGTACTGGGCGCCACCCCGCAGGATCTGCTGGCCATTTTGCAGGCGATCAAAGCTGCCGGCGCCCTCAACGCCGAGCTGGAGGTAATCTAGGATGAAAGACGCCCCCTGTCTGTCCGGCTTCACTGGGTGTAAGCCGGCCGAACCCCCCACTGGGGGGCGGGCCGGCCGCTTCGGGGCGGCCGTGCGCGGCGGCCCTTGGACTGGCCTGCTCCGCGGCCACTCGACCTTTCATGGGCTGCGGGTGGCGCGCAGCGCCATGGAAAACTGAGATGGCATACGGCAACTTGTCCGTCAATTCCAATGCACTGGCCGTCGACGGCCGCTCGCTTGACGCCCTCAAGCTGCAGGCCGGCAAGGACGGCGCGGGCGCCATCAAGGAGGTGGCCAAGCAGTTCGAGGCCTTGTTCATGCGCGAACTGGTCAAGAGCATGCGCGAAGCGACCATGAAGTCGGGCATGCTCGACAGTGCCGGCGGCGATCTGAGTGCGGACATGCTGGATCAGCAATTGGCGGTGCAGATGTCGGGCATGCCGGGTGGGCTGTCGGAGCAGATTGCGCGCCAGTTGTCGCAACGCATCAGCGGCAACGACGCCACGCCCGCGGTACGCGCGACGCCATCAACGGCGCCGGCCGTGGACGGGCCGCCATTGCGCACCACGACCAGCCAGGCCGAGTTCGTGCAGCGCCATGCGCAAGCCGCGCAGCGGGTCGAACAGGCCAGCGGCATTCCGTCGGCCTTCATGCTCGGCCAGGCCGGCCACGAGACCGGCTGGGGTCGCAGCGAGATCACGATGGCCGACGGCTCGCCTTCGCACAACCTGTTCGGCATCAAGGCCACGTCGGGCTGGAGCGGCAAGGTGGCGGAAATCACGACCACCGAATACGTCAACGGCGCGGCACAGAAGGTTGTCGCCAAGTTCCGTGCCTATGACTCCTACGAGGACTCGATGCGCGACTATGCGCGTTTGATCACGCAAAGCCCGCGGTACGCCCAGGTGAGCCAACTGACCGACTCGGCCCAGGCTTATGCGAGCGGGCTGCAGAAGGCCGGCTACGCGACCGACCCGGATTACGCCTCCAAGCTCAGCCGGGCGATCAACAGCACGCTGCAGCTGCAGCGCGCACAATCGATATGACACCCGCAACCGCGCAGGTCATGACAGGGATGGCAGCCCCACCGGCATGCAGGCGAGAAGGCCAGGCGGCTGTGCCGTGTGCGCCTCAACCTTTGTGGACAGATTGATATGTCCGGCAGCCTGCTGAACATCGGAACCAGTGCCTTGTTGGCCAACCAGCAGGTATTGCGCACGACCGGCAACAACATCGCCAATGTCAACACGGCCGGCTACTCGCGCCAGAAGGTGCAACTCAACGCACTCGATGGCCTGTACTCCGGTTCGGGCTATTACGGCCGTGGGGTTGAAGCGGCAACCGTGCTGCGCAGCCACAGCGACATGCTCACCCGCCAGATCGCGCTGACCGGTTCGATCGCGGCCGCCGACGACAAGCGCCTCGAACAACTGAAGAAGCTGGGCGACCTGTTTCAGGGCGGAACGACCGGCCTCGGCGCAGCGGTCAACGACATGCTCAACGCTTTCTCGGACGTCGCCAACACGCCGACCGATCTGACCGCACGCACCATCGTGCTGGCGCGGACCGACGAGACCGCGGCCCGCTTCCGCTCGGCCAGCCAGAATCTGGACAACCTGCGCGCCAGCCTGCAGCTCGAACTCAAGGCCAATGTCCGGTCGGTCAACCAACTGGCATCGCAGATTGCCGATTCGAACCGGGAAATCCGCAACCAGCAAGGCAACGGCCAGGCACCGAACGATCTGCTGGACAAGCGCGACGAGCTGATCCGCCAGCTCAACATGCTGGTGCAGACCTCCAGCATTCCGGCCGAAGACGGCTCCATCAACATCTTCGTTGCCTCCAGCCAACCGCTGGTTCTGGGCACCAGTGCGGCAACCGTGACACTGACGCCCGATGCGTTTGGCGATCCGAACACGTCCAAGCTGACAATCAATCGCGCCGGGCAGTCGGTGATGCTGGACGAAGCCAGCCTGGGCGGCGGGGCCCTGGCCGGCCAGCTGCGGTTTCAGAACACCGACCTGGCCGATGCGGGCAATTTGCTCGGACGCATGGGGCTGGCCCTGGGCACGGTGCTGAACCAGCAGCACAGCCTGGGCCTGGACCTGAATGGCGCACCGGCCGGCAACCTGATGACCCTGGGGCCGATTCCGGACGGACGCCCTGCGCTGGCCAATACCGGCTCTGCCACGATCCAGGTTGCGGTGCAAACCACGCCGGTCAGTGGCGCAACCGCACTGGCTGCGGCGGACTACGAGGTCCAGTTCACCGCTGCGGCAACAGGAACCGTCAAACGCATATCGGACGGCCAGATCACCGCGTTCACCTCGGTGCCGATCCAGATCGACGGCCTGACGCTGCAGGTCGGTGGCGCCGCTGCCGCCGGTGACCGATTCATGATCAACCCATACCGGCAGGTGGCAGCAGGCATGGACGTGGCGTTCTCGTCGCCCCGGGGGCTGGCCGTCGCCAGCCCGGTGGTGCCCAGTGCCGGCGTGGCCAACCAGGGCTCACTGACGCTGCAGACGCTGATTCCGCAACAGGCCAATGCCAACCTGACCCAGACCGTCACGCTGACATTCACCGGTGCAGGCAGCTTCGACGTGGCGGGCACAGGCACCGGCAACCCGACCGGCGTGGCCTTTGTACCGGGTCTGCCCATCAGCTACAACGGCTGGGCGCTGACGCTCAAGGGCACGCCCCAGGTGGGCGATACCTACACCGTGCGGGCCAACGCCTATCCGGCGATCGATGCCGGCAACGCCCAGGCCATGCTCGCGCTGCGCGATCTGCCTTTGTTCGATGGCGCAGCCACCACCGATGGCTATGCCAGCCTGATGGCGGAAGTCGGCGTGCGGGTACAAAGTGCGGGGTTCGCCAGTGCCGTGTCCCAATCGATTGCATCGAACGCTACTGCGGACCAGGCCGCGTTGGCCGGCGTAAACCTGGACGAAGAGGCGGCGCGCATGTTGCAATTTCAGCAGGCTTATCAGGCGTCAGCCAAGATCCTGCAGGTGTCGCAGACGCTGTTCGACTCGCTGCTGCAGAACCTGGCCCGTTGACGCGACCCCACCCGGAGCAGGAACAAATGCGCATAGGCACCGCCAACGTCAACGACACCGCATTGGAGCAGTTGTACAAGCGCCAGAGCGACATGTTGACCCAGCAGGAACAACTGAGTTCGGGACTGCGGGTCAACCGGGTCAGCGACGATCCGATTGCGGCGGCGCAGGCCGAACGCGCCATGGTGCGCCTGAGCCGGATCAACACCGACCAACGCGCCCTGGAAACCCAGCGCTCGGCACTGTCTACCGCTGAAGCTGGCCTGGGCGAAGCACTGGGCCGGATGCAGGACCTGCGCGAACTGGTGGTGGCCGCTGGCAACGCCGGCTACAGCACGGCCGATCGCGCCACAGTGGCAAAGCAGATCAGCAGCCTGCGCGACCAGATCTTTGCGATCGCCAACCGCACCGACAGCAACGGCGTGCCGCTGTTTGGCGGGCTCGGCAGCACCGGCTCACCCTTTGCCGACATCCCGGCCGGCGTGGTGTTCCAGGGCGCGCCGGGCCAGCGCGCCGCAACGACCACCGCGCTGCCCGGCGCCATGAATGGTCAGGCCATATGGATGGACGTGCCCAGCGGCAACCGGAGTTTCACGGTCGGCCTGGGTGCCGCCAATACCGGCGGGGTCTGGACCGATACCGGCACCGTTTTGTCGCCGTCCCAGCTGACCGGGAATGACTACCGCATCGACTTCAGCGTGAGCGCCGGCGTGACCAGCTACGACGTGGTGAACACGACCACTGCCACCACCGTGCTTTCCGCCCAGCCGTACACCAGCGGCACACCGATCCAGTTCGACGGCCTGTCGGTGCTGCCGCAAGGCGCGCCGGGCAATGGCGACAGCGTCAATATCGCGCCGAGCACACCGCTGAACCTGTTCAACATGCTGGACGACACCGTCAAGAGCATCAACAACGCACCCAGCGACAACAAGTTGTCGCAGGCCATTGCCTTGTCGCTGGCCCAGATCGACACCGGCATGGAACGCTTGCAGGCTGCGCGCGGCCAGGCGGGCGACTGGTTGAACCGTGCCGACAGCATCACCGACGCGCAGTCGGCGCGTTCGCTGGCGCTGGAGTCCGACCGTTCGCGAGCGGTCGATGCCGACATGGCCAAAGCCATCTCCAATTTCACCACCGCGCAGACCGGCTATCAGGCTGCGTTACAGTCTTACGCACAGATCCAACGTTTGTCGCTCTTCAATTACATCAATTGACATGGCCCCATCGTCCTTTGGACAGCTGATCCTGGGTTATCAGCTGGTCTGGAACAAGTCGCGCCAGCCGGTGGCGATGCAGTTGTTCATGGCCCCGATCGAGGGTGAAACATTGGAAGCAGCGCATTTTTTGCGGGCTGTCGAGCTGACCTGGTCCGGCCAAAGCCCGACCCTGGTGTTGACGCCGCTCGATGCCCGGTTGCTGGCCGGCCTGCTGGAGAATTGCAAACCCGATGGCCCCTGGCTTTCGGTGCAACAGGATCTGCTCGAGCCAGCAGGCATCGTCGATCTGCTGCGCCAGGCGCAGCAACGCGGCGTCCAGCTTTTATGGCGCGGCGCAGCCGGCCAACGGCCGGACAGTGCCATCGCACCCTGGTTTGCACGCACCATCATCAGCCTGACGCCGGGCGAGACACTGGTCGGCGCCCATGTGGCCCTCAAGCAGGGGCGCGACGCCAGCCCGGCAGCGTCAGTCGCCGGTGATCCGGTGCTGCCAGGGCAGATCGTCGAGGCCGTCCCCAGCCGCCTGATGGCCGACCACTGCCTGGACCAGAGCGGGGCCTGGGGCATCGCCGGCTGGCCGACCGACGACATCCTGCTCTCGCACAAGCACCAGGCCATTCAGCCGAGCCATCGCGCCATTGTGAAACTGGTGCGCGAAACCGACGCCGATCTGGCGCTCGACCTGCTGGAACACACGCTGGCCGAGGAGCCGCTATTGGCTTACCGCTTTCTGCGCTACACCAATTCCGTGGCGCTGGGGCTGCGCAACAATGTCGAGTCCTTGCGCCACGGCCTGATGTTGCTGGGCCTGACCCGTTTCAAGCAATGGCTGCTGGAGCAGATGCCGCTGGCCACCAACGAGCCTGACATGGAGCCGGTGCACACTGCCATCGTCATGCGCGCCCATCTGATGGAGCACCTGCTCGACGCCGGCGACGAAGACACGCTGCGCCGCGAAGTGTTCCTGACCGGCATGTTGTCGCAGGTCGACGGTCTGCTGGGCGAGCCCTTGCGCGACGCCTTGCACCGCCTGCCGCTGTCGGAGCGCGTGACCGGCGCGATCCTGGGCAACAGCGGTCCCTATGCGCCGTTCCTGGAACTCGCCCGCGCGCTCGAGTACCCCTACATGGACATGGTTCCCGCCCTGTGCAAGACCCATGAGCTGCACCTGGACGATGTGAATCGCACCATGCTGCGGGTGATGGCGCAGCTGAAAAGGGCTGTGGCCTAGCATCCGCGGCCCGGCCCCTGCGCCGTTCCCTCTGCGGCTCGCCAACGCGAACAAGCAACGCCAGGTCGACCCGTGTCTGTGGCCCGGTCGCACCGAAGACAAGGTCTGCCGCGACCCTGATCGGGCAGCGGCCGCGGACTGGCCTTGCCCGCTCGGCTTGAGCCTGACATGCTGAAAATTCCAGATGTTTGATTTTTGTCAAGGGTAAATCCGGATGGATCGGCTAGGCACGCGATGCGAAACTGACTTACGTGGAAGTAAGTAATTGTCAACAATCTGCCGGCTGCCACGTCCATGGCACTGGGCCGTCGAGGATGTTTTCCCATGTTGCGTGATTCACGTTTCAAGCTGGTCGATGTGTTTCCGATCACCGGAGCGCTCGGCGCGGATGTCCGGGGCATCGACCTGTCGAGCCAGCCGGATGCCGAGACTATTGCCGAAGTGCGCAAGGCGTTGGACATCTACCATGTCATTGCGCTGCGCGCGCAAACGCTCACACCTGCCGCCTACAAGGCGGTAGCCGCCCGCTTCGGCGCATTCAGTCCCAATCCGGTGCATGCGTCGATGCCGGGACTGGAGCACATCATCCGCTTCGAGCGCGAGCCGGATGACACCGGCAAGGTGATCGGGGAAGACTGGCACATGGACCTGGCCTGGTTGCCGCGTCCGCCGGGAATCACGATGTTGTATGCGGAAGTCGTGCCGCCGGTCGGTGGCGACACCTGCTTCTGCAGCCTGGCCATGGCCTACCGCGCGCTTTCGCCGCGTTTGCGCGAGTTGCTGCACGGGCAGACGGCGGTTCACAGCGGCAAGGGGGTGTTTGCGATCAACGCGATGCAGTCGCGGCTCGCACTGCGCACAGATGCAGCAAGCGCCGCAGAAAGCGAAGTCGTGCATCCGGTGATCTGCATGCACCCGAGCACGAACGAACCCTACCTTTTTGTATCCAGCGTGATGCGCAGCGTGATGGGCCTGTCCGAGGACGAGAGTCGTCCGCTGATCCAGTATCTGCTGAATCTGGCCACGCGCCCGGAATTCCAGTGCCGCGTGCGCTGGGAACCCGGCACGCTGACGATGTGGGACAACCCCTGTGTGCTGCATACCGCGATCAACGACTACCCCGGCTATCGCCGGGTGACGTACCGGACCACGATCGAAGGATGGGAGCCGGTTGCCGCCGGCGCCGCCCCGACCTCGGGAACAACTGCGCCAAAGCTGGAGTTGCAGAACGCATGAATCGACATCTGGCCGTCAGGATCGGCCGCCTGCGCAAATCTCCGACAGGCGCGGCGTTGCCGTTGATCGCGCCGGCCCACCTGCTGGTGTTGAGCCTGCTGGTAATTCCTGGCATTTACGTGTTGTGGCTGAGCCTTCAGGAGTCCACCTTTGGCATGTCGCCCCGATTCGTCGGCTGGGAGAACTACCAGCACGTGCTCGGCGACGTGTATTTCTGGCGCGCGCTGCGCAATACGCTCATCGTCGTGCTGACCGTGGTGCACGTGGAGTTGCTGCTGGGCCTGTGCATCGCACTGCTGTTTGCCAGCGGCCTGCCGGCCCGGCGCTGGCTGCTGGCCGCAGTACTGGCGCCGTACGCCGTGAGCGAAGTATCGGCGGCCGTGGTCTGGCGTTTCCTGTTCGACGTGCAGGCGGGCCCGGCCAACCTGGCCTTGGCGGCGCTGGGCTTGCCGATGCTGGAATGGTCGATCAATCCCCAGCACGGACTGGCCTTGGTCTCGCTGCTGTCAATCTGGCTCAACCTGCCATTCACGTTCCTGATCCTGTATGCGGCGCGCCTGTCGATTCCCGGCGAGTTGTACGAGGCTGCCAGAATGGACGGCGCAACCCCATGGCAGATCTTTCGCCGCATCACACTGCCGCTGATGATGCCGGCCATCCTGCTGGCAATGTTGTTTCGCTACATCTTCGTATTCCGCATCTTCTCCGAGGTCTGGCTGCTGACCGGCGGTGGACCGGCGCGCCAGACCGAGGTCGTCGGCGTCTATCTCTACCAGGAGGCCTTCACTTTCAATGCCTTCGGCGGCGCGTCGGCAACGGGTTGGATCATGGTGCTGATTTCCCTGCTGCTGGGGGCAGGTTATATGGTGGCGCTGCGCAGGCAGTCGTCAGGCCATGGCCGCTAGAGCGCGCTCGCGCTGGATCATGGCCGGCAAGGGCATCCTGCTGCTGGTCATACTGTGCTGGTCGCTGGCACCTATCGTTTTCATGGTGATGGCCTCCGTCAAGCCAGGGCAGGACATCTTCGCCGTGCCAGCACGCTGGCAGTTCACCCCGACCTTGCAGCACTACGTCAGCTTATGGGCCCAATGGCGCGGTTTCTTCGACGGGCTGCTGAACAGCCTGATCATCACGGCCGGCGCCACGGCGCTGGTGATCGTGGCCAGCACGATGGCCGGTTTCGCCTATTCCCGCAACCGCGCACCTTCGCTGCAGCGCAGTGCGACATTCCTGATCGTCGTGCGGCTGCTGCCGCCCATTGTCGTCACGCTGCCGCTGTTCGGTGTTGTCAACGCGCTGCACCTGAACGACACGCACCTGATCCTGATCCTGCTGTACGCGACCTTCTTCGTGTCGCTGGGAACGATACTGATGCGTACCTTCATCGACCAGATTCCCTACGAACTGGACGAAGCCGCCATGGTCGACGGCG
>JBDTMH010000199.1:0-8409 GCA_039934375.1 Burkholderiaceae bacterium | reverse complement strand
CGGGCGCACCCGCGGGAATTGACGGCACACCGGAAATCGCCCGCAACCCCGCACGGCGCGGGCATTCCCCTAAAACAAAGCCCCCGACTAGCGGGGGCTCTGACTGACTGGCGGAGAAGGTGGGATTCGAACCCACGGTAGGGTCGCCCCTACGCTTGATTTCGAGTCAAGTACATTCGACCACTCTGCCACTTCTCCTGTCTCGAAGCGTGGCATTGTATCAGCGCAGCGGTGCCTTTATGCGTAACCCGTAACGGACCGTGGTGCGCCGCCTGGATTCAGGCCGCGTCGACCATTTGCTGCAACGCAGTGGCAATCTCTTCCTGCGTCACACCGTCTCCCAGCGTGTATCGGCCGTCGAGGCCGGCCAGGGCGCTGGCGCCTTCCTTTTGCAGCCGGCCGATGGTAGCGCCGGCGTCTTTGGGGGAGGTGAAGGCATGGCTTTGCAATAGCAGGCGCCCGGCTGGGTCGACCAGCTTGAATGCAAATGTGCCGTCGCTCTCACGGTATTGCTTGAAATTGGGAAGCGCGGCCTTGTCGGATTTGGTGGCGCCAGTCTTTCCATTCTTGCTGGCCGTGCCCAGGTTGCGCAATCCGACAGCATGGCGCAGCTGCGTCATGAACGGGGTCGCGATGCTGCGAGCCTTGGTGGCGCCACGCAGCAGGATCTGTTCAATCGCCGCCGGGTCGCTGATCAGCGTTTCATAACGTTCGCGCATCGGCGTGATCTCTTGGTCGAGGCGCTCGAACACCAGTTCCTTGGCCTCTCCCCAGGCAATGCCTCCAGCGTACGCCTTGCTCAGGTTTACGGTTTCTGCTTCGCTGGCAAAAGCCTGGTAGATCTGGAACAGGGCCGAACCGTCGACCTCCTTGGGTTCGCCCGGCAAGCGCGAATCGGTGACGATTCCTGCGATCAGCTTGCGCAGTTGCGTGCGAGGCGAGAACAGCGGAATATGGTTGTCGTAGCTCTTGCTCATCTTGCGTCCGTCGACGCCGGGCAAGGTGGCCACCGATTCCTCGATCACCACCTCGGGTAGCGTGAAATGCTGCCCGTAACGGTAGTTGAAGCTGTTGGCCATGTCGCGCGCCATCTCCAGATGCTGCACCTGGTCGCGCCCGACCGGCACCTTGTGCGCATTGAACATCAGGATGTCGGCGCCCATCAGCACCGGGTACATGAACAGGCCGGCGCTGATGTCGGTGTCAGTGTCCGCACCTGCGGCGGCGTTCTTGTCCACCGCTGCCTTGTAGGCATGGGCTCGGTTCAGGATGCCCTTGCCGGTGACGCAGGTCAGGAACCATGTCAGCTCGGGGATTTCGGGAATGTCGGACTGCCGGTAGAAGATTACGCGCTGCGGGTCCAGACCGGCGGCCAGCCAGCTGGCGGCAATCTCCAGCGTCGAGCGCTGGATGCGCGCAGGCTCCTCGACCTTGATCAGCGCGTGGTAGTCGGCCAGGAAGTAGTAACTCTCGACGTCGTCGCGCAGGCTGGCCCGCACCGACGGCCGGATCGAGCCGACATAGTTGCCCAGGTGGGGGGTTCCGGAGGTGGTGATGCCGGTCAGGAAACGCGTCTTGCTCATGGTGCGAAAGAGAAAATCAGAAGGCGGGTCAGCCGAAAATCCACATAAAGGGAGTCAGCAGCAGGTCGAGCAGGCCGAACGTCAGCACCATCAGCGGGCGCATCCAGAAGGTGCTGACCACGCCGGCCAGCAGCAGGCCCATGACGATGAAAAAACCCCAGGGCTCGATCCGGGCCACCATCTCGGCCTGGCGCATCGGCAGCAGCCCGACCAGGACTCGGCCGCCGTCCAGCGGTGGCAGCGGAAACAGGTTCAGCACGAACATCACGACGTTGACCAGAATGCCGCCCTGGCACATGCGCAGGAAAAATGGTTCGGTGGAGCCGACCGCGTGTAGCAACACTGTCGCCAGTCCCCACAGAAAGGCCTGGATCAAGTTGACGCCGGGCCCGGCCAGCGCCACCCAGACCATGTCGCGCTTGGGATTGCGCAGATTGCCGAACCGCACCGGCACCGGCTTGGCATAGCCGAACACGAAGGCGCCCGAGGTCGCGAAGTACAGCATCAGCGGCATGACGATGGTGCCGATCGGATCGATATGCTTGATCGGGTTCAGCGTGACGCGGCCCAGCGCATAGGCGGTGTTGTCGCCGAAATGGCGCGCGGCATAGCCATGGGCGGCTTCATGTACGGTGATGGCAAACAGCACCGGCAGCGCATAGATCAGGACGGTCTGTATCAGGTTCGAGGATTCCACCAAGGCATTGTCTCAGAGTGGTACCGGCCGGCCGTCACAGGCCCAGTGCGGCAGCGTCGCCACGGCCCTGGCGCACCAGCACCAGTTCGCCGTCGGACATGTCGACCACGGTTGTGGCCTGGTGCGCACAGGCGCCACCATCGATGACGCCATCGATCTGGTGCTCGAACTTGGCGCGGATCTCCTGCGCGTCGTTCAGCGGATCGGTGTCGCCCGGCGGGATCAGCGTCGTCGCCAGCAGCGGGCCGCCGTGCAGCGCAAGCAGCTCCTGCAGCACCCGATGCTCCGGCACCCGCATGCCGATGGTCTTGCGCTGCGGATGGCTGACCCGGCGCGGCACCTCCTTGCTGGCCAGCAGGATGAAGGTGTACGGCCCTGGCGTGGCCGACTTGATCAGCCGGTATTGCTGGTTATCGACGCGGGCATAGTTGGCCAGTTCGCTCAGGTCACGGCACAGCAGCGTCAGATGGTGGCGGTCGTCGACACCGCGGATGCGGCGCAAGCGGTCGGCCGCCGCCTTGTCGTCGATCTGGCAGACCAGCGCATAACTGGAGTCGGTCGGCACGGCGAGCACGCCGCCGCGCGCAAGCAGTGCCACCGCCTGCTTGAGCAGGCGCGGCTGCGGGTTGTCCGGGTGAACTTCGAAGAATTGCGCCATGTCAGAATTCGCGCCGGTGGCGGCGACAACGGGACAGGCTCACTGGATCCGTGACTCCAGCAATTCCCAGACCGGTTGCAGCCCGGCGGGCAACAAGGGCAAGGTGCCCAGGTCGGTGTGAGACTCGTCCGGGCTATGAAAGTCGCTGCCACGTGACGCGGCCAGGCCGAACTCGCGTGCGGTTTCTGCATAGATCAAGTACTCGGCCGCGCTGTGGCTGCCGGTGATCACCTCGACCGCCTGGCCGCCGTGGTTCTTGAATTCCGTGAACAGCGCGTACTCTTCGGTGGCGCTGAACTTGTACCGAGCCGGATGGGCAATCACCGCCACGCCGCCGCCATCGGTGATCCAGGTCACCGCGTCCTTGAGCGAAGCCCAGCGGTGCTCGACAAAGCCCGGCTTGCCCTCGGTCAGGTATTTGCGGAACACCTCGTTGGTCTCCTTGCAGACGCCGGCTTCGACCAGAAAGCGGGCGAAATGGGTGCGCGAGATCAGCTCATGGTTGCCGGCAAATTTAAGGGCCCCTTCGTATGCATCCTTGATGCCGACCTTGGCCAGGCCGGCAGCCATGTCATGGGCGCGCTGGCCGCGTCCGCCGCGTGTGCGAGAAAGGCCTTCGCGCATCCGCTGGTCGTCGGCATCGAAACCCAGCCCGACAATATGCACGGTGCGGCCGATGAAGCTGACCGAGATCTCGGTGCCAGTCAGGTAATACATGCCCAATGCGCGGGCTGCGGCGGCGGCGCGGGCTTGACCGCCGATCTCGTCATGGTCGGTCAGCGCCCACAACTCGACGCCGTTGGCTTTTGCCCGCGCGGCCAGAGCTTCTGGGGTCAGCGTGCCATCGGAGACGACGGAGTGGCAATGCAGATCAGCGTTGAGAATCTTTTTCACTCGGCCATTTTAGGCCCTGCAACGGCCGGTACCGGCGCGGCGTGCCAATAGGGGTCCGACGCCGCCAACACCCTGCGCCCGGATGCGTGCGCCGACGCGTCAGCCGTCGGCGTTGATCTTGCTGATCAGTTCCTGCAACACGGCATCGGCCTTGTCGTTGGCGATCTGGCAGGTTCCGGCATTCTCGTGGCCGCCGCCGCCATAACTGAGCATCAGCTCGCCGATGTTGGTGCGTGAGGTCCGGTTGGTGATCGACTTGCCGGTCGCGAACACGGTGTTCTGCTTCTGCACGCCCCACATGGCATGAATCGAGATGTTGGTTTGCGGGAACAGCGCGTAGATCATGAAGCGGTTGACCGCGAAGATGATCTCTTCGTTGCGCAGGTCGAACACGGCCAGGTTGCCGTGCACCGTGGTGCAGCGCTGGATCTGCTCCTTCGCCTTTTCGGCATGGTCGAAATACACTTCCACCCGCTCCACCATGTCGGGCAAGGCCAGTACTTCGTCGATGCTGTGGGTGCGAACGTCGTTGATCAGGCTCAGCATCAACTGGTAGTTGCTGATACGGAATTCGCGGAACCGCCCCAGCCCGGTGCGCGAGTCCATCAGGTAGTTCAGCAGCACCCAGCCAGTGGGGCTCAGGATCTCGTCGTGCGAAAACTCGGCGGCGTCGCTTTTGTCGACCGCGGTCATCATGTCGTCGAACGAGTCCGGGAAACGTGACTGACCGCCGTAGCATTCGTACACAACCCGCGCCGCCGACGGCGCACCTGGATAGATGATGTAGTTTTTCGGCCTCTCGCCGGTGTTGCGCACGGTCTCCGACGCATGGTGGTCGAACACCAGATGCGCCCCTGGCACGTAGGGCAGGTTGGTCGTGATGTCCCGATCGGTGATCTCGATCTTGCCGTCCTGCATGTCCTTGGGATGGACGAACTTGATGTCGTCAATCAGCTCCATCTCATTGAGCAGGATCGCACAGACAAGGCCATCAAAATCGCTGCGGGTGACGAGACGGTATTTCTGGTCAGACATGGCACTCTCCACTGCATCGTTGGGATAAGGAAATCATTCTATAAGCCCGCGCGCAGTTGCCGGCAACGGATTCGCTGCGCCAGAGCTGGCCGCGCCTCATTCGAAGTCGAGCAGGACCTTCATCGCCTGCGAGCGATCGGCCGCCAGCGCGAACGCTCGACCCGAGTCACGGAACGGCAAGGTTGCCGAGATCAGCGGCCTCACGTCGATCAGGCCCTTGTTGAGCAATTCGACCGCAATCGCGAATTCCTCGTGGAAGCGGAATGCACCGCGCAGATCGAATTCCTTGGCCACGATGGTGTTCAGCGGCAGCGTCATGTCGCCACCAAGTCCGACCTGCACGATGACGCCGCGCGGACGCAAGGCGTCCAGCGCGCCGCGCAGCGCTCGTTCGTTGCCGCTGGCCTCGAACAGCACGTCGAACGAACCCTTGTTGGCGCAGAACGGCAACAAGCCGTCGGGTTGTTCAGCGACGTTGATGACCTGGTCGGCACCGACCTTGGTGGCGCTGCGCAAGGTGAACGCGCTGACGTCGGTGGCCACGATGTGCGCTGCGCCTGCACGCCTAGCGGCCAGGATCAGCAATGCACCGATCGGACCGCAGCCGGTCACCAGCACCCGCTTGCCCAACAGCGGGCCGGCGCGGCGCGCGGCATGCAGTGCCACCGACAGCGGCTCGGCCATTGCGCCTTCGCTCTCGCTGATGGTGTCGGCCAGGCGGTGGGCCTGACTGGCGTCACAGACGATCTCCTGGCGGAACGCACCTTGCACATGCGGCGTGCGCATCGCGCTGCCGTAGTAACGCATGTCCAGGCAGTGGTTCTGCAGTCCTTGCTGGCAATACGTGCATTTGCCGCAGGGCCGGCTCGGGCTGATCGCCACCCGGTCGCCGACGTTGACGCCTTCGGCATCAGGCGCGACCTGCTCGACGATGCCGGCGATCTCGTGGCCAAGCACCATCGGCTCCTTGATGCGGATGGTGCCGAAGCCGCCATGCTGGAAATAGTGCAGGTCCGAGCCGCAGATGCCGCCCTTGCGCACCCGCACCCGGATCTGGCAGGATTCGACCTGGGGTGTGGTGACCGTTTCGACGCGCAGGTCGCCGGGGGCGTGAATGACGAGTGCTTCCATCAGATGGGTTCCAGTTGGTTCAGGGGATTGTCGCCGCGGCCCGGGGGTTGCCTTACAACGTGGCGGTCACGCCGCCATCGACATACAGAATGTGGCCGTTGACGAACTTCGACGCATCGCTGGCCAGGAACACGGCCGGGCCGACCAGGTCTTCTACATCGCCCCAGCGCCGGGACGGCGTGCGGCCGATCAGCCAGCTGCTGAACTCCGGGTTCTTCACCAGCGCATCGTTGAGTTCGGTCTTGAAGTAACCCGGGCCCAGGCCATTGACCTGAATGCCGTGCTGGCCCCAGTCGATGGCCATGCCTTTGGTCAGCATCTTGACCCCGCCCTTGCTGGCGGTGTAGGGCGCGATGTTCGGACGCCCGAGTTCGCTTTGCACCGAGCAGATATTGATGATCTTGCCGCGCTTGCGCGCGATCATGTGGCGGGCTACGGCCTGCCCGTTCAGAAACACGCTGTCCAGGTTGGTGCGCATCAGCTCATGCCAGTGCTCGATCGTGAAGTCTTCCAGCGGTCCGCGCCGCTGCATGCCGGCGTTGTTGATCAGGATGTCGATCGCACCGATGGATTTCTCTATGTCGTCGACCGCCGCTTTGACGGCCTTGCTGTCGGTGACATCGAAAGCTTTCACATGGACGGTCGCGCCTTCATTGCGCAAGGTCTTGGCCGCCGCATCAAGCTTGTCCTGGCTGCGCGCGTTGAGGATGACGGCCGCGCCGGCCTGGGCCAGGCCGCGTGCCAGGGCAAAACCGATGCCGGCGCTGGAGCCGGTGATCAGGGCCAGGCGGCCGGTGAGGTCAAAGGCAGAGTTTGCGGATGTGGATGTGTTCATGGTGAAATTTTTTGTCAATGTGTGCAGGGCAGCTGGGGAGCAGCGGCGGTTCAGGTTTCGACACCTTCGATCAGGAACTTCACTTTACGCGATCCGTTCCATTCGTCGGCATCGAGGCGAAACGCGATACGGGCCCGCGCCGGCAGGCTGTCGGTATGGTTGAACCAGATGCCGTCAATGGGCGTGCCCTGGTGCTTGAGTTTGAGCGACAGGTGTTTCTCGCCGACCAGACGCTGCGACAGCACCTCGACCTCTTCGCTGAACACCGGTGGCGCAAAGCCCTGGCCCCAGACTTCCTTGTGCAAGGTGTCGACCAGATCGACCCGGCGGTATTCGGGTGCCAGCGGTCCGTCGGTCTCGAGCCGGCGTTGCAGCGTGGGTTTGTCCAGCCACTCCAGCGCCACCTCGGTGAGGCCTTGTTCGAACTGGTCCAGATTCTCTTCGTCGATGGTGCAGCCGGCAGCCATGGCGTGGCCACCAAAACGCAGCAACACGCCGGGGTAACGTTTGGCCACCAGGTCCAGTGCGTCGCGCAGGTGGAAGCCGGGTATCGAGCGGCCCGAGCCTTTGAGCTCGTGCTCCTTGCCCGGCGCCTGGCTGGCTGCGAATACGAAGGTCGGCCGATGCAGCTTGTCCTTGATACGCGAGGCCACGATGCCAACCACGCCTTCGTGGAAGTCGGGGTCGAACACGCAGATCGCTGGCGGTGGCTCGTCGCCTTCGTCGAACAGCGACTCGGCGATCTCCATTGCCTGGGCGCGCATGTCGCCCTCGATCTCACGCCGCTGCCGGTTGATGCCGTCCAGCGTGCGGGCCAGTTCGTCGGCGCGTTTCGGGTCGTCGGTGAGCAGGCATTCGATGCCCAGCGTCATGTCGCTCAGGCGCCCCGCGGCATTGATGCGCGGACCCAGCGCAAAGCCGAAATCGAAGGTCGTGGCCACCGGCGCCGAGCGCCCGGCCGTACCAAACAGACTGGACAGTCCGGCCGGCAGCGCGCCCGATCGCACGCGCTTGAGCCCTTGCGCAACCAGACGGCGGTTGTTGGCGTCCAGCCGCACCACGTCGGCCACCGTGCCCAGCGCCACCAGCGGCAGCAAGGCGTCGAGCTTGGGCTGCGACTGCGGCGTCAGCACGCCGCGTTCACGCAGTTCGGAGCGCAGCGCCAGCAACACATAGAACATCACGCCGACCCCGGCAATCGACTTGCTGGCAAAGCTGCAACCCGGCTGGTTCGGGTTGACGATCACGTCGGCGTCAGGCAGCGTGCTGGCCGGCAAATGGTGGTCGGTCACCAGCACCTGCAGGCCGAGCGCGCGGGCGTGCGCCACACCTTCGATGCTGGCAATGCCGTTGTCGACCGTGATCAGCACGTCAGCGCCGCTGTCCTTGACGCGCTGCGCAATCGGTGCGGTCAGGCCGTAGCCGTCGCGCACCCGGTCCGGCACGATGTAGTCGACGTGGCGTGCGCCGAGCAGGCGCAGCCCGCGGATGCCGACCGCGCAGGCGGTGGCACCGTCGCAGTCGTAGTCGGCGACGATGCACAGGCGCTTGTCTTGCGCGATGGCGTCGGCCAGCA
>JBDTMH010000198.1:0-8633 GCA_039934375.1 Burkholderiaceae bacterium | reverse complement strand
AGCAGACATGGCAATGAACGACGCGACCTGCGGCAGGCCAGCGCCATGAAGGTCTGCCGATTCAACGGCGGTCGGCTCGGCGTGGTCGAGGATGGCCTGGTGTACGACGTCACCCGCGTGCTGGATCGCTTGCCGGCACAGCGATATCCCTTGCCGCAGAAGGACCTGCTGGTCGAGGCTTTGCCGCAACTTCGCGAGCCGATGCGCCAGGCCATGCTTGGGGCGCAATGCCATGCTGTGGGCGCCGTGGCATTCGACTCCCCGGTGGCCAATCCAGGCAAGATCATCGGTGCGCCGATCAACTACCAGGACCACCTCGCCGAGTCCAAGGCCGATGCCGGCATCGCACACGGCCGGAAAATCACCTCGATCGCTGATTGGGGCCTGTTTCTCAAGGCGGGCAGCGCACTGATCGGCTGTAGCCAGGACATCGTGCTTCGCTTCGAGGACCGGCGCAATGACCATGAGGTGGAACTCGGTGTCGTCATCGGATCGGTCTGCCGCCAGGTTCGCCGGGCGGATGCCATGGCCCATGTGGCAGGATATGCGGTGGCGCTGGACATGACGGTGCGGGGCACCGAGTTCCAGTCGTTCCGCAAATCGATCGACACTTATGCGGTGCTAGGCCCCTGGCTGGTCACGGCCGACGAGATTGCCGACCCGAATCAGCTCGACTTATGGCTGCGCGTCAACGGGCAGCCGCGCCAGCAGTCGAATACCCGGCATCTGGTGTACGACATTGCGCGGCTGATCGAATATGCGTCGTCGTTCTACACTTTGCAGCCGGGCGACGTGATCATGACCGGAACCCCCCAAGGTGTGGGTCCGGTACTGCCGGGTGACCGCATCGAGGCCGGCGTGGATGGTGTCGGGCAGTTCGAGATCCGGGTCGCTCCGGCCTATGCCGGCGCGGTGGCCACCGCATGAACCCAGCACTGTGACAAGGACGCCACTCCCATGACGATGCGCACCATTCTCGGTATCTGCGGCAGTCTGCGCAGCAAGTCATACAACCGCGGTGCGCTGCTGGCCGCGGGCGAGGAAATGCCCCAGGGCATGACGCTGCGCATCACCGATTACCGGCAGATTCCGCTGTACGACTACGACGTGGAGCGTGCCGGCGTGCCATCTGCGGTGCTGCAACTGGCTCAGGATATACGATCGGCTGATGCGCTGTTGATCGCCAGTCCGGAATACAACTTCTCGATCTCGGGCGTGCTCAAGAACGCCATCGATTGGTTGTCCCGATTGCCGGAGCAACCGTTCAAGGACAAGCCGGTGGCCATCATGTCGGCCACGATCGGACCGGTCGGAGGCGCCAGGCACCAGTACGAGGTGCGCAAGATTCTGGGCTGTCTGGAGGCGCTGGTGATGCCACGTCCCGAAGTGTTCATCAATCTGTGCGCGCCGAAGTTCGATGCGGATGGACGATTGGAGGACGCGGCCGCGCGCAAAGCCGTGGTGGCCCAGATGCAGGCGTTCGGTCGCTGGACCGAACGGCTGCTGGGTGAGTGAGCAGGCAGACAAGAGAGCGGGCAAGTGAGCGGGTCGGGACACTAACTACCATAAGGAAACACATCACATGAATCGTACATTCCTGTCCACGGTGCGCGCGCTGGGCGCGGCCGCGATGGTGCTGGCGGCACCACTGGCATTCGGTCAAAACACCATCAAGATCGGCATGATTACCGACCGGGTCGGGCCTGCCAAGGGTTATGCCGAGCCGGTTGCAGCTGGCGCCGTCTACGCGGTCAAGGAGCTCAACGCCAAGGGCGGATTGCTCGGCAAGCAGGTCGAACTGCTGGTAGAGGATGATCAGGGCAAACCCGATGTCTCTGCCACGGCCGCGCGCAAGCTGGTCGATGCCGGCGTCGCCTTCATCCTGTCGGTGTCACTGACGCCGGCCACCCAACAAGCCCAGTCCGTCACGCTGGAGACCAAGACGCCGCACATGACGCCGTCCAACAGCGGCGACACCTTGACGACCCAGATCGACAACCCCAACTTCTGGCAAACCGGGCCGCTGGGCTCGACCCAGATCGCGACCTTGTTGTCCTACGCGCGCAACAAGAACTTCAAGAAGGTGGCACTGATCACCGACAACTCTGACCTGGGCCAGTTGACCAATCGCTTCTTCAAGGGTGCGCTGGAGAAGGCGCAGATCGCCATCGTCAGTGAAGAGGTGGTGCCGCGCGGATCGACCACGGCCGATCCGCAGATGCAAAAGGTGCGTGCGGCCAATCCCGATGCGGTGTTCCTGGCCGGGGTGCTGACGCCGGAGAATGCGCTGATCCTGCGCTCGTACCGGCAATTGGGTCTGAAAATGCCGCTGCTGGGCAATTACAACTTCTCGATCCCGGTGTACGGATCGGTGGCCAAGGGATTGCTCGATGGCCTGGCATTTGTCGATGCCTTCGATCCGGCAAAACCGCAGACCCGCCAGTTCATCGAGAGCTTCAAGAAGGACACGGGCAACGAACCGTACAACCTCAACGGCTATGGTTATGACGGTGTGATGCTGGTAGCCGACGCCATCAAGCGCGCCGGTGATACCGACAAGGAGAAAGTTCGGGTCGCAATGCAGGCCACCAAGGGCTATGTCGGTGTGATGGGTGGCGTCGGCAGCTCGTACGGATTTGCCGATGGAAAACGCACCGGCTTCGACCCCAATGGCATGGTCGTGCGCGTCTACGAAGGCGACCAGCAAGGAAAGGTCGTGCACGTCGGCGCGAAATGACAGCCCCCAGCCCTGGCGTTGCCGTCGCCCCCGAGCGCGTGCGAGAAAACTGGGGACGGCCCGGCGTTTTTGCATGAGGGACTTCGTCGAGCTGATCGTCGGTGCCATGGCCAGCGGTTGCATTTACGCGCTGGTGGCGCTGTCCTATCTGCTGATCACCCGTCCGACCGGCATCATCAACTTCGCGGTTGGCGAGTGGTCGATGCTGGCCGCCTTCGGCGGCTTCCTGGCCTTGTCGCAGTATGGGCTGCCGTATCCGGTCGGCATGGCCATCGTGATCGTTGCCATGCTGCTGGTGGGCTGGCTGACCGAGCGCATCGCCGTGCGGCCGCTGGTCGAACGCGGGGCACCGGCGCTGGCGCCGATCCTTGCGCTGCTCGGCATGCTGGTGGTGTTCCGCGAAATCGTCTCGCTCGGCATGGGGCCGGACCCGCAGCCGGTTCCGCCGATGTTCGGTTACGGCCGGCTGGAGCTGGGGCTGGTCGCAGGCTCGTACCAGAGCTTCACGATCATCGTCGTGACGGCGCTGGTGTTTGGCGGGGCATGGTATTTCTTCGAGCGCACGCTGGCCGGCCGCTCGTTCGAGGCGGTGGCCATTGACCGGCGTGCGGCAGCGCTGATGGGCATCAATCTGCGCCGGGTCACCGCGCTGGCATTTGCCGCCAGTGCCGGCGTGGCCGGACTGGCCGGTCTGCTGGTGGCGCCGAATGTGTCGGCGCATTACCTGATGGGACTGCCGTTGGCGATCCAGGGTTTCACCGCCTTGGTGATCGGCGGGGTCGGACGGGTCGAAGGTGCCTTGCTCGGGGGTCTGATCCTGGCGATCGCGGAACAGTTCACGGTGCGTTATGCGCCGATCCCGCCGGGTCTGGCGCAAGGCGTTCCGCTGGTGCTGCTGATCTTGTTCCTGCTGCTGCGCCCGACCGGACTGTTGCGCGCACGGGAGTCACGCGCGTGAAGACCTTGGCTGGATTTGCACTGACGGCGTTGCTGTTGTCGGCGCTCGCGTTCATGCTGGGCTCCTACCAGACCGACGTCTACCGCAAACTTTTGCTGTGGGCGACATTGGCACTGAGCTACAACTTCCTGTTCGGTATCGCCGGTCAGGTGGCGTTCTCGCATTTCACGTTTTATGGCATCGGTGCGTATGCGATGGTGATCCTGCTGTTCCAGGTCGGCCTGCCATTGCCGCTGGCCATTGTGGCGGGTATTGCCCTGTGCGTGTTGCTGGCGCTCGTGGTGGCGATCCCCGCCACGCGGCTCGACGGCTTCTACCTGGCGCTGGCGACGCTGGCATTTGCCCAACTGTTCATCGTGGTGCTGAACGAGGGCGGCTCGGTGACCGGCGCCGCCGGTGGTCTGGCCAACTACCGTTTGCCGGAAGTCCTTGGCGTGCGCGTGACCGGCCCCTGGTACACGGTGGTGATCGTGCTGCTGCTGCTCGGTACGCTGGCCAGCCTGTGGCGGCTGGACCGTTCCTGGTTTGGCCGCGCCTGCCGCGCCGTGCGCGACGACCCACAGGCGGCGCAGGCGATGGGCATCGACGTCACGGCGACCCGGATCGCGGCCTATACCATCACCAGTGCGATGGCGGGTGTCGCCGGCATGGTCTATGCCTTTGTCGACAACACCGTCAACCCGCCGATCTTCGGCCTGGAAAATTCCTTTCTGCTGCTGTTCATGGTGATTGTCGGCGGCAGCGGCCGGCATGCGGGCGCCATCGTCGGCGCCGCGTTGCTGTACCTGTTGCCGTTTGTCCTGTCGCCGCTGATCGGTCATCACCATGCGCTGGTATTCGGTGTGATCGTGGTGGCGGTGGTGCTGTTCCAACCCAAGGGTCTGGTCGGCATCTGGGACAGCTGGATCGCCAAGAGGAGGGTGCTTCAGTGAGCCGCCGGGCCGCTCCCAAGGCTCATAGCAGCGCTGCCGGAAACGATGCCCCGGCCGACTTGCTGGTCGTCAGGGGCCTGTGCAAGCAGTTCGGTGGCCTGCAGGCCGTTGCCGACCTGGACCTCGATGTGCGGGTTGGCGAGATTCTCGGTGTCATAGGCCCCAATGGTGCCGGCAAGAGCACGACCTTCAACATGATCGCCGGCGCGCTGGCGCCCTCGGCCGGCACACTGGAGTTCGACGGCGAGGCGCTGGGCGGATTGCCGGCCCATGCGATGGCAGCACGCGGCATCATGCGCACTTTCCAGCACAATAAGCCGTTCGCCAGCATGTCGGTGCGCGAGAACGTGATGGTTGGCATGCATCGCCGGCTCCGGAGCCCGATGTGGCGGGTATGGGCCGCCAGCAAGGCGACGGTGCAAGCCGAACGCGCGGCGATTCGACGCGCCGACGAACTGGTGGAATTCGTCGGCCTGGGCCATTGGCGCGAGGCCGACGTGGCCACGCTGTCGTTCGGCCAGGGGCGTCTGCTCGAGATTGCGCGGGCGCTGGCGGCCGAACCGCGGCTGATCCTGTTCGATGAACCAGCGGCCGGCCTGACGCAGTCAGAGTGTGAACGCCTGTCGGACATCATCCGGCAAATTGCGCGCCAGGGTATTGCCGTGTTGTTGATCGAGCACGACATGCGCTTTCTGATGGCACTGGCCGACCGGATCGCCGTGCTCAACTTCGGCCGCAAGATCGCTCAGGGCACACCGACGCAGATCCGCAATGATGCGGCAGTCGTGAAAGCCTATCTGGGTGACCTGGGAGCCATTGGCGATGCTTGAAGTGCAGCAGTTATCGGGCGGCTATGGCCACGGTCCTGTGGTCCAGGGCATCGATCTGCGGGTGGATCGCGGCGAGACCGTGGCCTTGCTTGGCCCCAACGGTGCCGGCAAGTCGACATTGCTGGCGGCCCTCTCGGGTACCTTGCCGATGCGCAGTGGCAGTGTGCGGATGGATGGACGGGAACTGATCGACCAGCCCAGCCATGCCATCGTCGGCCACGGCATGACACAGGTGCCCGAGGGACGGCGCATGTTCGCGCCGCTGTCGGTACGTGACAACCTGCGCCTGGGCACGGTCCGGCTGGCTGGGCGCAGCGCCGCCGCGGAGCGCGAACGTTTCGACTTCGTGTATGCGCTGTTTCCGCGGCTGGCCGAGCGCCGGGCGCAATTCACCGGTACTCTGTCGGGCGGCGAGCAGCAGATGGTGGCAATCGGCCGGGCGCTGATGTCGCGCCCGCGTGTGTTGCTGCTCGACGAGCCGTTCCTGGGGCTGGCGCCGCTGGTGGTCGAGGAGATCCGCCGCGCGCTCGACGCCTTGCGCGCAAGCGGCTTGACGATGGTGCTGGTTGAGCAGAAGCTCGACATTGCACTGCCGTTCACCCACCGGGCCTACGTGCTGATCAAGGGCCGCGTCGCGTTGGCAGAGCCGAGCGCGCAAATGGCGGTGCGCCCCCATTTGTCGCAACTGTACTTCGACCTGGCCAAGGAGCCTGCACAATGAACCATGACACCACTGCGAACGTTCGTCGTCTGGCCCACGGCGCACCAGCTCAGGCACGTGGTCTGCACCATCTGGCGCTCAACACCGACGACATGAAGATGACGATCGACTTTTACTGCGGGGTGCTGGGCATGCCGCTGGTTCATGCGCTGAAAGTTCCGCCGGGACTGGGCATCGGACCCGGCAACCGGGGCAATCCGCCTTTCGAGAACCTGCGCCACTACTTTTTCGATATGGGTGGCGACAGCCTGCTGGCATTTTTCGAAATGCCCAAGGGCGCCAAGGACAAGGGCGACCGGGATGCGCTGGCCGCCATGCAGCATTGTTCCTTTGCGCTGACCGAGGAGCGCTTTCACGCTTTGTGCGACCGACTACGGCAAACCGGGGTGGCGCTGACCGGGCCAATACCGGTGGGAGCCGGTACCTGGTCGGTTTACTTCTTCGACCCCAACGGCATCCGGCTGGAATTGTCGTACCAGGCCGGCGACGATGCCGACGTGCGCGTGGTCGGGCGCTGGACGCAGACCCGAGAGGAGGCGCTGGCGGAGTTGCGCTCCCTGTCCGACGATGCGCTCTGGCTGGAGCGTGTCACCGCGCACCTGCCTGCCGACGCGGCGGGTAACTTGCCGGATTGACGGCAGCATTTTTTACAAGGAGATTGACATGGCTGACCCCGTACCGGTCCATGGACTGCACCACGTCGCCTACCGCTGCCGCGACGCGGAGGAGACGCGCCACTTCTACGAAGACCTGCTTGGTCTGCCGCTGGTGCACGTGGTGCGCGCCGACACGGTGGGGAGCACCGGCGAGACGTGCCCGTTTGTGCATCTGTTCTTCGAGATGACCGACGGCAGTTGCGTGGCGTTCTTTGACCTGGGAGACAACATCGCGGCCGAGCCCTCGCCCAACACACCACGCTGGGTCAACCACCTGGCCCTGCGCGTGGGCTCGCAGGCCGAGGTCGACCAGGCCAAGTTGCGTTTGGAGCAGGCTGGCGTCGAGGTGCTGGGCCCGGTATCGCACGACGGATTCGTGCATTCGATCTACTTTTTCGATCCCAACGGCATCCGACTGGAGCTGACGTTGACGGTGTCAAGCGATCAGGAATTGAAGACCTTCCGCGACGAGGCCCGTGCGGCCTGCGCCGACTGGACGCAGCAAAAGCGTCGTCGCCTGTCCGTGGCTCCATGATGGCAGGCGCTGTCGCGACAGTCGAACAAGGAGCAGGAGCATGACAAGCCAGACACAGCCGTTCGAGGTACAGGCCGAATGGGTGCATGTGAAATATGCAGAGACCTCCAGGTTCAAGGAGGTGTACGGATTTGCCGGCAACCAGGGGGTGGTCAATCTTGAAGGGATTCGGTATCTGCCGCGCGGCCACGAATCGCAGACTTTGCTGATCTACATGCACCCGGCGTCGACGCTGCAGCTGTTGCCGATGCCGCGCGCGATGGCGGAGCGTGGCGTGCATGTGCTGTGCGCCGCGAGCCGCTATGCGCGCAATGACACGGCGCTGATCATGGAGAACGTCGTCGTCGACCTCGGTGCCTACGTGCGCCATGCGCGGGAGGTCTGGGGCTACCGCACGGTTGTCATTGCGGGTTGGTCGGGTGGTGGGTCGCTGGCGCTGTTCTACCAGTCGCAGGCGGAGCGGCCGACAGTCAGCCATACGCCGGCCGGAGACCCCTGCAACATCATGACGGCGGGGCTGATTCCGGCCGATGCCTTCATCTTCCAGGCCGCGCATGTGTCGCGCGCCGTGGTGTTGTCGGATTGGATCGATCCGTCGGTGCTTGACGAAGACGACCCGGATCGGCGCGATCCCGAACTCGATCTCTACCATCCAGGCAACAAGCCGCCGTATTCGGCGCAATTCCTGCTGCGCTACCGTGCCGCCCAGATGGCACGCATTCGCCGGCGCACGGACTGGGTCCGCGAAGTGCTTGAGCGTCTGCGCAAGCAGGGAGGGTTGGAGATGGAGCGCGGCTTCGTCACTCACCGCACGATGGCGGAGCCGCGTTTCCTGGACGGCAGCATTGATCCGAATGACCGGCCCATTGGCAGCTGCTTCATGGGCAATCCGGAAACCGTCAACACCGGCCCGGTCGGTTCGGCGCGTTTCTCGACCTTGCGCTCCTGGCTGTCGCAGTGGTCGCCGGACGATACCCACGCGCATGGCGAGAAATGTGCCGCCCACATCACGGTGCCGATGCTGGCCATCGAGCACAGCGCAGACGACGCCGTGCCGCAGCCCCATACCGCGCGGATCCACGCCGCCAGCGCCAGCGCCGACAAGACCATGGTTTGCATCAAGGGCGCCACCCATTATTTCGCCGGTCAGCCCGAGCTGCTGGCGCAGGCCGCGCAGACCTGTATTGGCTGGATGCAAGAGCGGCGCCTGCTCGAATGAGGCTGCGCACTGCGGAATTCGCCTTGGGGCGGCCCGGCGGCTTAT
>JBDTMH010000197.1:0-8698 GCA_039934375.1 Burkholderiaceae bacterium | reverse complement strand
CAGCCCGAAGACGTGGCCAATGCCGCGATCTATCTGACCTCGCAGGCATCGTCCTTCATCACCGGCGAGGTGATCGAAGTCAACGGCGGCATGGCGCTGAATTGAAGCCCGGCCGAGGCCTGGCGCCCCGGCCGTCGGGCCATCGCAATGCCTGACATACCGGCGCGCGCGGCGTCGGTCAGCCACATCCCGCACGCGTGGCGGAACGATTGCACACGACGCGCGCTCAGCCGCGCCGTGCGCGCTCGTACAGTGCCTGGACCTTGGGCTCGTTCTCTTGCAGCCTGCGGATGCGATCGGGCGCAGCAGGATGGGTTGACAGGAACGCCAGGCTTTTGCCGCCGCCGGAAGCAGCTTCCATCTTCTGCCACAGCGTGACCCCGGCGTGCGGGTTGTAGCCGGCACGTGCCGCCAGTTCCAGGCCGACCAGATCGGCCTCGCTTTCGTCTTGCCGACTGTATGTGAGCGTCAGCAACTGGGTGCCGATGTTGGCCACCGCATTGCCTACGTCCCCGAGCCCCAGCAACTGGGACAGCAGCGACAGGCCGACGCCGGTGGCCTGCGTCTTGCCGATGCGCTCGCTGGCATGTTCGCGCAAGGCATGCGCCATCTCGTGGCCCATGATCATCGCGGCCTCGTCGTCGGTCAGTTGCAACTGATCGAGGATGCCGGTGTAAAACGCGATCTTGCCGCCCGGCATGCAGAAGGCGTTGATCTGCTTGCTGCCGATCAGGTTGACCTCCCAGCGCCAACTACCGGCACGTTCGTTCCACTGCGCGGCATGTGGAATGATGCGCCGGGCAATGACACGCAGGCGCTGCAACTGGGGGTTGCCGTCGGGTGCCAGCGCCTGCTGAGCCCGGGCCTCGGACAACATCTTGGCGTATTGCTGCGCGGCGGCCTGCTCAATCTCGTCGGCCGACACCAGCTTGCGAAACTGCGAACGTTTTCCGACGTCGACCTGCGCCAAAACCGGCGCGGACGCGGCCGCTGCTGCGGCCAGCAGAAAACCCCGGCGGGACGCCCACGGGGACCGATTGGAAACGCATTGCATGCACATGCGTGAATAATAGACGCAACCACGCCATTCCCGCATGCCCGACACCACCGCCGATACCGACAAACCCCGCATCCCCTGGCATGTTGCCATCCGCGTATACCTGGAGCCGGCGAGCCTGCGTATGCTGTTTCTGGGCTTTTCGGCCGGTTTGCCGCTGCTGCTGGTACTCGGCACGCTGAGTTTCTGGCTGCGCGAGGCGGGCATCGACCGCACCACCATCGGCCACCTGAGCTGGGTCGGCCTGGCCTACGGCTTCAAATGGGCCTGGTCACCACTGGTCGATCGCCTGCCGATCCCGCTGCTGACGCGCTGGCTGGGGCGCCGGCGCAGCTGGCTGCTGCTGTCCCAGATTGTCATCATGCTGGCCTTGTGCGGCATGGCCCTGACCGACCCGCAGCAGGCGCTGACACCCATCGTCTGGGGCGCGCTGGCGGTCGCGTTCGCATCGGCAACGCAGGACATCGCGCTGGACGCCTATCGCATCGAGTCGGCATCGACCGAGCGCCAGGGTGCGCTGGCGGCCACCTACCAGACCGGCTACCGGATCGCGATGATCTGGGCCGGCGCCGGCGTGTTGTGGATTGCCGCCCGCGCCGAGTTGAGCGGCGCCACACAATACCAGTCCGGCGCCTGGCAGTCGGCCTACCTGGTGATGGCGGCGTCGATGCTGGTGGGTGTGGTGACGGTGCTGCTGTCGCCTGAACCGCAGCACCGCGTGCTGACACCAGCCAGGAATCTCGCCGAATGGGTCGAAGGTGCGCTGGTTGAGCCGTTTGCAGATTTTCTCGGGCGCTACCGCTGGCACGCAGTGCTGATCCTGGCGCTGATCGCGATCTACCGCATCAGCGACGTCGTGATGGGCATCATGGCGAATCCGTTCTACGTGGACATGGGTTATACCAAGGACGAGGTGGCGGCGGTCACCAAGGTCTACGGCGTCGTGATGACACTGGTGGGCGCCTTCATCGGTGGGGTGTTGTCGATGCGGTATGGCGTGCTGCGCATCTTGATGCTGGGAGCCATCCTCAGCGCAGCCACCAATCTGCTGTTCGCCTGGCTGGCCGGCCATGGCCACGATGTACCGGCTCTGATCGCCGTGGTCTCGGCCGACAACCTGAGCAGCGGTATTGCGTCGGCCGCGTTCATTGCCTACCTGTCGGGGCTGACCAACATCCGCTACTCGGCGACCCAGTACGCGCTGTTCAGCTCGCTGATGTTGCTGCTGCCCAAATTTCTCGCGGGCTTCTCGGGGCAATACGTCGACAGCTTCGGTTACGCGCAATTTTTCGTGGCCACGTCGCTGCTGGGCCTGCCGGTGTTGGGCCTGATCGCGCTGGCGGCATGGTCCGGGCACGGACAATCGACAAACACACCGGCCCCGGCCGCGCCGTCGTAGCGAAGCCGCACCCCGTTTACCAAACTTTACCGGCGCTACAAGCGGGTGAGCAACGCCGCGCCTAAACTGCGCCCATGGTGGAACGGTTATTGATGATCGAAGACGACTCCCGGCTGGCCCAGATGGTGACGCAATACCTGGGGCAGTCCGGATTCGCGGTATCGCACGCCAGCGACGGGCAAAGTGGCCTGGCGCAATTGCAGGGCCATACCTCTGACCCCATGCCCAACCTGGTCATCCTCGACTTGATGTTGCCCGACATGGACGGGCTTGAGGTGTGCAAACGCATCCGCAGCCTGCCCGGTTCTGCCGGACGTACCCCGATCCTGATGCTGACCGCGAAGGGTGACCCGATGGACCGCATCGTCGGCCTGGAGATTGGCGCCGACGACTATCTGCCCAAGCCGTTCGAACCGCGCGAGCTGCTCGCACGCATCCGCGCCGTATTGCGCCGCAATGGCGCGGCCGACGCGGCGGACCAGCCGATGTTGTTCGGATCGCTGCAGATCGACCGCGACGCACGCTCGGTATCGGTCGCCGAGCAGCCCTGCGAACTGACGTCCTACCAGTTCGACCTGCTGGTCGCGCTGGCCGAACGCGCCGGAAGGGTGCTGACCCGAGACCAGATCATGGAAGCCGTGCGCGGGCGCGAGCTCGACGCGTTCGACCGTTCGATCGACGTGCACATGGGCCGCATCCGGGCGGCCATCGAACAAGACCCCAAGAATCCCAAGCGCATCCTGACAGTTCGCGGCGTCGGCTACGTGTTCGCGCGCCAGCAGGACTGAGCGGGCCGGCACCACGGCACGCACCGGCGCCATGAAGATCCCGCTGTTCCAGCGCCTGTCCCTGCGCATCTGGCTGGCCGTGGTGGCCACGATCGCCGTGCTGGCAGTCCTGGCCGGCTGGTTGTCGCGTTTGGACGCAGAGCGCGAGCGCGCCATGCGTCCGGGCCGCGAGATTGTGTTGCTCGACGCCTTCGGCAACATCCTGGGCCAGGCACCGGCGCGCCCCGTGCGCGCGCCCGGTCAGGCACCGGAATTCCAGGTGAAGATGCAGGATGGCAGCACCTTGTATATCCAGCTGCCACGCCCGCGCGAAGCCGGCGCGCCACGCGGCCCGATGGGACGCAACAGCGGCAGGGACAGTCCGGCCCTGGGTTTCGCCTGGATGCTGGCCTTCATCGCGTTCGCCGTGGCGCTGGGAACCTATCCCATCGTGCGCCGGCTGACGAAACGTCTCGAAGGACTGGAACAGGGCGTGCGCCAATGGGGTGACGGCGACCTGACGGTCCGCCTTCCGCAAGCAGGGAATGACGAAGTGGCGCATCTGGCCGAGGGCTTCAACCGCGCCGCCGAGCGTGTGCAGGCGCTGCTGTTGTCGCACAAGGCCCTGCTGGCCAACGCATCGCATGAACTGCGCTCGCCGCTCACCCGCATCCGCATGGGACTGGAGCTGATGGGGCCGCAGGCGTCGTCCGAGTTCCGTGACGAGATTGCGCGCAACATTCAGGAGCTCGACCAGCTGATCGACGAGATCCTGCTCGCCAGCCGCCTCGACGCCAGCGAAGTCGACATCGGCACCATGGAGCCGGTCGACCTGCTGGGCATGTCGGCCGAAGAATGCGCGCGCCTCGATGCACAGCTGCAAGTGGATGGTGAAGCGGCCGAGCTGGAAGTGATGGGCATCGCCAAACTGCTGCGCCGCGTCGTGCGCAACCTGCTGGAAAACGCGCGCCGCCACGCGGCTGGCGCGGTGACGATGCACCTTGGCGCCGTTGGCAAACAGATCGAGATCCAGGTCTGCGACCAGGGCCCCGGTGTACCCGTGGCATTGCGCGAGCGCATCTTCGAGCCGTTTTACCGGCTCCCGGGCGCGAGCGAACGCGACGGTGGCGTCGGGCTCGGGCTGGCGCTGGTGAAATCCATCGTATTGCGCCACGGCGGCACGGTCCGATGCGACAACCACGCCGGCGGCGGCGCGTGTTTCCGGGTCAGCCTGCCACAGTTAGGCCGTCAATAGGCCGACTGCCTGTCTGGCAAGCGGAAATATTTCCGGTCGCCGCTGAAAAACGGGCTCGCATCCCCCGAATGGAGGATACCGGCCACCAATGGTTACCGCTAAAGTTGTCCCAACTGCTGTCACACAGTGAAAGGCGCAGGGGTTACACCTCGAACAAAGCCCGTGAGATGTCTGTGGGGTTTCCAACGACGTCCTGCTTGCAGGACTTTTCCAAGCCACCTTCGGGTGGCTTTTTTTTGGCAAGCTCAATGCTGACCGTCGAAGTGCTCGCCCGTCTTGAGCGCGTATTCGGTGCCGCAATATGGGCATTTGGCGCTGCCGCTGTGACCGACATCCAGGTACACCTTGGGATGGCTGTTCCAGATCTTCATGTCGGCCTTGGGATTGGGGCAAAAAACGCCGCCCTGTTCGTTCAGGTCCTTGGCCAGCAACTCGATCTGCATCTTGCTCATGTGATTTCCATTCAAACCTTGGTCAACCAGTGTGCGTATTTCGGATTGCGCCCATTGACGATGTCGAAGAACGCCGTCTGGATCTTTTCGGTGATCGGGCCGCGCGAGCCACTACCCAACGCGATGCGGTCGAGTTCGCGGATCGGTGTCACTTCAGCCGCGGTGCCGGTAAAGAACGCTTCGTCAGAAATATAGATCTCGTCACGGGTGATGCGTTTTTGCACCAGCTCCAGGCCCAGGTCCTTGCAGATGTGCAGCACGGTGTTGCGGGTGATGCCGTTGAGCGCGCCAGCCGACAGGTCGGGTGTGTAGACCACGCCGTCCTTGACCACGAAAACGTTCTCGCCCGCACCTTCGCTGACGAAGCCGCTGGCGTCCAGCAGCATGGCCTCGTCGTAGCCGTCGTCGGTGGCTTCCTGGTTGGCCAGGATGGAGTTGGTGTAATTGCTGACCGCTTTGGCCTGCGTCATCGTGATGTTGACATGGTGGCGGGTGTAGCTCGAGATCTTGACCCGGATCCCCTTCTTCATGCCTTCTTCGCCCAGGTACGCACCCCAGGGCCAGGCGGCCACCATCAGGTGGATGGTATTGCCCTTCATGCTGACGCCCAGCTTCTGCGAACCGACCCAGGTCAACGGGCGCAGATAGCAGCTATCGAGCTGGTTCTCGCGCACCACCTGCTTTTGCGCATCCATCACCTGTTCGGGCGTGAACGGGATCTGCATGCGCAGGATCTTGGCGCTGTTGAACAGCCGCTCGGTATGCTCCTTGAGCCGGAAGATCGCGGTACCGTTGGTCGTGTTGTACGCGCGTACGCCCTCGAAGGCGCCGCAGCCATAGTGCAAGGTATGGGTCAGCACATGGATCTTGGCATCGCGCCAGTCGACCAACTGACCATCCATCCAGATCTTGCCGTCACGGTCGGCCATTGAAGGTGGTACTGCGCTCATGGTGATTCCTTGTTTCGCGCCGATACGGGCGCGCTGGGGTTGTTGTCCGGTTTGGGAGTGGTTTGCCGATTTTACGGGGCCGGCGAACCCGTTCCGGCCGCATCCTGCGCCGGCGCAGCTGCCTGCTGCTCGGCGTCGGGCGGCGTTGGGCGCGTCAACTGCCAGCGCACCAGACGTCCCCCGTTGAACGCGCAGTCGACGTAAGACATCGAGCCGTCGGTCCAGCGGTGGATCTCGGGTTGCGCATCCTTGGCCGTCTGCAGTGCGCCTAGTGCACGCGTCATCGCGACCACGTGCATCAGCGACATACCCGGCTTAAGCTTGGCGTTGAGCATGACAGCACTGTCGACATAACCGATCGGGCGATTCGCCGCCCGCTTGAGCACCTGCACCATGCGGTTGAAATGCAGCAGGGCCCACATCACGATGGCGGTGGCGACCACCGCCACGCCTTGCCAGCCGAACCGGTACCAGGCCATGGTAACGATGGCGACACCCGCAAGCGGGACACCGACGCGCAAAAAAAGTTGTTGCATGGGTTGATTCGTTTCAGGCTCACGTCAGGCCGCGTACGATCTCCATCGCCTGCTCGACCCGGTCCACGCCATGGATGACCAGGCCTTCGATCGGTTTGCGCGGCAGATTGGCCTTGGGCACCACCGCCACGCCGAAGCCCAGTTTGGCGGCCTCGCGCAATCGTTCCTGTCCGCGTGGCGCCGGGCGCACCTCGCCAGCCAGCCCGACCTCGCCAAAGGCGAAGAAGCCTTTGGGCAAGGGTTTGCCGCGCAGGCTGGATGTGATGGCGAGCATCACCGCCAGATCGGCCGCCGGCTCGTTGATGCGCACCCCACCCACCGCATTGACGAACACATCTTGATCGGCGCAGGCCACGCCGGCATGGCGGTGCAACACGGCCAGCAACATGGCCAGGCGGTCGCGGTCCAGGCCCACCGAGAGGCGGCGCGGACTCGCTCCGCCGTCGTCGAGCAGGGCCTGGATCTCGACCAGCAACGGCCGGCTGCCCTCCAGCGTGACCATGACGCAGCTTCCCGATACGGCGGTATCGTGCTGGCTCAGAAAAATCGCGCTCGGATTGCTGACGCCCTTGAGCCCCTTCTCGGTCATCGCGAACACGCCAATCTCGTTGACCGCGCCAAAGCGGTTCTTGATCGCCCGCACCAGGCGGAAACTCGAATGGGTGTCGCCTTCGAAATACAGCACGGTGTCGACCATGTGCTCGAGCACACGCGGTCCGGCCAGCGCCCCCTCCTTGGTGACGTGGCCGACCAGCACGATGCAGGTACCGCTGGCCTTGGCCGCACGCGTCAGGTGGGCCGCGCATTCGCGCACCTGTGCCACTGAACCGGGTGCCGACGTGAGCTGATCGGAATAGACGGTCTGAATCGAGTCGATCACCGCCACCGCCGGCTTGACGACATCCAGTGTGGCCAGGATCTTGTCCAGCGCGATCTCGGCCAGCACCGACACCTGGGACTTGTCCAGCCCCAGACGACGCGCCCGCAGCGCCACCTGGGCGCCACTTTCCTCGCCGGTCACGTACAGCGTGCGGTGGCCGGCGCCCTGCAGGCTGTGCATGGCCTGCAGCAACAACGTCGACTTGCCGATGCCGGGGTCTCCACCGATCAGCACCACGCCACCTTCGACGATGCCGCCACCGAGCACTCGGTCGAGTTCCTCATGCCCGGTTGGCGTGCGTTCGGTCTCGACCGCATTGATCTCGCCCAGCACCGAGACTTCGGCGGTTCTGGCCAGCGACGCGAACCGATTGCGTACCGCGCCGCCCGGGTTGTCCTGTACGACCGATTCGATCAGCGTGTTCCAGGCACCACAGGCCGGGCATTTGCCCAGCCATTTCGGGCTGGTGCCGCCGCACTCGGTGCAGGTATAAACGCTTTTGTCCTTTGCCATGGGGCGATGTTAGCGCCCGGCCCGCCCCTTGCAGTCCGTCCCGATCCTGCACTGTATGCAAAGCCCGGCTACATTTGACGAGACCTGCCCAGAAAGCCCGAACCCATGCCCCACCTCGTTGTACTCTATACCCCCAATCTGGACCATGAAACCGACATGACGGTCCTGTGCCGCGCACTGGCCGACACCATGCTGCAAACCCAGGACGACGACGGTAAACCGGCATTCCCGACCGGTGGCACGCGCGTGCTGGCGTACCCGGCAGCACACTACGCGGTGGCCGACGGCGAGGCGGACTATGCCTTCGTGTACCTGAACATGCGCATGGCCCACGGCCGCAGTGCGGCCACCCACAAGCGGGTCGGCGACGCCTTGCTGATGTGCGCCAAGACGCACTTCCAGCCGGTGTTCAAGGAGCGCCATATCGGCATCACGCTGCAGATTGATGAGGGGCACGAGGTGTTCGACGCCAAGCACAGCAACCTGCATCCCCTGTTCCAGCCCAAGGTCACGCCGCCAGGCTGACCCAGACTCTTGATACGCGAACCTCATCGAAGGAGACCCATGCAAACCCCGACCAACACATTCAAGCAGGCACTGCAAAAGCGCCAGGCCCAGATCGGCATGTGGCTCAGCCTGGCCAATACGCTGAGCACCGAGATCTGCGCGGGTGCGGGTTTCGACTGGCTGCTGCTGGACGGCGAACACACGCCCAACGACCTGCAAAGCATGCTGGTGCAATTGCAGACCATTGCCGCCTACCCCAGCCAGCCGGTGTGCCGGATCCCGGTCGGAGACACCGCCTTGATCAAGCAATACCTGGATCTGGGCGTACCCAATCTGCTGGTGCCGATGGTCGACACGCCGGAGCAGGCGCGTGCGCTGGTGC
>JBDTMH010000196.1:0-8724 GCA_039934375.1 Burkholderiaceae bacterium | reverse complement strand
TGAAGCAAAGTCACATTTTTACTACTTGTTAGCAATGGATTTACTACACTTCACGCCACCGGCTCGGAAACGCCGGGGCGGAGATCAAGGCGTGGTTGCTGCGGCATGCTGGTATTTTGGCGCCAAGTTCACGAACGCCATTGGTGATATCGGTAATCGACCAGGTCCCGCGTAGCGGCAATAGCGTCGGCGGCATCCAGGGCAAGCATTTGCCTGGTTGGGGAGGAGCGAACCGTGACCCCAGCAACGCCGACACTTGAACCCTTCGCAATGCGGCGATTGCGTTGTCCGATTGACCAATTTCGTCGGCCACTCATTCTCCTAGCATCTACCTCTGCCAGCGACGCTGCACCAGCGCCCGACCGGTGCGAGCGCGAACGCGAACGCAATTCCAAGCGCCATTGGTGTGGGTGCGAGGGAATACAGCTTCGAAGCGCGCTTCGCCACGCTTGTGAACACTGGCCGACAAATGGAACCGTGTTGGGCCGCAGGTGCCCGCTATGAGGATCCGACCGCCTGACCGGCGGCAACGGGCCGTCATCCGCCTTTTGAAATTGGTGGAAAGGCGGGGGAAGAAAGTTGACGTTCACCTGAACTGCCACGAAGCGGCTGTTCGTGAGCACCCGGGGTCGGCCAGGAGCGGGCGTTCAATTCGATTGCTGATTCGTGCCTCGAACGACCGGTTCGAATGAAAGCGGTCGCTTGAGCCGCGAGTCCGCAACCGGGTCGTTCCGCGATGGGCATGCACTGGACTGAAAGCAGTTTTCTTGCAATGCGCCCGGTCGCCAGCCAGAGGTATCACGCTGGCGACCGGGAACATGAAGTAGCCGTTACATCATTCCCAAGGCTTTCGGCAACCAAAGTGACAGCGGCGACCAGAAGGTGACGATCATCAGGAAGACCAGCATCGTCAGCAGCCATGGCCCGACAGCCTTGCTCATGTCGGTTAATCCGAGCTTGCTGATGCCACTCGCCACATAGAGATTCAGACCCACCGGCGGTGTGATCATGCCGATTTCCATGTTGACCGTGATGATGATGCCGAAGTGCACCGGATCGATGCCCAGGTTCATCGCGATCGGGAACAGGATTGGCGCGAAGATCAGAATGATCGACGCTGGCTCCATGAAGTTGCCGGCGACGAGCAGGATCACGTTGGCGAGCAGCAGGAAGCCGACCTGGCCGAGGCCGGTATTGATCATCCAGTCCGACATCCCCTGCGGCACTTGTTCGCTGGTCAGCAGGAACGAGAACAGCGTCGCATTGGTGATGATGTACAGCAGCATCGCGCTGAGGTTGGCTGACGACAGCAGCACCCGCTTCAGGTCCGACAGCTTCAGATCCTTGTAGACGAAGATCGCGATGACAAAGGCGTAGACCGCGCTCATCGCCGCTGCCTCGGTGGCGGTAAAGATGCCGGTATAGATGCCTCCCATCACGATGACGATCAGCAGCAGGCCCCAGATCGATTCGCGGAAGGCTTGGCCACGCTGGCGCCAGGTTGCCTTGTCGGCCTTCGGATAGTTGCCCTTCTTCGCGATGTACCAGGTGGTCAACATCAGCATGGCGGCGAGCACCAGGCCCGGCATCACGCCAGCCATGAACAGGGCGCCGATCGAGCTGTTGGTTGAAACTGCGTACATCACCATCGCGATCGACGGTGGGATCAGAATGCCCAGACCACCGGCCGAGGCGACGATGCCGGCGCCGTATTTGACCGGGTAGCCGGCCTTGACCATCGCCGGCAGCAGGATCGATCCGATCGCCACCACCGTCGCCGGACTTGAGCCCGACACCGCTGCAAACAGCGAGCAGGCCACCACCGCGCTCAGACCCAGACCACCCGGCAGGTGACCGACCATCGAAGTGGCGAAGGCGATCATTCGCCGCGCCACGCCACCATGGGTCAGGAAATTGCCGGCCAGGATGAAAAACGGGATCGCCATGATCTCGTATTTCTCTATGCCGGTGAACAGCTTCAGCGCAACGCTTTCTATCGGCACCGAGGTGAAACCGTAGAAGAAGGTCAGTACCGTCAGACCGAGCGAAATCGAGATCGGCATGCCGGTGATCATCAGGATCGCCAGCAGCAGGAAGATGATGGCCGGATTCATTTGCGGCCTCCTTTTTCGTTCTGAGCGTTGTCGTGCATGTCCTTGGGATAAACCGGGCTCGGATCGGGGAATTCGACAAATTCGTCGGACTCCTCCTCGATGCCATCAACATGGCCCTCATCGTGGTGCGGTAGTTCGCCAGTGCGGATGAACGAGACGCAGACCTGCAGGAAGCGGAAACACATCAATGCGCTGCCCAGCGGGATTGCCGAATAGACGATCCAGGTCGGCAACTCGAGGTCGACCGTCATCGGACCAGACAGCACGCCTTCGGTGCTGATGCCGAGGAAGTTGTAGATGCCGTAGTGGGCGCCGTTCTCCCAGACGAAATGCCCGCCCAGGATTGCGATGGTTCCGGTGAACAGCGCGCCAGCAAGAAGGCCGAAGACGATGAACTTGAAGCGCAACGCCGGCTTGAGCTTGTTGATCAAGACGTCAACGCCGACGTGAATGCCGGTGCGCACGCCATAAGCAGCGCCGAACTTGGCCATCCAGACGAACATGATGATGGTCAGTTCCTGCGCCCATGACATGTTGATGTGAAGCAGCCAGTCCTGCACACCCGGTATTGCAAATCCGGAGGCATAGCGGTGGACAACCGCGGCAAATGTGACGAGTGTGGCGGCGCCGATCAACAGCGTGACGATCCACTCCTCGAGCGAGTCGAGAAATTTCATGAATATCTCCTGCGAGGAGTGGTTGTGCGCGGTGGCCCGCCCGGACTGTCAACCCGGTTGGACCACCGACTGAAGTTGGCTTACTTGGCGCTTGCGTCCTTGCGGATCGCGGCAACCAGGTCTTTGCCGATACGCGAGGCCATTTCGTCCTGCACCGGAGTCATCGCCTTGACCCAGAGCGCCTTTTCCGCAGCCGTCGGAACGTGGATCTCGGTCTTGCCGGAAGCCTTGATCGCTGCCATCGCCTTGGTGTTGTCCTCTCCAGCCACCTTGTCGTTGAAATCGGTGGCCTCCTTCATGGCGGCCTGCAGTTCGGTACGGACGTCCGCCGGCAGCTTGTCCCAGAAAGGTTTGTTGACGACCACCACATAGCCGCTGTACGTGTGATCGGTCATGGTCACGTATTTCTGCACCTCGTACTGCTTTTGCGTGTAAAGGTTGGGCAGGTTGCCGTCGGCACCGTCGACCACGCCGGTCTGCAGTGCGGTGTAGACCTCGGAGAAGGCCATGGTCTGCGGCAGTGCGCCGATCGAGCGCATGATCGCCTGGTTGACCTTGGACGAATTGATGCGGATCTTTTGACCCTTGGCTTCGTCGGGCGTACGGATGGGCTTGTTTGAACTCAGCACCCGGAAACCGGCATCCCAGTAAGTCAGCCCGACCATGTTGCGCGGCTCGAGTTTCTTCAGCAGCGAAGCGCCGATCGGCCCACGGGTCACGCGGTGCAGGCCGGCCTCGTCCGGAAACATGTAGGGCAGGTCGAAGGCCTCGAATTCCCTGACGCCAGCCGGGCCGAACTTGCCGGCTACCGGTGCCAGCATCTGTACTGCGCCGAGCTGCAATGCCTCTAGTTCTTCCTTGTCCTTGTACAAAGTGCTGTTGGCATAGATCTCGACCTTGACCTTGCCCTTGGTCCGCTCTTCTGCGCGCTTCTTGAAGAATTCGGCAGCCTGGCCCTTGGGCGTATCGGCGGCAGCGACGTGCGAGAACTTGATGACGATCGGTTCCTGGGCCGAAGCAGGTGCGGCGAAGGCGAATGCAATGCCGATGGCGGCGGTGAGTGCGACTAGGGTTTTCATGGATTTGTCTCCAGTTGTGATTCAGTCCGGATCGATCCGGGACTCATGATTGAGCCTCTTCAGATCGAGGCAGCTATTTGACAGGCTCGGAGCGAATCATCTGCGCCCTCGCGCCTGATGTGAATTGCATAGTAGTAATCGATTGATCCACTTTGCACATGAGTTCTGCATGGTGCCTCGGAATCGCACATCAACCGCATGGTGATCTCGAGCTGAACCGTACGCGCCGTTTGCGGTAGATGCATTTCACTCGACCAGTGGAGATGGCTTCAAACCGGCCTGCAGAACCACCCCCTGCCAACGCTCGGCTTCAGCCATCAGCCAGTCGTGCAGTTGTCCAGGCGACGAGGTCTCGACTTGTGCACCTTCAGCATCCATGCGCGCAACAAGTTCCGGGTCCTGGAGCACGCGATTCAGCGCTGTATTGAGTTGACGCACCACGGTGGCTGGAGTCTTGGCCGGTGCAAAAAGCGCGTACCACTGGGTCATCTCGACACCTGAGACGTCAGCCTCGAGCATGGTCGGCAGATCGGGCCAGGCCGGCAGGCGAGTTGGCCCCGCTACTGCGAGCGCCTTCAGTTTGCCGCTGCGAAGATAGGGCTGCGCGGTGAACAGGCTGGGGAACATCAATTGCACGAGTCCGTTGGCGACCTCGGCAATCGCCGGCCCGGCACCTGAAAAATCGATCCGCTGCGCTCGGGTGCCAGTCTGCAACTGGAACAGTTCAGCCGCGAAATGCGGCACCGTGCCCTCGCCGGCCGATGCGTATGCAAGGCGCCCCGGCTCATCGCGCAACAGTCGCACCAGGTCTTGCACGTTGTTGACCGGCAGGTTCGCAGGAACCACCAGCAAAGTAGGCGAGTGGCCGATCAATCCGACCGGCGCAAAGTCGGCCACCGGGTCGTAGCGCAGTTTCTGCAACGCCGGATTGATGCCGTGGGTGGCGATATAGCCGAACAACAGCGTATGACCGTCGGGCCGCGCAGCGGCGACATATTCACTGGCTATCGATCCGTTCGCCCCGGCCCGGTTGTCGACCACCATCGGTTGGCCGAGCAAGGGCCCGAGCTTGCACGTCAGCGCTCGGGCCATCGTGTCATTGCCGCCGCCGGCACTGGTTGGAACGATGACGTGAATCTCGTGGCGCGGAAACGATCGTCCTCCCGCCTGGCCAGCCACCTCGGCCTTGCCGGTGTCGGCCGAAGGGAATACATAACCGGGCAGGTGCAGCAGGCCTTGCATGATCTTTCGCACGGTTCGCACCAGCGCTGCGCGTTCCACCGTTGCCTGTTCGCCGCGGCCCTTTACTTCAACCTCGATGTCGATCTGCCCTGCCGGGTGCAAAACGACCAGGGCGTGAGCGCCGGGTTCACGTTCGATGCCACTGGCAACGGTGCCAGGCAATGAAAACGCCGTCGCGACGCCGATGGCTCCGGTGACTGCATGGGAAGCATGGCACTTGTGCGGCGTGAAGTAGCGCGAGGTGACACTGTTCGTGCCGTCGCCACCGCTGACAAGCACCGGCTTGGGCACCACGCTGTCCGAGACATCACCCAGGCCCATCCGCCTGCCAGCCTCAAGCCGCAGTTTCTCGATACGTCCGAGCAGATCGGCATTGGCATCCAGTTCGGCCGGCCGCTCGCGCCCGCTCAGACCAAGATCGGCAGCCCGCAGGATCATCAGCGGCATCGCCGCATCGATACAGGTGACCTCCAGTCCGTCGATGAGGTCGATGCGCTGGCCGGTCGGGAACAACTGGCCGGTGATGGCTCCCCAGGCGTCGAGAAAGTTCAGCAGCACCGGTGCGGCCGTGCCAGCAACACCGTCGATTCGTGCGTCGCCCTCGTAGGTCAGCTTGCCACCCGGTGTGCAGACCGTGGCCTCGATTCGTGAACCGGTATTGACGTTGAATATCCGCAGCGTGGTGCGCCCGTCCTGAGCTGGAAACAGGCCCTGGTCGATCGCGAACGGCGCCACCCCTGCCAGCATGTTGCCGCAGTTCGGCCGCGTGTCGACCGACTGGTGGCCGACCCCAACCTGGGCGAACAGGTAATCGAGGTCGGTGTCCGGCCGGATGGATCGCGAGACGATCGCGACTTTGCTGTTCAGCGTGCTGCCACCGCCCAGGCCGTCAAGCTGCAGGGGGTCGGAGGCGCCGATCGCGCCGATCAGCGCCTGGTTGCGTGCCTCGTCGCCTTCGGGTAACCAGTCGCGCAGGAAGAAGGGGCCGCGCGAGGTGCCGGCGCGCATCAGCACGCAGGGGATGGACAGTGTCATGGTGTCGTTTCGTCGCCGATCGCCTTGTTGGGACGCGCCTCAAGGCCCGGGCAGGGTTGACCATCAGTGCGCGCGTCGAGCCGATGATCGCCGGCCGGCATGCAACTGTGAATTGCATAGTCGCGATGGATTGATCCACAATGTGCATCACTGAGCAAGGGGCGTCCGACGATGGCAATCAACTTCGACCTCAACGACCTGCTGGCTTTCCGTGCGGTGGCCGAACTCGCGAATTTCCGCAAGGCGGCCGAGGCGGTTCACATCTCGCAGCCGGCCTTCAGCCGACGCATAGACAAGCTCGAGCAGGCACTGGGCGTGCGCCTGCTCAACCGGACCACACGCAGCGTCGAAGTGACGGCGATCGGACGCGACTTCGAGCGCAAGGTTCGCCTAATCCTGGACCAGCTCGACACCACCTTAATGGGGATTCGCGGCGAACGGTTCACGCGCGTGACCGAAGTGACGATCGCCTGCGTGCCGTCGGCGGTCAATCACTTTCTGTCCCGGGTGATTGCCCGAAACCGAGCGCAGGACGCCAACGTGCGGGTCAAGGTCATCGACGCCAGCGCCAACGAGGTGCTTTCGGCGGTCTCGCGCGGCGAAGCGGACTTCGGCCTGAACTTCATTGGGGCGCTGGAAGGCGACATCGAGTTCCGCACGCTGATCGAGGAACCGTTTGTCGCCGCCTGCCGCCGCGACCACCCACTGGCCACGAGTCGCCGAGTCCGTTGGGCGGATCTGGCCGGGCATGATTTCATCGCGGTCGGCAAGTCCTCGGGCAATCGGCTGCTGCTTGACCAGGCTCTGGCCGGAGTGGTTAACCAGCCGACCAGCCTCTGCGAAACCCAGCATGTCACCACAATGCTCGGTCTGGTCGAGGCGGGAATCGGCGTTGCGGTTGTCCCGCAGATGGCAATGCCCGGCCCGGATCACCCGCTGCTCGTCAGCGTGCCGCTGATCGATCCCGAAGTGACGCGAAAGGTCGGATTGATACATCGACGCGGCCGCCCCCTGACGCCTGCGGCGCAGCAGTTGTACGACCTTTGCGTCGAGCTGGAAGGGCGAACCTCGGATGGGCTGGCGCAACCTGCCGAGACGAAGCCAAAGCCGGCAAAAAAAGTCTGAGATCGACCGGCTGCCGCGCCCCGCAATGGGCGTCCGCCGGTCGCCTGATCAATGCATGCGTTGGATCAATCGATCGCAACTTTGCAATTCCCCTCTACATCGAGTTACGGAATCATCCTGCGCTGACTTGCCGGATATCGCCCGACGTGGGGCCGGCCAGCAACCGAATCAACCACGCAGGAGACCTCCCCGATGAAAACGCAAATCCTCGCCGTCAGCATTGCCGGCTTGTTCCTGGTGCCGACGGTGCATGCGCAAAGCAACGTGACGCTGTTCGGTATTGCCGACGCTGCCGTCCGTCATGTCAACAACGAGAATCTCGGTTCGGTGAGCAGTCTCGTCAGCGGCTCGGGCTCGACCAGCCGGATCGGCTTTCGTGGTGTGGAAGACCTGGGTGGCGGACTGAGCGCCAGCTTCCATCTCGAGCATGGCCTGACACTCGACGACGGCACCGCCAACAGCGCGACCAAATTCTGGGACCGTCGATCTACCGTGAGTATCGCCAGCAAGACCGCCGGCGAAATCCGCCTTGGCCGCGACTTCGTTCCGACCTATCGCAACTGGAGCCGCTACGATCCGTTCTCGTATGTCGGCGTGGCGCGTTCCAGCGATTTCTTCTCCAGCTCGCCGACCGGCCCAATCCGTTCGGCTTTCGGCAGCAACAACAACACGACGGTGCGCGCAGACAACGCAGTCCAATACCTGTTGCCGAAAATGGGCGGGCTCGAAGGCGAAATCATGGTCGGCCTGGGCGAAGGCGGTGATGCTACCGCGGGTCGCGCCAAGCTGGCCGGCGTACGCCTGGGTTTCGCGACCAAGACCTTCGGCGTCTCGGCGGCGACGATGCAATCAGAGAACAGCCTGACGACCCTCGGCAAGTTCAAGGACAGCGCAGTCGGTGGCAACTTCAAGGTCGGCGCCGTCGAGTTGTCGGCGGTCTGGCGGCAGATGAAGTACAGCACGGTCAAGCAGACCAACCTGTTGATTGGCGCCGAGGCCACGTTTGGCCCGCACGTCGCCAAGGCGTCGTGGCACAAGGTCGACATGGACGGCCGTGTCGGTGCAACCAACGTCAGCGCCAATGATGCGACCAAGCTTGGCCTGGGTTACGTCTACAACATGTCGAAACGGACCTCGATCTACTCGAGTGTCTCGCGCATCTCGAATGACGGTGGTGCCCGGTTCTCTATTCCAGGCGGCCCGGCCGGCCTGGTCGCCGGCGCGTCGTCGACCGGTTTCGAAGCAGGTGTGCTGCACAAGTTCTGAGTTCCCTTCAGCGGGAGTGCCGGAGGGTTTAGAACTCACCGGTTTTTGCAAGGGCCCGATGTTTGTCGGGCCCTTTTTTTACGTCGGATCTCAGGGGCAGGAATGCTGCTTGAGACCGTTGATGCAGGTGGGGGTAGGTGACGAAGCGGGGTGGAGGTGACGCGGCAATCGCGGCTGAAGCCGCTC
>JBDTMH010000195.1:0-8756 GCA_039934375.1 Burkholderiaceae bacterium | reverse complement strand
CGGGCGGTCATGGGACTGGCGGTCACCGGCTTCTCGGTGCCGGTGTTCGTGGTCGGATACATCATGGTGTACTACATCTCGCTCAAGTGGCGCTGGTTGCCGGTGCAGGGCTACAAGGAGATGTCCCAGGGACTCTGGATCTGGCTCAGCCATCTGATTTTGCCTTCGTTCGCGCTCGGCCTGGCCTATGTCGCGCTGATCGCCCGCATCACCCGTGCCAGCATGCTCGAGGTACTGTCGGAAGACTACATCCGCACCGCCAGCGCCAAGGGCGTGTCAACGATGCCGATGCTGCTGCGCCATGCACTGAAGAACGCGGCGGTACCGATCATCACCGTCATCGGCATCGGCATTGCACTGCTGATCTCCGGGGTCGTCATCACCGAGAGCGTGTTCAACATTCCCGGCATCGGACGGTTGGTCGTCGATGCGATCGCGCGGCGCGACTACCCCATCATTCAAGGCACCATGATCATCTTTGCCGGTGTCTATGTGCTGATCAATCTGGCCATCGACATCTCGTACAGCTTCCTCGACCCCCGTATCCGGTACAGCTGATGGGCGCCGCAAAAGCCGCATCCCGTTCCCGCGCATCCGAATTCGCGCAGCGCCATCCCACCATCGTGATCGGCGCGCTGCTGCTGATCGTCATCACATTGGCCGCAGTGTTTGCGCCCTGGATCGCGCGCGACCCGATCACCTTCGAGCCGATCAACCGGCTCAAGGGGCCGTCTGCGGCATTCTGGCTCGGCACCGACGCGCTGGGCCGCGACGTGTTCGCACGCATGGTCTACGGTGCCCGCATTTCGCTGATCGTCGGCCTGTCGGTGGCCGTGATCACCATCATCAGCGGCTCGTTCATCGGCCTGCTGGCAGGCTACTTCAACGCATTTGACGCCATCATCATGCGCCTGATGGACGGCATCATGGCGATACCGTCCATCCTGCTGGCGATTGCGCTGGTGGCCCTGCTCGGCTCCAGCGTCAGCGTGGTGATCATCGCCATCTCGATACCGGAGATCCCGCGCGTCACGCGCCTGGTGCGGGCCGTGGTGCTGTCGGTGCGCGACCTGCCGTTCGTCGAGGCCGCGCGCTCCAACGGCACCCGCGTGGGCAAGTTGCTGCGCCGGCATATCCTGCCCAGCACCATCGCGCCGCTGATTGTGCAAGCCACCTACATCTGCGCCTCGGCGATCCTGACCGAAGCCGGCCTGAGTTTCCTGGGTGCCGGCACGCCACCCGAAATTCCGACCTGGGGCAACATGATCGCCGGCAACCGGCTGTACCTGCAGATCGCGCCTTGGACCATCTTCGCGCCCGGTATCTGCCTGGCCCTGGTGGTGCTGGCCGTCAACCTGCTCGGCGACGGTCTGCGCGACCGGCTCGACCCGCGCATCTCGCGAGGCATGTGATGGCAACGCAAACCGTGCTTGCCGTCGACGATCTGCACACGCGCTTCTTCACGCGCGACGGTGTGGTGCGTGCCATCGAAGGCCTGTCGCTGACCGTGCAGGAAGGCGAGGTGCTGGGCATCGTCGGGGAGAGCGGCTGCGGCAAGTCGGTCACCGCGCTGTCGGTAATGCGGCTGATTCCGCCCAAGGCCGGGCGCATCGTGCAGGGCTCGGTCAAATTCGAAGGCAAGGACCTGGCCCATCTGAGCGACGCTGCGATGCGCGCGATCCGCGGCAACCAGATCGCGATGGTGTTCCAGGAGCCCATGACCTCGCTCAATCCGGTGCACAGCATCGGCGACCAGATCGCCGAAGCGGTACGCATCCACCAGGGCAAGTCGAAGTCGCAGGCCATGGAGCGCGCCATCGAGATGCTGCAGCTGGTGCGCATTCCCGATCCGCAGCGCCGGGTGGGCGACTACCCGCACCAGTTCTCCGGTGGCATGCGCCAGCGCGTGATGATCGCCATGGCCTTGTCGTGCAATCCCAAGCTGCTGATCGCCGACGAACCGACCACGGCGCTGGACGTGACGATCCAGGCGCAGATCCTCAAGCTGATGGTCGAGCTGAACGGCCGCGTCGGCGCCTCCATCATGCTGATTACGCACGACCTGGGTGTGATCGCCGAGACCGCGCACCGGGTGGTCGTGATGTACGCCGGACGCAAGGTCGAGGAGGCCACGGTCGACGCCTTGTTCGAGCGGCCCATGCATCCATACACGCGTGGCCTGATGGCATCGATACCGCGCGGCCGCCAGGGTGCACGGACACGGCGTCTGAGCGAGATTCCCGGCATCGTTCCGTCCCTGCGCGAAACGGTACCGGGTCAGCCGGCGTTCCATGGTTGCGCCTTTGCACCGCGCTGCGGTTTCGCGCAAGCCCGCTGCCATGTGCAGGCGCCGCCGCTGCTGCAATACAGTGCTGGCAGCACCGCCAACATGATCCAGGGACCGGCACCGGTGGGTGCGCATCTTGCGGCATGCTGGGAGATCGACAAGGTGCTGGCCACATGAACGCCGCTGCAACACCATTGGCGGCACGCGAATTCGGCGCACCGGTCTTGCGTGTCGAAGGACTCAAGAAGCATTTTCCGGTGCACAAGGGCGTGTTGCAACGGGTGGCCGGCCATGTGAAAGCCGTGGACGGCATCTCGTTCTCGATCGGTGCCGGCGAAACCCTGTGCCTGGTCGGTGAGTCCGGCTGCGGCAAGTCGACCGTCGGCAAGACCATCCTGCGCCTGCAGGAACCGACCGACGGTCGCATCTGGCTGGGCGACATCGAGATCACCACATTGAACGAGGAGCAGATGCGTTCGCACCGCCGCGGCGTGCAGATGGTGTTCCAGGATCCATACTCCTCGCTCAACCCGCGCATGCGGGTGGGCCAGATCGTCGCCGAGCCGCTGGAGAACTACGGTCTGGCCGATGCCGGCGCTGGACGCGAGCGCCAGATCGCTGCCTTGCTCGAGAAGGTCGGCCTGCGCGCGGATGCCATGGCGCGTTTTCCGTTCGAATTTTCCGGTGGCCAGCGCCAGCGCCTGGGCATCGCGCGCGCGCTGGCGCTCAATCCGCGACTGATCGTCGCCGACGAACCAGTCTCGGCGCTCGACGTGTCGGTGCAGGCGCAGGTGCTCAACCTGATGATGGACCTGCAGGACGAGTTCGGTCTGGCCTACCTGTTTATTTCGCACGATCTGGCGGTGGTCGAACACATTGGCCATCGTATCGCGGTGATGTACCTGGGGCGTATCGTCGAACTCTCGACCCGCGACCGCATCTTCGGCCAGCCACTGCATCCCTATACCGAAGCCCTGATGGCCGCCGCACCGATCGCCGATCCGAAGGCGCGCCGACAGCGGCTGGTCATCGAAGGCGATGTGCCCAGCCCGATGAATCCGCCGTCGGGTTGCCATTTCCATACCCGCTGTCCCTACGCCGAGGCGCGTTGCCGCGTCGACGACCCGCCGCTGCAGGAAGTGGCGCCCGGCCATGTGGTCGCCTGCCATCTGCGCACGCCGCAGACCATTGCAGCGATGGCGGCCGCGCCAGCCGGCATAGCCGTCTGAAAGCCAGCCATGACCGATCTACATGAACGCCTGGGTGTCGCGCGGCGCATCAATGCGGCCGGCACGCTGACCCGGCTCGGCGGCAGTCTGATGGCAGCCGAGGTGCTGGATGCGATGCGCGAAGCCGCCGGCCACAGCGTCGACATCGCCGAGCTGCAGACCGCGGCCAGTGCCCACATTGCTGCGGCCACCGGCGCGCAAGCCGGCATCGTCACCTCGGGCGCATCGGCGGCGCTGACGCTGGCGGTCGCCGCCTGCCTGGCGCGCTGGGACGTGGCCCGCATGGCGGCCTTGCCCGACACCAGCGCCATGCCGAACCGGGTGCTGATGGCACGCACGCAGCGTAACAGCTATGACCACGCAATCCGCGTCGCCGGCGGTCAGATCGTCGACATCGGCCACAACGACCGCGGCACCGGCGCCGGCATCCGCGGCCTGGAAGCCTGGGAAATCGACGCCGCCATCGACGCACAGACCGTGGCCTTCGTGTTCGTCGCCACCGCAGATTCCGTCGCATCGCTGCCCATGATCGTGCAGACGGTCCATGCCCATGGCCTGCCGGTGATCGTCGACGCCGCGGCGCAGCTGCCACCGCGCGACAACCTGCACCGCTTCATTGCTGCCGGCGCCGACCTGGTGCTGTTCAGCGGGGGCAAGGCCATCGGCGGGCCGCAATCCAGCGGCATTCTGGCCGGTCGGCGCGACCTGATCGGCTCCGCGCTGGTGCAGATGATGGACATGGACGTGCATCCGCAGACCTGGTCTGCCTCGCCGCTGATCGACCGCAGTGCGCTCAAGGGCATACCCCACCACGGCATCGGTCGCGGCTTCAAGGTCGGCAAGGAAGAGATCGCCGGCCTGCTGACCGCGCTGCAGATCTTCACGACGCGCGACGAAGCGGCTTTTTCCGCCGCACTGCGCCAGCGCCTGACGGCCATCGCCACTGCGCTGTCTGGCGCTACCTCATGCTTGTCGGTCCGGCTGGAAGGCGACGACAGCGACTGCGCGATTCCGACCTTGCAATTGCGCGTCCACGGTTCGGCGCAGACGCTGAGCCGTGCCCTGCAACAGGGCAATCCACCCGTGCACCTCGGCGAAGGCCGCATGGACGCAGGTATCCTGATCCTCAACCCGCTGACCGTACGCGCGGACGACGACGCCACTTTGGTGTCATGCCTGCTGGCGGCCTGCCAAACCGTGACTACACCATGAACCCCGAAAACCATGACCTGATCCTGCGCGGCGCCCGCGTGATCGACCCATCGCAGAATATCGACCGCATCACCGATGTGCGCTTCACTGGCGGCAAAGTGGCCGCGATCGGAGACGCGCTGACGGCCGGGCCCGCCACCGAGGTGCGCGACGTGAAGGGCAAGATCGTCACCCCGGGCCTGATCGACCTGCACACCCATGTCTATTGGGGCGGAACATCAATCGGCGTGGACGCAGTGGCATTGGCCCGCACCAGTGCCACCGCCACCTTCGTCGACGCCGGAACGGCGGGGCCGGGCAACTTCGCGGGCTTTCGCAAACACGTGATCGAGCCGGCGCTACCGGTGCGTATCCTGCCGCTGATCAACCTGTCGTTTGCCGGAATCTTCGCGTTCTCGGGCACCGTGATGGTCGGCGAATGCGAAGACCTGCGATTGCTCGACATGCGCGAGTGCCTGCGTGTGGCGCGCGAGAACCTGGATCTGATCGTCGGTGTCAAGGTCCGCGTCGGCCGCGGCGCCAGTGGCAACTCGGGCATCGCGCCGATGGACATGGCGCTGGAGGTGGCCGAGGCACTCGGCCTGCCACTGATGGCGCATCTGGACCACCCGCCCCCATCGCGGCTGGACGTGATGTCGCGACTGCGCAAGGATGACATCCTGACACACTGCTTCCGTCCGTTCCCGAATGCGCCGTCCAAACCTGGCGGCGGCGTGCGACCGGAAGTGCTGGCCGCACGCGAACGCGGCGTGATCTTCGACATCGGCCACGGCGGCGGCTCGTGCGGCTTCGCCACCTGCCGCGCCATGCTCGATGCCGGTTTCAAACCCGACGTCATATCTTCCGACGTGCACGTGCTGTCGATCAACGGGCCGGCCTTCGACCTGCTGCAGACATTGGCCAAGTTCCATGTGCTGGGCATGAGCCTGCCCGAGGTCGTGGCCTGCGCCACCGTGAACGCTGCGCGCGCGATCCGTCGCCCGGATATCGGCACGCTCAAGCCCGGAGCACCGGGCGAGGCCAGCATCTTCGAGGTGATCGACAGCCCAACCGAGTACCGCGACGTGCTGGGAGAAGTGATCCACAGCAACACCGGGTTCAAGGCGCACGGCCTGGTGCTCGACGGTCGCTGGTGGACCTGAACCGCAAGGCGATCGACCCTCGCAGCAACAGGCGTCCGGCATAGGACCTTGCCCCGATTCTCATCATTTTTCGCAGGAGCCCGCATGAACCAACCCAGCATGATCTTCACCGACATCGACTACGACGCCCAGGGCAAGCAGGTCGACTGGCTGCACCTGCCGCATTCGGTCACCCGCTCGGCCTACGGCGCCATAGCGATACCGATCGCGGTGATCCGCAATGGTGATGGGCCGACGGTTTTCCTGATGGCCGGCAACCATGGTGACGAGTACGAAGGCCAGATCACGCTGGTCAAACTCATCCGCGAGCTCAGAGCCGAGCAGATCCAGGGTCGCGTCATCGTCCTGCCGGCGGCCAACCTGCCTGCGGCGATGGCCGGCGCCAGGGTGTCCCCGATCGATCAAGGCAATCTGAACCGGGCCTTTCCCGGTGACGCGCATGGCACGCCGACCTGGGCCATCGCCCACTACATCGACAGCGTGCTGTACCCGCTGGCCGACTACCACCATGATCTGCACTCGGGCGGTTCGTCGCTGAAATACGTGCCTTTCTGCTCCATGCGCAAGAGCGGTGAAGCGGCGCTGGACGAGGCCTCGATGGCGGCGCTGCGCGCCTTCGATGCTCCGCTCAGCCTGGTCTGGGCCTACAACCCCGAAGGCCGGCTGGCCGGCGCCGCGGCGGCGCGGCGCGGTCTGGTCTCACTGGGTGGCGAATTCGGCGGTGGCGGCGACGTCAACCGCGCCAGCCTGTCGATGCTCGAAAGAGGCGTGCGCAATTTCCTGCAATTCTCCGGGGTGATGGCCAAACCGCAAGAGCCGGCCGAGCCACAACGCGGCACCCGGCTGATGGAAGTGTCGAGCCGTGAGCACTACGTCTATGCGCGCGAAGCCGGCCTGCTCGAGCCTCTGGTGGACCTGGGCGCCGAGGTGCGTGAAGGCGACCTGGCCGGCATGATCCATTTCGTCGACAACCCGGCGCGTGCACCGGAGCCTTGCCAGTTCCGTCGCTCCGGTATGGTGGTCTGCCAGCGCCATTTCGGCCGGGTCGAACGTGGCGACTGCGTCGCGCATCTGGCCACCGATTGCTGAACACGGCCGCAACGCCCCTCATCGCGCACCAACCATGCAACTCCCCGTCTCGTATCCGCGCAATCCCGACACACCGGTCTCGCACCTGCCGTTCAGTCCGGCGGTCAAGGTCGGCCCACTGATCTTCGTGTCGGGTCAGGCGTCGGTGGACGCCACTGGCAAGATCGTCTCCGACAGCTTCGAAGGTGAGTTCCGTCGCTCGGTGGAGAATCTTCGCAAAGTATTGCAGTCGGCTGGCGCTGACCTGGCCCAGGTGGTGCAGACGCGCAACTATGTGCGCGATGTCGACGACCTGCCGCTGTTCAACCGCCTCTACACCGAATACTTCTCGGCCCCCTACCCGGCACGGACCACCATTACCGGTTGCCTTTCGCCTGCGCTGCGCTTCGAACTCGAATGCATCGCGGTCGTCGGCGCTCCCTGAGCAACAGGCCGCAACAGCTCAACGGAAACTCACCCAGCAGCCCATGCGGTGGTGTGCGGGTTGCCGCTCTGCCCCAGGCCATGACGCCGATTGCCGAACTCACGCGCGATGCGCCGTGCGCGGGTGCGCGCCTACATGCAGTTCGTCGGCGATGCGGTCGCGACGCGGCTGGCGGCGCAGCGCTGAGTCCGCTGCAACGTGCCCACTCGGCTCAAAGCTGCCGGTACACCGCCTGTGCCAGCCGCATCAGCTGCTCACGCGACAGTTTCCCGGTCAGCGCATATCCGAAGCCCTGCTCGACCCAGTAGAAACCGGGTACCGGCCCCTCCTCCGAGAAGCTGAAGGCAGATTCACGCACGTCTGCCACCGGAGGGAGCGCCGCGGGCGCTGTTGGCCGGGCCGAAACCAGTGCCGGTGATGCCCCAGCCGCCTTCATCGCGCCCAGGTACAAGGTGATGCGTTCGCCCGCCTTGTCCTGAAACATGAACTGGGCCCGCGCGCCGTCGCTGCCGGGAAGCAGGCGACCGCCTACCAGCTCGTAACCCTCGGCGCTCAGATCCGGCACCTTCAGGGGCCGTTGCAGCCGCTTGGACAACCACTGCACCAGGTGCTCCTGCTGCGCCGCCGTCACCTCGACCGGATGGCGCACTTCGGGGGCGTACACCATGTGCGCTACGGATGCCTGGTGCACGAACTCGCGCACGCCGCTGCGCTGTGCCGCAAGTTGCGCCAGCGCGCCGCCGGCCGCCGGGGCGAAGCGGCCGTGCGACATCCAGCCCAGGCCGAAAGCACACAAGACACCTGCAGCCATACCGCCCCAACGCCACCAGCGCCCGGACTGCTGCTGGCGGACGGAAGCCTGGTGGGCGGCAGCCGCCAGCGCGGTCGGCACCTCGGCGCCCAGCATTTCTCGGTGCAAGCCGGCCAGGGCTTCGCGCTGTTGCTGCCAAGCCCGCGAAGTCGCAAGTGCCTGCGGGTCTTGCGCCAGGCGCGCCTGCAGCGCGGAGCGCTGCGCCGGATCGAGCCGAGCGTCGACGAGCGCATGCAGTTCGTCCTCGGTCACGTTGGCGGGAGATTCGTTCGGATCGGGCTTCATGACGTGGTTCCAGCCTGTTTCATCAGACGCAGCGCCGGCACCGGCGTCTGCGGCACCCCGGGGTCGTCTGTGGCGCCGCGCGCCGGCGCGACAACTCCTTCCATCAGTTCACGCAAGCGGCTGCGCGCACGCGAGAGGCGCGACATCACCGTGCCAATCGGAATGCCAAGGACACGGGCGACATCCGCGTAGGCCATGTCCTCCAGCGTCACCAGCAGAAGTACGGCACGCTGGTCCTCGGGCAGCCGCATCAGGCAGCGCTGCAGGTCCAGACCCA
>JBDTMH010000194.1:0-8763 GCA_039934375.1 Burkholderiaceae bacterium | reverse complement strand
TTCGGGGCAAGGCGTCGATCAAGGGGTTGAACGGCCGCAGGTCGCAACCCAGAAAGCCGCACACGACGGCCGTGTCCGCGTTGCGGTCGGGCAGCGCGGAGAGCGAGACACTGCCGCGGCCACTCGTCACGTAGAGCGGCAGTTGCTCGACATGTGTGTTGACGAACCAGCTGTGGTCAGGGTTGCTGCGCATGCCAGGTGCACTGGAAACCACGTGAGCGTCACCGTGCGGAAACATCACGACGTCACCGGCTGACAGTTGCACAGCCTGCCCGCCAACGATTCCGGCCCAGCAGCTGCCATGCCCCACGGCGTGGTACTCGATCACATGATCCACGCCGCGCATCAGTAGGGGGGCGAGTTCCTTTGCTGCCGGCGCTTCGGCGGCCCAGTCGCTGCTGGCGCTGACGTTGAAGAACACTGCGCCACGCAGACGGACGCCGCGCAGCACATCGGAAAGCGTGTCCTGGCTCATCTGGCGGTCACCGCGGAGTTTCGGTCAAGCGCGCCGGACGACGAATCAATTGCGCTCATCCCACCGGACCAACAGCGGACTGTCGAGCAAGTGGGAACGACGCTGGGTCGGGCACTGGAGCCTGCGGGCCAGAAGAATCGGTCTCTTCGCTGCGAACCCTTCGCGACGAACACTGCATCAATGCGTTCATTCATATCGGGAGTCTACTTTGCAATCCATTTCCTATCTTGCGCTGGACCGAATCGTTCGGCACTTGCATCCGCCAGAAGTCGCGGCCCTCACGGCGCAAATCAGCGGCGGCACCCTCACGCCCACTGACAGCGGTTACGACGCAGCACGCAGCGTGTGGAATGCTACTGTCGATCGCCGGCCAGCGCTGATCGTGAAGTGCCTGACAACCCGCGATGTCCAGGCCGCCGTGCGCTTTGCCGTGGCGCATGGGATGCTGCTGAGCATCCGCGGTGGAGGTCACCACATCGCCGGCAACGCAGTTGCCGAGGGTGGCATGATGATCGACATGTCGGGGATGCGCGCAGTCAGCGTCGATGCCGGCAAGCGAACGGCGAGCGTGGGTGCGGGTGCGCTGTTGTCCGACCTGGATCGAGCGTCGCAGGCCCATGGACTGGCCACGCCGCTGGGCATCAATTCAACTACTGGTGTCGCAGGTCTTACGCTCGGCGGCGGATTCGGTTGGCTGACGCGGCGCTACGGCATGAGCGCCGACAATCTGCTCGGCGCAACGGTGGTCCTGGCTGACGCCACTGTCCGCACCGTCTCGGCCACGGCCGATCCTGACTTGTTCTGGGCGCTGCGCGGTGGCGGCGGCAACTTCGGCGTCGTGACTTCGTTCGAGTTCCAGTTGCATCCGGTCGGCCCCGAGGTGTACGCCGGCCTGGTCGTCTATCAGTTTGCACAGGCTCAGAAGGTCTTGCGCGCGTGGCGCGACTTCACGGCTGCCTCACCCGATGAACTGAGCGTATGGACCGTGATGCGCAAGGCCCCGCCACTGCCGTTTCTTCCCACCGCGGCCCATGGCACCGACGTCGTGATCTTCCCGCTGGTCTACTGCGGCGACGTGGAAGCCGGCCGGCTGGCCGCAGCCCCCGTGCTGGAGTTCGCAACGCCGATCGCGAGCGCTCTGGGGCCGACGCCGTATGCGGGGTTCCAGACCGCGTTCGACCCCTTGCTGGCACCGGGCGGCCGCAATTACTGGAAGTCGAACAACTTCAGCATCGTGAGCGATGCGGCGATCGACGTGATGATCGACTCCGCCGAGCGATCGCCCGGTGACGAGTGCGAAATCTTCGTAGCCCAGGTCGGCGGCGCCATGGGGCGCGTTGCACCGACGGCCACCCCTTTCACAGCAAGAGATGCGCGCTACATCATGAACGTGCATGGCCGCTGGTCCGACCCGCAGGACGACGGACGCGTGCGTGATTGGGCGCGCAAGGTGTTCCTCGATGCTGCACCGCACGCCACTGGCGGTGGCTACGTCAATTTCCTGACCGAGGACGAACCGGATCGGGTCGCCGCAACCTACGGGGTAAACCTTCCCCGTCTGCAGGCGGTAAAGCGGCGCTATGACCCGCAAAACCTGTTCCGGATGAACGTGAACATTGCGCCGACGGCCGCCCAGGACCCCTCGGCGTCAAGCGTCGTGTGAACAGGACCCGGTCCATCGCGTCTTTGCCGCAGCGCGATGGGCACTCTCCCACGGCAAAGCGATCTTCAATTCAAAGTGTCGTCCGATAGAAACCTGAAGGTGCAAACCATGCCACATACAACCCAGCAAGTTCTGCAACACCATCTGCAATCCGCCGGCCAAAGCGTGGACGCCATCATGACGGACTACCTCGAAGAGTCGGTTTTGATCACGTCCGACGAAACGCATCGTGGTCTGGTGGCGATTCGCTCGTTTTTCACCGAGTTGCTTGAAGGAAGTACCAAAGGGTTCCTTGACGCAATCAAGCTCACGCGAATGGAAGTCAGCGGCGAGGTGGCCTTCATCGTCTGGGAAGCCTTGCCTTGGTTTTCGTTCGCCACCGACACGCTGTTGGTACGGGACGGAAAGATTGTGTTCCAGACATTCGCAGCGCCGAAACGCAATATTTGATCCGAAGACCCGCGGGGTCTACCGGGCCAATCTAAGGTTCGGCGCGGGGACCATCGCCGCTGCGCCTGCACCGTTCACTCTTACGTTCTTTATCTTCTCTCATAGGAAACTCTATGTCCTCCTTCCTGATGTTCCTCTATGGCATCGGCAGCTACCTTGCCTTCCTGATGAGCTTCCTCTACCTGATCGCGTTTGTCGGCGATCTTCCGGTGCCGAGAACAATCGACAGCGGCATGTCCGGCAGCTTGAGTGAAGCAGTCGCGGTGAATCTTCTGGTGCTCAGTGCCTTTGCCCTGCAGCACAGCATCATGGCGCGGCCCGCATTCAAGCGCTGGTGGACGCGGGTCGTGCCGCAAACCATCGAACGCAGCTCCTACGTGTTGGCAGCCAGCGCGGCGCTGGGGCTGATCATCTGGCAATGGCGACCGCTACCGCAGCCGCTCCTGTGGCGTGTGGAAGATCCGGTCGCCATACTCGCGATCCAGGTCATGTTCTGGACCGGCTGGGGCGTATTGTTGGCCAGCAGCTTCATGATCAATCACTTCGATCTTTTCGGGTTGAGCCAGGTCTATCACCGGCTTGCGGGCAGCTCTCCGAAGACCCAGGAATTCCGGACGCCGCTGCTCTACCGGCATGTGCGACATCCGCTCTATCTAGGCTTTGTGATTGGCGCCTGGTCGACGCCGCGGATGACGCTGGGTCACCTGCTGTTCGCCGGCGGCATGACGACCTATATCTTCATCGGCATCTATTTCGAAGAACGCGATCTTGTTCGCCAATTCGGCGAGCGCTATCTGCGGTATCGCGAGAGCGTCGCGATGCTGCTTCCATGGCCCAAGGGCAAGTCTTTGCCCAACCCCAGAAAGATGGGCTAGCGGGGCACCGCTGTGTTCATTGTTCTGTCCTCGAAAGAACACGTGCCTTCTCAATGCCCGTAGCGATTCACACCCAATATCTTCTGTGCGCCCGAGTTCGACCTTCTACAGGGCTTCAAGAGGCGCTTGACGAATGATAGGGAATCCCAGGTGAAGAGCGCGGAAATACTGCGTGCTCTCATCTCATCAACCTCAACTGTCCATGTGACTGAAAGCATGTCCGATTCCGACCGCGCTTCCTCCCACGATCTGCCTGGGGCCATCACCCACATCCGGCCCGCGCTCGAGCGGTTCCTGCGCTTCGAGGGCCAGGACCCAGCCCGCGCCCGCTCTCACCAACGAGGCACGCCTCGACGCGCTCGTGGACGAGGTGCTCGCTGCCGGACGGGAAGCAGTGGCGAGCGGAGCGATCTGAGCGCGCTCAGCCCTCGATCGACGCGAGCGGCGCGAACATCAGCGTGGCTCGGACGAAGATACGCGCAATCGTCTCCGTCATATTTGGTGAGCGCTCCTCGGGGTTTCCCATCAAATTTCTTAAGGGGCTACCACACAGCGACGCAGATTTTGGAAGTTGCGACCAATCCTATGGCAACCTCACCTCAGTAAATTCACCACGTTTCAACAGTTCATCGAGCCTCGCCAAGCGATGGTTCGTGCAGGCGATTTGACGCGCTTCGATGAACGCGAAATCTCAGAATCCACGACGATTTTTGGTAATGTGGCGCACAGATTCAGTGTCTACGCCAAGTCCGGAACAATGAAGAACATAGCGTTCGAAGCAAAGGGCATGATCTCCACGCAGTTCGTCCTTACTCCCACAGGATGGAAAATGAGCGCAATGGCGTGGGATGATGAGCGTCCCGGCGTGTCGGTGCCAAATTCCGGAGCGGTCGCTGCCCTCTGAGCGGATAGGATATGCCTCCAATGGACAAAACTCGTCGTGCCGGACCGTCGTTTTTTTGAGTTGTCCCGACTGTGCCCATGAAACTTCTTGCCATCTCCGGCAGTCTCCGCGCAGCCTCGATTAATTCGGCCTTCTGTCGGGCTGCCGTCCGTCTTGCGCCTCAGTCGCTGGAAATTACCGTGTTCGCGGACCTCGGAGGCCTCCCGCCCTTCAATCCGGACCTGGAGACGTGCCCACCACCCACCGTGCTGGCTTTTCGTACGGCCGTCGGTGACGCTGATGCTCTGATCATTGCTAGCCCCGAGTACGCCCATGGCGTCGCAGGTGCGCTGAAAAACGCACTGGACTGGCTGGTGAGTTTTGAAGGGACGGTGTGCAAGCCTGTTGCACTGATCAATACGTCGGCGCGAGCCCATCACGCCTATGATGCGTTGCGTGAGACACTGCAGACCATGTCCCTCGACATCGTCAAGGAGGCATCGACGACCATTCCGCTTTTGGGAGCCTGCATTACCGAAGCAGCCATGATCCAAGTACCCGACGTGCGTCACGCCATACGAGGTGCTCTTGAGGCCCTGGCTGACCATCTTGAAGGCGACAGCACACCGGGGCCGAGCTTTCCGCTTGCATAGGAAAGATCGATTGTGATGCAGCACCGCAGACAATGGCTCAAGTGGCTGGCGGCGCTGCCCTTCGCCGGACACGCCTTCCCGTCCGCTTATGCCGCGGTGCGGGCGGCTTCTGCGGGGCTTGGGATTGCATCGGTTTTAACGCGGGTGCGACCATCTGACGCAGATTGGCCGGCCGAAGCCCAATGGGCCGGGCTGCGGAAACAAGTCGGCAACGCGCTTCTCGCGGTTGATTCGCCATGGGCGAATTGCCGTTCTCACCCTGACAGTGATGCTTGCAGGCAACTGTTCAAGTTTCCTCAAAACCCGTATTTTCTCGGTGACGATGTCGCGCTCACGCAGACCTACGGCTGGGTGGACGCGTGGACATCGTCACCCAGTGTTTGGGCGGTCGCCGCACGCAGCGCAAACGATGTTGCGGCTGCGGTCAACTTCGCGCGAACCCACCAGCTGCGCCTGGTTGTCAAAGGCGGTGGCCACAGCTATCAGGGAACCTCCAACGCGCCAGACTCACTGTTGGTCTGGACGCGCCATTTGAACCACGTGGCGTTGCATGAATCATTCGTTCCCCGCGGCTGTAGCGGGAAGGCGACGCCGGTGCGTGCAGTAGCGGTCGGCGCAGGCGCCATCTGGTCGCAAGTCTACGATGTGGTGACTACGCGCGGCGGTGGCTATGTGCAAGGCGGCGGATGCATGACCGTGGGCGTAGCAGGCCTTGTGCAGAGCGGTGGCTTTGGCAGTTTTTCGAAAGCCTTTGGCACCGCGGCCGGAAACCTGCTCGAGGCCGAAGTCGTCACCGCCGACGGTCAGATTCGAATCGTCAACGCGTGCACCGATCCTGAGCTTTTTTGGGCCTTGAAAGGCGGTGGTGGTGCCAGCTTTGGCGTCGTCACACGACTGACCTTGCGCGTGCACCCGCTGCCCGAGTCTTTCGGAGCCGTGAATTTCACAGTGCGCTCGGCAACTGATGCGGCCTACCGACGGCTCGTGGGTCTGATTGTCGATTTTTGTGCGCGCAACCTCATCAATCCCCACTGGGGCGAGCAGTTGCGCCTAGGCAGCGACAACGCGCTGAAGGTGTCAATGGTTTTCCAAGGACTGGATCGCAGCCAGGCTCAGGCAGTATGGCAGCCGTTTCTTGATGTGCTGGGCGAAGCGCCGCGGGACTTCTCCATCGACTTCTCTCCGCTGAAAATTGTCTCGACTTCGGCACGCGATTTTTGGGCGCCCACGTTGGTCAAGCGCCTACTCGGTTTCATCGCACGCGACGACCGTCCCGATGCACCAGCGGAGAATGTTTTTTGGCCTGGGGATCAAGCCCAAGCCGGACAGGTGATCCACGGCTTCCAGTCGGGTTGGCTCTCGGCGACGCTGCTGCGCGCCGACAGACGAGAGAGCTTGGCCGCCGCCCTGTTTGACGCTTCGCGTCATGGCGGCTTAGCGTTGCACCTCAATAAAGGCCTTGCCGGAGCACCATCCGGGGCGTTGGACGATGCGCGAGACACGGCGATGAACCCGGCAATGCTGGACGCGTTTGCGCTCGTCATCTGCGGCGCCAAGGGGCCACCGGCCTATCCCGGTGTGCGCGGCCACGAGCCCGACATCGATGCGGCACGCCGCCATGCCAAGGGCTTGCGCAAGACGATGGATGCGCTGCGCCAGCACGTGCCGGTGGTTGGCGCCTACGTCTCGGAGAGCGACTATTTCGAGCCGAAATGGCAACAGGCCTTCTGGGGCGCGAACTACCTGCGACTTCTGAATGCAAAGGATCGCTACGACCCCGAGGGATTGTTCGTCGTGCATCACGGCGTGGGCAGCGAACGTTGGTCATCCGACGGCTTTTCGCGACTGGCTTGAACGGCGCCTTGGACCGTTGCTGCCCGGCACCGCCCGCTGGCAGGCCTGCGTCAAGGACCTGACTATCCGGTCTTCAAAGGTCCAGCCATCTTGTAACTACTGAGGATGATGCCGGTTGGCATTGCATTCATGCTGACAAGCTCGAATGAACGTGCCGGAGTGACCTGCGCAAAGAAGCGCTTTCCCATGCCCAACAGGACCGGATAGACGATCAGCAGGACTTCGTCCGCGAGCCCAAGTTCGAGCAACGCTGATGTCAGAGTGGAGCTACCCGAGAGGATGAGGTCCGGGCCGTCCTTCGATTTGATGCGGCGAAGCTCCTTGACAAAGTCCGGTCCAAGGGCCTCGAACGGGCCCCATTCAAGGCTTTCCGGCCGGTGGGTAGCAATATATTTTGTTACCGCTTTGAGGCCGTCCGTCGTCGGCGGAGTGCTGGATCACGCCATCCAGCGAGATGTGTTCCGTGATTCTGAGCTTTCTCATGTGAGTCTCGGTGAACTGGGGTTGAAAATTCGGAGCACGTCTTCATCGTTGATTTCGATGAACTCCATCTGGTCGACCGGCGTCGATTCACGGCTCGCCGTCGGGCACGCCCGCGCTTCGCAACGCGTGTGCCAGCAGGTCCCTGTGCGCCGCGAACTTTTGCGGAAAGCTGCGCCCGAAGACACGGATCGAATAACCCGGATGGGCACTGCATGCGCGCTTCGCGTAACCACGCGCTTCGTCATTGCGGTTTGCAAGAGCCAGGCAGGCGGCAGCGACCGCCTGGATGTGGAAGTGCGCATTCGGCTCGCTGGTGGCCCGAATGCTCCAGGCCGCTGCCTCGTCATACTGGCCCTCGATCGCCAGCGATATCGCACGCGAGCCCTCTATCGCAAAGAGCAGCGGATCGTACGGGCTCAGTCGTTCAGCAGTAGCGAGTGCGGGCAGCGCCTGCATCGGCATGCCCGCATGCGCGCGGATGAACCCGAGCGCGTAATGGCCCTGGGCAAAGTTCGGGTTGACAGCGAGTGAATTGCTGACCGATCGGATCGCCTGATCGTGCTCCCCGGCGAGGAACCGGGCCCGTCCCAGCGTCCAGTGCCCCATTGCGTCGCGCGGGTCAAGGTCGATGCTCTGCTGGGCATGCCGCAGCGCCATCCCGATTTCTGCATCGGGTGTCGGCACCGCGTCCAGGAACGCGCGCGAATAGTAGGTGAACGAGAGCCCGGCATGGGCACGCGCAAATCCCGGATCCAGCGCCAATGCACGCAGCAAGTAGGCGTGGGCTCGTTCGGTATGCAGAGCGGTGAAGCGAAAGCAGTGCCACATTGCGCGGTGATAACACTCCCATGCACTGAGATCTTCGGATGACTTCAGCCACGCACGTGCGCCCTCTGCACGGGCGATTTCAGGCTCGATGGCCGAGGCAATGGCGGCCGACACGTCGTCCTGCACAGCAAACAGGTCGTCGATGGACCGATCGAAATGTTCGCACCAGAGGACATCGTTTCGCAGCGCATCGGCCAGCGTGACGTTGATGCGCACCCGCCGTTCAAGGCGCTGGGTGGTACCGTGAACCAGATAGCGCACCCCGAGCATCCGCCCCGCCAGCGGCAGCAGATCAGCAGATCGCGCCGAAAAGCGTGCCGACGACGCGCGCGCGGTCACAAACAAGCCACGCATGTGTCCAAGCGCGAGGGTCAGGTCGGCAGCCAAACCTTCAGCGAGTACCGGGCCATCTTCGTGGCCACCGAGATCGCTGAAACCAAGAACGGCAACCGAGGGCTTGTCGGGGAGTTCGAGCACCGCCACCGGGTCGAGACCGCGCCAGCTCGCAACCAGCGCATGGTCCGGGATCCCTTCAGCGCGATAACGTGCGCGCATGCCCTCGAGCGCGGCACGCGCGCGGACACGGCCGTCGACTTCTA
>JBDTMH010000193.1:0-8799 GCA_039934375.1 Burkholderiaceae bacterium | reverse complement strand
CCGCGCTGCGCACTGATCAGATCCAGACAACGCCGGATCGCGCTGAGCATGCCCAGGGCCAGCACGTCGACCTTGAGCAGGCCCATCGCATCGAGATCGTCCTTCTCCCACTGGATCACCGAACGATCCGGCATCGACGCGTTCTCGACCGGCACCAGACGCGTAAGTTTGCCCTGCGTGAGTACGAAGCCGCCGACATGCTGGCTCAGGTGACGCGGGAAGCCGAGCAGCTGCTGCGTCAGGTCCAGCCACTGGACGATGCGGGGGTCGTCGGCCGACAGGCCAGCGTTGTCCAGCGTCTCGAGCAGCGATTGTTCGAGACGCATCACACCATCGAACCAACGATGCTGTTTGGCAAATGCATCGACCAGCGAATCGGGAATGCCCAGCGCCTTGCCGACGTCGCGGATCGCGCTCTTGGGCCGGTAGCTCACGACCACACCGGTGATCGCGGCGCGCTCGCGACCGTATTTGGCGTAGATGTACTGGATCACCTCCTCGCGCCGCTGGTGTTCGAAGTCCACATCGATGTCGGGCGGCTCGTTGCGTTCCCGGCTGATGAAGCGCTCGAACAACACGTTCATGCGCGCGGGGTCGACCTCGGTCACGCCCAGGCAATAACAGACCGCCGAATTCGCTGCCGAGCCGCGTCCCTGGCACAGAATGTGGCGTTCGCGCGCGAAGCGCACGATGTCGTACACCGTGAGGAAATACATCTCGTATTTCAGCTCGGCAATCAGCTCGAGTTCGTGTTCGACCTGCGCCTGCACCGCTGCCGGAATACCTTGTGGATACCGCTGGCTCATGCCCTCGTACGTGAACTGGCGCAGCGTCTGCGCCGCAGTCAAGCCCGGCAGCACCGTCTCGAGCGGATATTGGTAACGCAGTTCGTCCAGGCTGAATGTGCAACGCGCCGCCACCATACAGCTTGCCTGCAGCAACGGCGACGTGTAGATGCCGGCCAGCCGCAGACGTGCACGCAGATGCGCCTCGGCATTGGGCTGCAGGTCGAAGCCGCAATCGGCCACGGACTGGCCCAGCCGCACTGCGGTTATCACGTCCTGCAGCGGCTTGCGCGAACGCACATGCATGTGCACGTTGCCGGCAGCCACCAAGGGCACGCCGCTGTGTTGCGAGACCTGCTCCAGCGTGTGTTGCCACAGGTCGTCATCGAGCCCGTGCAGCAATTCCAGCGCCAGCCAAAGCCGGCCTTCGAACAGCCCGCTGGCATGGTGGCACGCGCCCCACAAGGCCTCGAACACCATGCCCCGCGGCGGCACCAGCAAAACCTCGCATTGTTGCAACGACGCCAGGTCGCTGCCGGCCCAGCTCACCTGATACTCGCCCTTGACCGCCTTGGCCCGCGCCGCGGTGATGAACTCGCACAGGTTGCCCCAGCCTTCAAGGTTGTGCGGCAACACCACCAGCGTGATGTCACCATGAGGCGCCATCGCCACATGCGCGGTTGAGACAGCCCCGACAGCAGGTGGCGCGATGCCGATGGGTAGCCCCGCGCGTCCTTGCCGCCCCAGCGCCTCGGCCACCGGCACCTGGGGCACATGCTCGGAATCAGACCGTGGCCAAGCGCCCTGGACCCGGAACTCGGCGCCCGGCAGCAGCTTGAGCCCGAGCTTCTTTGCCTCGACATGGGCCCGCACCAGACCGGCGACCGAACATTCGTCGGTGATCGCCAGCGCGGTGTAGCCGAGCGCGGCGGCACGCGCGACCAGTTCTTCCGGCTGCGAGGCTCCGCGCTGGAAACTGAAACTGGACAGGCAATGGAGTTCGGCGTAAGCCGGCAGGTGGGGCCACATGGGAGGCGTCATCCACGTAATGGACGAAAAGCGTTGACTGGCAACAGTTTCTCACGGATACTGTTCAAAAACACAGTATGAACAGAAATTGAAATCAATGCCAACTGCAAACCATCACCCGCACAAAGCGCAAAGAGATACGACATGCTCACGAAGGTCGGACCCCTGACGGATGTTGCGCAACGGCCAACGATCATGACGTCGTCAAGACCATGATCTCGCGATCAGCATCATGAACGGCACCGCCCGCTCCAGCTCGTCGCTGCAGCCACATATCGAACATCACATCCTGGTGCTGCGCGAGCAGCGCGTGATGCTCGATGCCGATCTGGCGCTGCTATACGAAGTGCAGACCAAGGTGCTGGTACAGGCCGTCAAGCGCAATGCAGAACGCTTTCCGGCGGATTTCATGTTCCGGCTCACGGCCCAGGAGTGGGCCACTTTGAGGTCACAAACTGTGACCTCAAACAACGGCCGCGGCGGTCGACGCACTGCCCCCTGTGTCTTTACCGAACAAGGCGTGGCCATGTTGTCCTCGGTACTGGGTAGCTCGCGCGCCATCGCCGTGAACATCGAGATCATGCGCAGCTTCGTACGCGTGCGCGCACTGGCCGCCACGCACGCCGACCTGGCCAAGCGGCTGGCTGAGCTAGAAGAGAAGACAGAAGCATTGAACATGAACCATGACACCTTCAGCCGCGATACCCGCGCTCAGCTCAAGCAGGTCTTCGATGCCTTACGCGCACTCATGACACCTCCGGATCCGCCCAAACGACCAATCGGGTTCATCACGCCTCAGGACAAGGCGAAATGAAAGACTTGTCCCTGGCTCCCCTGACCTCTTGAAATCCATGCTGTCTTGCAAACTGCCACCGGTCCTCCGGTTTTCCCTGGATCTGGAAAATCATACGCCCAAGGCGTATAGCCCCCATGTTCACAGTCATCGAGACAATCTTGTTTCGGCGGCAATGGCCGATGTACTGGACCGAAGAGGAGCGTGATGCGTCCGCGACCCATATCGCGGAGTTCCCGACGCCGGCGATGTGGTGCCAGAATCCGGCGGGATCCGAAAACCTCGCTGGGGTCGGGCCGGTTCTGGCAAGTCCGGTGGCGTCCGCGTCATCTATTTCATGCGCACAGCGTGACCTCTCTGCCGATTTGCTGGAATCCGTATGCCAGATGAAGGCCGGCACAACCCAAGTCGAGTGCCCCCCGCCATTGAGGCCCGTGAGCGCACGGGTTTGTCTCAGTCGCAATTTGCGGCTTTGCTTGGTGTCTCGATCCGCACCTTGCAAGGCTTGGAACAAGGGCGCCGAGAACCCACGGGCGCGGCGAAGACCTTGCTGCGCGTTGCGGTCAAACATCCTGAGGTCTTGCGCGAAATGCAGGATTGACATCTCCCAACGACCATGAGTGAGGCAGCTGTTCGGCCGGGCTCCGTGTGCCTGAAAGCCGGGTTTCAGGCAGGCCTGATGGGGTCAACGCAGGCCAGAGGCCGCAACGTTGGAGGAACTACATCGCTCGCAACCGAGCATGGGCAGCGTCGGTACCCTGGGCGGCCACCACCGCTTCCAGCACCCGACGCGCGGCGGCCAGATCGCCATCGACGAGAAGACCCTTGCCTAACCGGCGCTCATACGCCGCATGGAAGCGGCGCGCGGTCGCCAATGCCTTGGCACCCCGGCTGGACAGGCGCAGCTTCTTGATTCGGCCATCGACCGGGTCGAGATGGCGTTCGACATAACCGTTTTGCTCCATGTCGTTGACGATCTTGGCGGCACCCTGGTCGCTCATGCTCAGACGCTCGGCCAGTTGGCGCAGATGCAAATCCTGCGCATCGAGTGCGCGGAAAACATAGCCATACGCCGTCCCGATATCGTCGAATCCGCGGCCGTGCAGGTCGGCATGCAATTCATCGACAAAGACCTGATACGCCAGACCCAAAAGCACGCCGAAATCGATAGGGCTTGTCATTTATTCAACCTTGGTTTAATATTTGTTCAACCTGAGTTCAGTAACTCCGGATGAACACATACTAAACCACGATCAAGGAAACCGCTATGCCCGTCGTTCGCGCCCATCAGGCCCCGCAATTCCAGTTGCCCGGCGTCACTTTCACCGGCCTGGCCGCACCCAGCCGAGGCTCCAGCGAGAGCTGCGCCTGGCGTGTATTGATCGCCCCGGGAACCCCAGGCACGGCCCATGTGCTGGATCGGGAAGAGATCTTCGTCGCCCTGTCGGGTCATGCACTGGCCACCGTGGGTACAGAACAATGGCAGCTCGGCCCGGGAGATACGTTGATCGTGCCTGCCGACCAGGCCTTTTCACTGGCCAACAACGGCACCGAACCATTCGACGCCATTGCGTTGGCGCCGCAAGGCGTTCAGGTCCGGATGATTCCCGGCGACGCGACTTTTGCGCCGCCCTGGACGCAGTGACACCCGGCCTGTCCGGGCATCGTCGGGCACCTTGATCGGCGCCGTTTTCGACTCGTTCGCACTCGCCTTCGTAGTGTGTACGGGCCCTAGACAAAACCGATCGGCCGTGCGGGCGGATCGGGCAGCGTCGTCAGTTGCCGCAAGGCATCGAACACCTGCTGCAACTGCGCCTGCGTGGCGTGGCCCAGGGCATTGTGCCGCGTGGCCAGCGCGGCCGTCGTGCGTTCGAGTTCGTCCAGGCGCCGCGACAGCTCGCCATGGGTAGCGGCCATGGCGCGCAGGCGCACGAAGGCGCGCACGACATGGATGCCCATCTCGATGGCCTGGGGGGACGCCAGCACGTTGGCAGCCTGGATGGCGCCATGTTCGGTAAAGGCATGTGGCAGGGACTTCGAGAACTTCAGTTTGCGCAGGTGGTCGCAATTTGCGACCACCTCGGCTTTTTCGGCTTCACTGAGTTGGAACATGAAGTCGCCCGGAAATCTGGCGCGATTGCGTTTGACCTGCTCGTTGAGCCGCTTGGTCGTGACGCCATACAGTTTTGCCAGATCGGCGTCGACCATCACCTTGATGCCCCGCATCACCTGTATTCGCGTTTCAATACCCGGCAACTGGTCGATATCCATATGCGCTCCTTTGTTTGCTTGCAGCTTCATTCGGGTGCTGACCTGAAATGAAAGACGCCCCCGTCTGTCCGGCTTGACTGCGTGTAAGCCGGCCGAACCCCCCACTGGGGGCGGGCCGGCCGCTTCGGAGCGGCCGTGCGCGGCGGCCGCTCGACCTTGCATGGGCTGCGGGTCGCGCGCAGCGCAATGGAAAACTGACATGCAGCTGCGCCAAGCTTCGCCTCACCCGAACACCCCATGCAGGTACCAGTGCCCGGCAGATGGATCTCCACCCACGCGTGCCGCCGTGAGCCGTTCGCGGTAGATCCACAGCAGGCCGGCCTGCGTGCTGCGCGCGAGGAAATAGTCGCGCAGCGCCAGTCGGCTGGTCTGCGACGCATCTGGCAGCAGGGGTGGATCCGCAGCGGTCGTCGGCACGGCCGGCGGCAGCACACCGGATGGACGCGACTCCTGCGCCACCACCGCTCCTGCGGCGATGGCGGCTACAGCAGGCACACGGGCCACATCCCACCACGCCGCCTCCAGCCGCTGCGGACCGGCGAGCAGGGTCAGCGGCCCCTGGTACAGCGGACGGTCATTACGCACCGCCAGCCTGAGCGGCGTGGCCAGCAGCCAGGTGGGATACAGGGCATCACGCAGCATCGGCGCTTTTCGGGTCGTGGCGCGTTTTCCGCCGCTGTTGTCATTGCGGCTGCCGTCACCCTTGCCACTGCCAGCGCCAGACGATCCTTGCCTTTTCTTGCCAGCACCGCCCGCAGACGCCCTGGCTGAATGTGGTGCATCCGCACCCGGCATGCCCCCTGCTGCCGGCACCCAGGCCTGCATGCACTCCGGCCGGTGATCGGCATGCGGCATTACCTGCAGCACCTGCTCCGGTCCCAGCCGCGCCGCCAGGCGCTCAAGCAACTGGACCCAGTCGTCGCCGCGGCGTTGCTCGTCGGGCAGCAGGCTGGCGGTGGCGCCCGACCAGGCCACGGTTTCCAGCGTGCGCAGATGCAGATACAGCACCGGCGCCGGCAGGCTGATGCGCGCCAGGTTCTCGGCCAGCAGGCGCTGCAGATGGACCATGTCGAGCGTCGGCGTGGCGGTGCGGATCAGCACCGAACCTTCCGTGGCGGTGTCGCGCCGCGCGTCCATTTGCCAGCACAGCTCGAACGCCAGGACCCCGCGTTGGCGCGCCTGCAGCCAGACCCGCAGCTGGGCCAGCAGGCGCCGCGCGGCAAACAGCAATGCAGGCGCGGCCTCCACCTGCGCCTGCAGTTCGAGCGGCATGTCGAACACCTCGGGCAACACCAGCCAGGGATAGACCTCGGGCTTGAAGCCATAAGCCCGGTCGAGCGCATCGAGCAGCGGTGCGCCAAAACGCCGCACCACGCCGCCGCGCGGCAAGGCGCGCAGATCGCCCCAGAGCCGACAGCCGAGCCGCTCCAGCGTCGCCAAGTGGGGCCGCGCATCGGCCAACGTGTGCAGCGGCAGATGGTCGGCCTGCGGGCTCGCCGAGGCGCCCACCTGCAGCCGCGCCAGCGCCAGCAAGGCGGTGTCGGCCTCGGCCCAGCGCACCCGCGCCACCGGCCGGTCGGCGGCGAGCAGGCGCGCGATCAGCTGCTGGCGCCCGCCGAACAGGCGCTCGCTGGTCGACACCTCGAGCAACACCACTGGCGCCTGCAGGAGGACGCGGGGCGTAAAACGCAAGACCCACCAGCCCAGTGCGGATGCAGCGTCGGCCAGCTCCGGGACAGCATCTGGGCCGTCGACCGGCGCATCCGGGCTTGCCGTATCCGGCAGGCCTGACGAGGCAGCGGCAGCATCGGCGGCCAACTCAGGCAGCGGCTGCAGTGCGAGCCAGTACATCACCACCCATCCTGGCCGCCACGATGGACAAGGCCGCGCCATCGGGCTGCCCGCCCAAGCGCCCATCTTCTACCGGCCAGGCCGGACCGGCCTGGCCGCGCCCCGACAAGTGGCCCCGCGCCAGCAATGCCGCCAGTCGTGCCGCACGGGCCGGCATCTGCACCGGCTGCGCCGCCGGCGGTCCGCGTCGCTTGAGAATCTCTACCTCGATGCCATCGGTCTGCGGCTGCAGGCGCACCAGCAGGCGCAACACCGCCGGCGAGGACTCCGCCTGCACCCGGGCCGGGCGCATCACGAACAGCAGCTTGCCATGTTCGCCGGCGGCCATCTGCAACCGGCGCAGCTGATCGGCACGGGCCTGCGGCAGCCAGGCCAGCACGGCACAAACCTGCTTGCAGCGCAAGGCCTGCTCGCCCACCCACATCCTGGCTGCCGGCTCGGCCGCACGCACCCACAACAGACGCTCCGGCGCCAGCCCCTGGGCCGACAGCCCCGGGCCGAACGGCATGTGGGGCGCGCCTACCAGTACCACCGGCCCGGTGCCGGAACGGGCCAGCGCCGGCAACAGCAGCCGCCACTCATTCTGGCCGCTATGGGCCTGCAGGATCTCGACCAGCGCCCCCACCGGCCAGCCACCGCCGGGCAACTGCGCATCGAGCGCGGCATGGCCGGTGGCCAGCACGGAGCCGGCCGGCTGCGCAAGGGCATCGGCACGCCAGATGCCGGCATGGACGTCGATCGGAACGGGCGGGGACATGGCAAATGAAAGGCTTCGATATACTGTACACACATACAGTATATGGCGACCCTGTGGCTCGCACAAGCACCTTTCGGCAAACCCCCATCAGTGCATGCCATCTCCCGCGACGCGCGAGAGTTTCACGCCGGCGCCGCGTACCTCGATCCGTACCTCGTCGCGCACCCGCCCCTGCACATCGACCCACTGCAGCCGGTGCCGCCCCGGCCAGGGCAGCCACGATGCCGACGGGCCACTGGCCACGCGCTGGCCGTCGACCATCCAGTGCAAACCGACGCCTTCGGCCTGCAGGCGCAGCCGCTGGTGCTGCGGTGGGATGTCCGGGTCCAGCGCGATGATGGTGCCGTCGGTCGGCGCCGTGATGCGGGCGGCCTTGCCGGGTTCTGCGCGGCCATCCGCACCGGCCGGCGCATGGACGGCAAACACCTCCTGCTGCGTGCCCTGGATGAACCACTCGCGGCGCCGGGCCTCGACCGCTGGCGCGTTGCCGGCAGCGTCGTCGAAAGACACCAGCAACCGCAGCACGCCGGCCGGCGGCGTCGGCGCCTGGCTGGCGCGGCCACGGTGCAGGTAATTCATCACCGCGGCCCAGACCGGCGCCGCACCGGAAATGCCACTCACGTCCCACATCGGCGCACCGCTGGCGTTGCCCATCCACACGCCCACGGTGTAGTGCTGCGACCAGCCGACCGCCCAGTTGTCGCGCATGTCCTTGCTGGTGCCGGTCTTGACCGCGCTCCAGAAACGCGTGGCCAGCACGCTGTCAGTGCCGAAGGTCCGCGCGCGCGCATTGCCATCGCCGAGGATGTCGCCGACGATGAAAGCCGCACGCGCATCCAGCGCCTGGCGCGGTGGCTCGGGCACGGTCTGTGGCGACAACGGCGTCAGCGTCATCGGACCCCAGCGTCCGCCATTGCCCAGAGCCCGGTAGGCGTTGGTCAGGCTGAGCAGCGACACCTCGGCACTGCCCAGCGCCAGGCTATAGCCGTAATACTCGCCGCTTTCCTTCAAGGGCAGCCCCAGACGCAGCAGCTGATCGTGAAACGCCTGCGGCGACACCATGGCCAGCGTACGCACCGCCGGCACATTGAGCGATGCCGCCAGCGCGGTGCGCGCCGACACCCAGCCCTTGAACTGGCGGTCGTAGTTCTGCGGCATGTACAAGCCGCCCGCCGTCTGGATATGGGTCGGGGCGTCCTCGAGCAGCGATGCCGCGGTGATGCGCCGTTCGGCCAGCGCCTGCGCATACAGGAACGGTTTGAGCGTGGAGCCGGGTTGGCGCAATGCCAACACGCCATCGACCTGGGGCGCAT
>JBDTMH010000192.1:0-8912 GCA_039934375.1 Burkholderiaceae bacterium | reverse complement strand
GTGACCCAGCCGATGTCGGCGGTGCACCAGAACACGTCCTCGGGCTTGAGGTCGAACGTCCAGTCCATGGTCAGCTTGGCCCACAGCAGATAGCCAGCCGTCGAATGCTGCACGCCCTTGGGTTTGCCGGTCGAGCCGGACGTAAAGAGAATGAACAGCGGATGCTCGGCCGACACAGCCACCGGCGCACACTGTTCCGACTGCCCCTTCAGTGCCTCGGCAAACGTGACGTCGCGCCCCGCCACCATGTTGCAGGCATTTTTGCTGCGTTGGTAGACGAAGATGGTCTTGATCGACTCGCAGCCACCCATTGCCAGGCCCTCGTCGACGAGTGCCTTGAGCGGTAGTTCCTTGCCGGCGCGCATCTGGTAATTGGCGGTGATCACGGCCACGGCACCGGCGTCGATGATGCGCTCCTGCAAGGCCTTGGCTGAGAAACCGCCAAACACCACGCTATGGGTGGCACCGATACGCGCACAGGCCTGCATCGCGATGACGCCCTCGATCGTCATCGGCATGTAGATCAGCACACGATCGCCCTTGGTGATGCCCCTGGCCTTGAGCGCGTTGGCAAACTGGCTGACTCGGGCCAGCAATTCCTTGTAGGTGGTCTTCGTCACCTGACCGTCGTCAGACTCGGTGATCACCGCCACCTTGTTCTCGACCGGCGTTCCCATGTGCTTGTCCAGGCAGTTGGCACTGGCATTGAGCTCGCCGTCGGCGTACCACCGGTAAAACGGCGCATTCGACTCGTCCAGCGTCTGCGTGAACGGTTGGGTCCAGACCAGATTCTCGCGTGCCAGGCGGGCCCAGAAACCTTCGTAATCTCGCTCCGCTTCCGCGCACAGGGCCTGGTAGGCTGGCATGCCGGAAATTCGGGCCGCCTTGACGGTCGCGGCGGACGGTTCAAACACCCGGTTTTCAACCAGAACGGACTCTATGGCACTCATCGCGTGATCTCCTGTGGTGGACGTTTTCTTGATTATCGACTTGCCCGACTTTGGCGCATGGCTCTTACTAGGCACTGACGTGGCAAGCCCAGGGCCGGCAATAACAGCATTGCCTCCTTATACGCCTGTCGCCTGCCACTTGTCTGTGGCCCAACCGGCAACCGCAGCCTTTGGCATCTCGCTGATCCACTGGAACATGACGTGCATCGGCTTGGAGCCGTGCGCGCCAGCGATCACAGGTAGTAGAGCAACAGGAAGAACAGCAGCAGCACCAGCACCCACAGCGCCATCGCGCGGGTTGACCAGGTCTGCGCCATGACAGCGCCCTGGCCGAGTTGCCGCTGCCACACGGTCTGCGCCAGCGCCGCCATGCGCGAGGCGCCCTGCACCAGCGCCGCCTGAGTGGCACCCAGCACGCGTTGCCCCAGACGCGTGACCGACGGCAACGCCACGCGCCACACCCAGTCGGTGTCCAATGTGATCGTGGCCGTGCGCTTGAGGAACGGCAGCATCACGAAGAAAGCCAGGCCCGAGAACAACAGCAGCTGCAGTTGCGACAGCACATGCGCACCGGTATAGGGCTGAAAATGGACCGGAAATGGCAGCAGAGCGTACAAGAGTTCGGGCCAGACACCGATCGCCACACACAGCAACGCAAACACAACCATCGCCCAGCGCATGCTCGCCGGCGGCTCGGCCGGTCGCAGGCCCGAGTCCTTCTGGAAGAACACGAACCAGGGGAACTTGATACCGGCATGCAGGAAGACGCCGGCCGACGCTGCCGTCAGAGCCAGCCATACCCACAGCAGATGGCCCTCGAGCGCTGCCTGCGAGATCATCGACTTGGACACGAAGCCGGACGTCAGCGGGAACGCCGAGATCGCCAAGGCGCCGATGGTCCCGCACACCGTGGTCAGCGGCATCGAGTGGAACAGCCCGCCGAGCTCGGAGCACTTGCGCCGATCGGTCATCAGCAGCACCGAGCCGGCCGACATCAGCAGTAATGCCTTGTAGATGATGTGCGCGAACGCATGGGCCGCGGCACCGTTGAGCGCCATCTCGGTGCCGATACCGATGCCGGCGATCATGAAGCCGACCTGGTTGACGATTGAATACGACAGGATGCGCCGCATGTCATTTTCCAGCAGCGCGTAGACGATCCCGTAGAACGCCATGAACAACCCGACCCAGACCAGCAGTTCGGTCCCGGCAAATCCCCGTATCAGCACATAAACCGCGGTCTTGGTGGTAAATGCGGACAAAAACACCGTGCCGCTCCACGACGCCTGCGGATAAGCGTCGGGAAGCCAGGCAGACATCGGCGGCGCGCCCGCATTGACCAGGAATCCGGCCAGGATCAGCCAGTGCGCCGGCGTGTCCAGGGCCAGGTGCGTGAAGACCACGTCGCCAGTCTCCACGATATGCCCAGTGATGCCGGCAAACAACAAAACCCCGCCCAGCAGGTGGACCATCAGGTAGCGCCGGGCTGCGCGATAGCTGTCCTCGTGCCGATGGCTCCACAACACCAGCGTCGAGCCCACCGCCATCAACTCCCAGAACACGAACACCGTGACCAGGTCGCCCGCCATTGCCACACCGATGGCGGAGCCGGCGTACACGAAAGCAGCCGGCACCTCGACCCGGCTCTTCTGGCTCAATGCGAACAAGCCGCCGCCGGCAGCCATCAGCGCAAAAATGGTGGCAAACAGTCGGGACAGGCGGTCGCCACGCAGCGGCGTCAGCGTGTGATCAAGGAAGCCCAGTTGCCACTGCGCACCGTCCGGCACCTGCCACACCAGCGCCAGCACGAGCAATGGCAGCGCCACCACCAGTACCGCGCGCAGCGTGCCGCGCAACCAAGGCAGCACGAGCGCACCCAGGATCAGCACCAACGCAGGGTGAACCACGTGTTCAGACATCGTGCTTGCCGTCGTCGTAGTAGTTGTCGCGCCGCTTGAGCAGCAGCGCCAGCGCCTTGGCCAGTGCGATCATTACCACACACACGCCGAAGCCGAACCATGCCGAAAAGCCAAACAACGCCTCGATGGCGAAATGCGGGTGCAGTGGCACCACGAGTTCGGCCAGCACCGTCGCGGCGAGCACGGCCAGAAAACCGCGCCACAGCAGCTTGACGTTGCCGGGCCGATCGAGCCAATGGGTTTTGTCTTGCATCGATGCGTCCTCAGCGGCCGATCGCCAGGTGCGCCAGCGCCAGCGGCACGTCGGGCAGGAAAAACAACAGCACCGTTGCGCCCGCTGTGATGGTCAGTGCCACCACCATCGCAAGGGGAGCCTCGCCGTGCGCAGTCTGTGCTGCACCCGCGCGCGGTGCGACAAAGAATGCGCGATACACGATGGGCAGGAAGTAACCGGCATTGAGCAGTGTGCTCAGCGCGATCACGGATACCGCCAGCCATTGCTGGGCGGCCATCGCACCGGACAACATGTACCACTTCGAGATGAAGCCGACGGCCGGTGGCAACCCGATCATTGACAGCGCCGCAATCGCAAACGCGCCCATGGTCCAGGGCATGCGCCGGCCAATGCCGTCGAGCTGGCTGACCTCGGTCTTTTGCGCCGAGGTGTAGATCGCGCCCGCGGCAAAGAACAGCGTAATCTTGCCAACCGCGTGCGCCGCAATATGCAGGATGGCACCGATCAGCGACAACGGTGCCAGAATCGCCGCCGCCATCACCACGTACGACAGCTGGCTGATGGTCGAGTATGCGAGACGCCGCTTGAGGTTGTCCGCACCCAGCGCAACCACCGACGCAGCCACGATGGTGAAGCCAGACACCAGCACCAGCCATTCCGCAGCACCTGCCTGGCGCAGGTTGTCGACGCCAAAGATGTAGATGATGACCTTGACGACGCTGAACACGCCGGCCTTGACCACCGCCACCGCATGCAACAGCGCCGACACCGGTGTGGGCGCGACCATCGCGGCCGGCAACCAACGGTGAAACGGCATCAGGGCGGCCTTGCCTATGCCGAACACGCACAGCGCCAGCAAGGTAGCCAGAGCGGCCGGTCCGAGCCGGCCGGCCAGGATGCCTCCGGCTACGAAATCGGTGGTGCCGGCCGTGAGCCAGATAAAGGCCAGCGCCGGCAGCAGGAACAGGATCGATGTACCCATCAGCAGCCCCAGGTAAACCCGGCCACCGGCTCGCGCCGCATCGGTACCGCTGTGTGTGACCAGCGGATAGGTCACCAGCGTGAGCATCTCGTAGAACAGGAACAGCGTCAGCAGGTTGCCCGCCATGGCGATGCCCATCGTGGCAGACAGCGACAGAGCGAAACAGACATAGAACCGCGTCTGGTTGGCTTCACCATTGGCGCGCATGTAGCCAATGGAATACAGCGAATTGACGATCCACAGACCGGAGGCGATGAGTGCGAACAGCATGCCCAGCGGCTCCACACGCAGTACCAGTTCGAGGCCCGGCAGCAGCGCGAACATCGGCACCGACGGACGTGCGCCGGCGAGCACGGCAGGCAGCAGCGACAACACACAGGCCAGCAGTACTCCCGCAGCAATCAGTGTGACGCTCTCGCGCAGGTTGGGCCAGCGACCTACCAAGCCAATCAGCAGCGCCGCGCACAGCGGCACCGCCAGCGCTGCAATGACAGCCAGTTCGGGTGCCAGCATCAATGCCGCCCTCCAAACAGCTCGGCTGCTGCCTGCGTCGCCGATCCGACCGTAAAGTGCGTGTCAATACCGAAATATACTGTCGCGGCCACGAGCACTGCGGTCGGAATGCCCATCGACCAGGGTACTCGCGACTGCGGCGCAATGTCGATGCGCGGCGAGCGGAAATACGCCGCCTCGACGAAGCGCCCGACATAAGCCAGCGCCAGCAGTGACGAGGCCAGGATCATGAAGACCAGCCACCATTGCCCGTGTTCGAGCGCGGCGAGCAGCAGGTACCACTTGCTGATGAAGCCGGCCGTCCCCGGCACCCCGATCAGCGACAGACCGCAGACCACGATGCCAAAGCAGGTCAGCGGCATGCGCTGGCCCAGGCCCTGGATCCGCGTCAGACTGGTACCGCCCATGACCAGCGCCACGCCACCGAGCAACATGAAGATCGCCGCCTTGGTGATGCCATGGTTGAACAAGTGCACGATGGTCGCGGTCAGGCCGGTCTGCGAATTGAACGACAGGCCCAGGATGATGTAGCCGATCTGGCCGACGCTCGAATAGGCGAACATGCGCTTGAGGTCGGACTGGAAAATCGCCTTGGCCGAGGGCACAAACATGCCGGCCAGCGCCAGCACCAACATGGTCTGCGCCATCGGCAAGCGGTCGAAAACCTGCGACTCGCCAAATACCGAGAAGTAAAAGCGCAACAATACATAAACCGCGACCTTGGTCGCCGTGCCGGACACGAACGCCGACACGGCGGACGGCGAGAACTTGTAGGCGTTGGGCAACCACTGGTGCAGCGGAAACAGCGCCAGCTTGAGTGAAATACCCACCGTCAGGAACGCCAGCGCCGCCAGCACCGGCCGGGTTCCCTGCACCGCGCCAATGCGTCGCCCCATATCGGCCAGATTCAGCGTCCCGGTCATCAGGTACAGCAGCCCAATGCCAATCACGATGAAGGTGGCGCCGATGGTGCCCATGATCAGGTACTGGTAAGACGCGAACAGCGCCCGGCGGTCGCGTCCGAGCGCGATCAGCACGTAGGTCGAAAGTGACGAGATCTCCAGGAACACGAAGATGTTGAACGCGTCGCCGGTGATCGATATCCCCAGCAAGCCGGTCAGGCACAACGCGAACATCGTGTAGAACAGGTAGTGCTGCTGGGATGGCACTTCGGCCTCGATGCTGGCCCGGCTGTAGGGCAACACCACGGCCGCAATGCCCGAAACCAGCACCAGCATGAACGCACTGAGCCGATCGACCCGATATTCGATACCCCAGGGCGGAGGCCAGTTGCCGATCGCGTAGGAGATCGTCCCGCCGTCTGCCACCTGCAGCCACAGCATGATCGCGATTGCCAGTGCCAGCCAGCTGGCTGCCAGCACGACAGCAAAGGCAAGATTGCGCCGGCGCAGCAGAACCGTCAAAGGCGCTGACATCAGCGGAATGACGACCTGCAGCGCAGGCAAATGTTCGGACAGGCTCATCAGCTCTGATCGACGGCAGTGTGCTTCGTCTCGTCCATTGCCAGTATCTCGTCTTCTTCGATACTGTCGTAGGCCTCGCGAATTCGCACGGTCAGGGCCAGCCCCAGAGCCAGCGTCGCAACGCCGACAACGATGGCGGTGAGGATCAGCACGTGCGGCAACGGATTCGAATAGATCGTGAACTTCTCGCTCAGGATCGGCGCGGTGCCGCCAACCAGCTTGCCCGGCGCGACATAGAGCAGGTAGACCGAGGTCTGGAAGATGCCCAGCCCGATCAGCTTCTTGATCAGATTGCCGCGCGCAATCACGATGAACAGCCCCGCGATCATCAGGAAGATCGTGACGAAATAGGTGAAGTGGGAGCCGGGCGTCATGTCAGGTCGCGCCCAGGCCACAGGCCCTCATTCATCGAGCTTTCCACGGTCGGCGAACATATAGAAAATCTTCAGCATCACGCCCGACACCGTGGTAGCGACACCCACCTCGACCCAGAAGATGCCGCGATGCTGGCCGTGCACCGGATTGGCATCGAGAACGAAATAATCCAGGAAGTTGCCGCCCAGCATCAGACCGAAGATGCCGACGCCGGCGTAGATCACCACTCCGGCGGCCATCATCGATTCGACCAGGCCTTCGGGCACCACTTTGCGTGCGTCCGCCAGCCCGTAGATCAAGGCATAGAAGATGACTGCCGCGGCAATGATCACGCCAGCCTGGAAACCGCCGCCGGGTCCGAAATCCCCGTGAAACTGCACATACAGCGCGAATAGCAGGATAAAAGGTATCAGCAGCTTGGCGATCACCCGCAGGATCAGGTCCTCTCTCACAGCGCCTGCCCCCGTCGCCGTCGCCGCAGCAGCGCAATCACACCTGCACCGGCAGTGAACACGACCGTCGTCTCCCCTAGCGTGTCGTAACCTCGGTAACTGGCCAGCACGGCCGTCACGACATTCGGCACGTCGACCTCCTGCTTGCTCTGGTTGAGGTAGCGCGGCACCACGTGGCGGTGGATCGGTGCATCCGGATCCGAGAACTCCGGCAAGCCCAGCGTGCCATAGACCAGAACCGCCGCCACTGCGACCGAGACCCCCAACGGGACCCAGGGCTTGCGCATCTGCCGCGCTTCCTCGCTCTTGCAGAGATACAACGCGCCGAGCAGCAGCACCGTCGAAATACCGGCGCCCACTGAGGCCTCGGTCATCGCCACGTCGACCGCATCCATCGCCACCAGCACTGTGGCCATGAAGAAGCTGTAGATGCCACCGAGAATGACGACACCGAACAGGTTGCGGCTGCGTACGATGATGTAGACGGTGACCGCCATCAGCACCAGCAGCACGTTGATGATCAGGGTTTCCATGCGCCCTCCCCGGAGTCGTCCAGCTTGGGCTTCAGCCCGCGCTGCATCGCTGCGCGCGCCAGTGCATGGGTCGCCGCCGGGCTGGCGAACATGATCAGCAGCCCCATCATCAGCAACTTGACGCTCACCAGCGTGAAGCCCGACTGCAGCATCAATCCCAGCAGAATCAGGCCCGCGCCCAGCGTCTCGATCACACTTGCTGCGTGCATGCGGGTGAAGAAATCGGGCATGCGCAGAAGTCCCACGGCACCGACAATACAAAAGAATCCGCCGACCACCAGGCAGATCCCACTGATGGCATCCAGCACCAGATTCATGACCCGCCCTCGTCGGAGTAACCTGGATCGCCCAGATCGCCGCGGCGGAAGTACTTGAGCACGGCGATCGTGCCGATCACATTGAGCAATCCGTACACCAGCGCCAGATCCAGGAATTCCGGTCGCCCGTCGATGAAACCCATCACCGCCAGCAGCAGCATGGCGCAGGTTCCTATCGTATTGCCGGCTTGTGCCCGATCAAACACGGTCGGCCCCCACGCGGCGCGCAACAGCGCCAGACTGACCGTAACCAGCAATGCGAGCGCAGCCACTGCGAACATCATCGGTGGTTCTCGCAATCGCTCACGCGACGGCTCATCTCGCTGTCGATCGTGCCCTGCGCCGCGTTCCGGGTCAGACCGTGCACCAGGAACTCGTCGGTGCTGACCTCGATCGCAATCGTGCCCGGCGTCAGTGTTATCGAATTCGCGTGGATCACCAGCCCGACAACCGAAGCCTGTGCCGGCTTGAACCGCACCAGCGTCGGACTGATGGGCAGCGAGGGGTTCAAAATGATCTTGCTGACATCCCACGCCGACTTGATGATTTCAATGAACAGCCAAGGCCAGTAGCGAAACACCATGGCGGCGAGTTGAATTGGATGTCCCTCGCTGTCGACCACCTGCATCCGACGCGCGAACAACACCACCGCAAGCGCGGAACCCGCGCCCGCCAGCAACAGGAACGGGGTGAAGTAACCCGACAGCAACAGCCAGAATGCACAAAGGGCGACGAATAGGCTGAACGAATACACGATGGCGATGGAGTTGGCGATGATCAGACAAGCGGGGAAATCATTGTAGTCACAGTCGAATCGGCCGCCGCCATATGCCGACGGTCAAAGCCCTTGCGCCGTGCGGAGATGGCAGTTGCCGTTTCGCTCGCGGGTTTACCCCAGACCAGCGCGTCGCATTGGGTAAACTTGCAGGCAATGCACACGCCTACACAACCGGACGACACCATCGCCATGCCCTCCCCCGTCACCACCATCCGCCCAAACGACCTGATCGAATCCGTTGCCGCAGCGCTGCAGTTCATCAGCTACTACCACCCGGCCGACTACATTGCGCATCTGGCGCGTGCCTACGATCGCGAGCAAAGCCCGGCGGCCAAGGACGCGATCGCGCAGATCCTGACCAATTCGCGCATGAG
>JBDTMH010000191.1:0-8914 GCA_039934375.1 Burkholderiaceae bacterium | reverse complement strand
CTCGCGCAGAAAGGCCGGCAGCGGTTGTGGCAGCGAGAACTTCACCTCGATCGCGCCGCGCTGTGCATCGACCACCGGCGCGATCGACAGTACGCGCGCCGTGAAGCGCTGCGTCGGGTAGGCGTCGGCCAGCACGCCGGCCACTTGTCCGGGCTGAAGCTGCGCGAGGTAGCGCTCATCCACCTGTGCCACCAGTTGCAGTGGCCCGTCCAGCGCCAACGTCAGCAGTGCGCGACCGGGCTGCACGATCTGGCCAGGTTCGACCGTGCGGGTAAGGACCCGTGCGTCGGCCGGTGCGGTCACCGCAGCCTCGCCTAGTCGGGACTCGGCGGCGGCCCGCGCGGCACTGGCCAGTGCCAGCTGCGCCTGTGCTTGGGCGACGTCGGTGCCCGGCTCGGCGATGGCGGCACGCTGCGCGCGTGCGCCGTCCAGCTGCGCCTTTGCCACCGCAACCGCGCGTCGCACTTCGTCCAGACGCGCTTCGCTGAGGAAACCCTTGGCCACGAGATCCAGCGTGCGTTGCAGTTCTGCCTGCGCTGCCACGAGCACCGATTCAGCTTGCGCCACGCCCGCTTGGGCCGCACTGCGCCCGGTACTGCGCAAGCCTGCCAGGCGCGCGGCAGCCTGACGTTCGCTGGCCTGGGATTGCGCCAACGAGGCTCGCAACTCGTTGTTCTCAAGCCTCACCAGCACCTCGCCTGCCTTGACGTGTGCGCCTTCGGCGACGACAACCTGCAGCACGCGCCCGGTGAGCGTGCTCCCGACCTCGACGCGCGACGCGGTGGCCACGCGGGCCGAGAACTGGAGTGTGCGCACCAGCGGCGCCACGCGCGCGTCGACAGCCGGCACCAACGGTGCGCGTGTCGTCCACCAGGCGGCGAGAGCGGCAAGCAGGACGACGGCGATGGCCGCAGTTGTGATCGCAAGACGGCGCGGCATTGCGCCAATTCTCGCACCCCAGATCTGCTTCGCAGCGCTCCAAGGCCTTGTCATGTCGCGGCTGGAGCCCCTCGGACAGCGCCGGTCAGATGAACGCCACCTGGCGATTGACCGACTGGTTCCCTTCAGGTGGCGGCCGAATCGCGCTGGCCGCGATCACCAGATCTGCAGCCGTTCCGACGGTGGCCGGTACATCGCGTCACCCGGTTTTGTACCGAAGGCTTCGTGAAAGCCGTCGTGGTTGACTGCGGCTCCATTGGCCCTGAATTGCGACGGCGAGTGCGGGTCGATCGTCAGCAATTGCATCGCGCGCTCATCGCGGACCTTGGCGCGCCAGGCCTGCGACCAGCCGAGAAAAAATCGTTGTGGGCCGGTATAGCCGTCCAGCACCGGCGCCGGCTTGCCGTCGAGGGCGCGCTGGTAGGCCTTGTAGGCGATCTGCAGCCCGGAGAGGTCGGCGATATTCTCGCCCAGCGTCAGCTTGCCGTTGAGCGTCTTGCCTGGTAGCGGTTCGTATTTGTCGTATTGCGCAACCAGTTTTGCGCCGAAGGCGTCGAAGGCATTGCGGTCGGCATCACTCCACCAATTGCGCAGCCTGCCGTCGCCGTCGAACTTGCTGCCCTGGTCATCGAAGCCGTGGCTGATCTCATGCCCGATGATCGCGCCGATGGCGCCGTAATTGACGGCGTCGTCGGCCGTGATGTCAAACAGTGGCGGCTGCAGAATGGCGGCCGGGAAGACGATTTCGTTGAGCGAGCCGTCGTAATAGGCGTTGACGGTTTGCGGTGTCATCCCCCATTCGACCCGATCGACCGGCTTGCCGGCGCGCGCGGCGATGCGCTGCCATTCGAAACGCCCCGAGCGCGCCCGGTTGCCGAAGGCGTCGCCCGCACGCGCCTGGAACTTGCTGTAGTCGCGCCACTTGTCCGGGTAGCCGATCTTGAGCCCGTATTTCGACAACTTTTCCTTGGCCGCCGCCTTGGTGGCTGGCGTCATCCAGGTCAGCCCGTCGATCGAACTGCCGAATGCCGCCATCAGGTTGGCGACCAGTTCTGTCATGCGCACCTTGTTCGCAGCGGGAAAATGGCGCGCCACATAAACCTGACCTACCGCCTCGCCGAGCGCACCATTGACCTCGGCGATGCCTTTCTGCCAGCGCGGCCTTTCTTCGGTGGTGCCGGTCAGCGCCGTACCCTGGAAAGCGAAGCGCGCATTGCGGAAGGCCTCGGGCAGCACCTCTGCGCCGTCATCGAGCACGCGCAGCTTCAGGTACTGGCGCCACTGCGCCAGGTCAACTTCGCCAACCAAGCGCGCGATGGCTGTTGCCGTACTCGGTTGTGACACCGACAGCCTGTTGGTGCCGCTCAGGTCACCGGCCGTCATGAAAGCGGCCCAGTTCATGCCGGGCGCCAGCTTCGCCAATTCAGCGAGGGTCATCGGGTTGTAGGTCTTCACCGCATCGCGGTTCGATACCTTGTCCCAATGGGCCTGCGCAATCCGCGTTTCAAGCGCCAGCACCTGGCGTGCAACCTGCTTGGGCGCCTTCTCGCCGGCCAGACTCGCCAGTCGGGCAAGATAGTCGGCATAGGCGCTGCGCGCCTTGATCAATCGATCGTCGTCCTTGAGGTAGTAGTCGCGATCGGGCATGCCCAAGCCGCCCTGCCAGGTCAAGGCGAGGTAGGTGCTCGGGTCCTTGGAGTCGGGCGCCACCCAAAGCCCGATCGGGGTGTTGAACTGGCCCTGGGCTCGTCCAAGCCAGCGCGCCAGGTCGGCGCGAGACCGAATGGCTGTGATGCTGGCGAGTGTGGCCCGGGCGGGTTTCAGTCCGGCACGATCGATGGCGGCCGTGTCCATGTAAGCGCCATAGAACGTGGCGATCTTGTCCTCGACAGTGCCGGACTGCTGTGGCTTGGCGCCGAGTTCATCGACGATGGCACGAACCTGCTCGTCCGACCGATCGCGCAACTGGCTGATGACGCCGAAATATGACTTGTCGGCCGGGATCTGCGCCTTGCTGATCCAGGCGCCATTGGCCGCACGGAACAAATCGTCCTGAACCCGAACGCCGGCGTCGAAGCCTGCAAGCTCGAGCCCCGAGCCGGGCGCGGCAGCCAGCGCCAACCGCGCACCCATCATCAGCGCCACCAGCGCTGCGCGCCTGAGTTCGATCTTGAAAGTCGTCATGCACTCATCCTTGCAAGCCACCAGATGGCCAAATCGAGTGTATGACGATCGGTGCATGGCGGGTGACGCAGGGCTGGAGAGGTGAGCCACGGGCAGGCCGCCGTGCGATCCTTGCGGTCCAGGGGGCAGATTCGCGAACGCGTGGCAGCACGCCCGCGCAGCGACACGAGACAAGCGTGAAGAATTGGACATACGCCGGCGGCACTCCGCTCTACACTGATCGAGCGCGTCCCGACATTGTCATTGACAGTCGCAGGCAACGCAACCGGAGACGGCATGCTGTCATTTTCAGCTTACGCGTTCAGATCGATGGGGCAGGCCCACTTCGAGACTGCAGCGCTGGCCCACATCCAGAAGCATTTTCGCAACCATTGGCGGGTGCTGGATTGCCAGAGGTTGCGGGAACTGGCGCGGCTGCTTCAGGTTCGCGCGGCCGCACACCACATCACCGATGAGCGCGGCCTCTATCAGTACCTGAGTTCGGGGCTCTACCTTGGCAGCGGGTTTGATCATGACGTGTCACTGCCCTGGGCCGGCCAAGCCCTGGGCGAGACCGCGGGTGAGGCCATGGGCGAGACGGACCATCGTGCGGAACGGCTGCAGGATGCAACGCTGGCCTATCTGGATGCGGTTTGCGGCCGCGACAACCAGGCGTTGATTGCAGCCTTTGGCCGGCTGCGCACCATGCTGGGCAACGTCAAGCTGACCCGCACGCCGGCGGCAGAGGTACCGATCCTGCAGATGCTCGGGCTGTTGTTCCCCGAGAAGTTCGATGCGGTGGGTGCCGAGCGCACCCATGCCTTGTTGCAACAGGCGGTCGATCTGGCCCGGCGGCACGAGATGGCCAGCCCGCTGGCGCCGCTGTATCTCGCCTGTCTGATGTTCGTGCTGGGCTCGGGCATCGCCGAAGATCCGATGTACTTCTGGTGCGGCGACATCCTGCGCGACCGCAGCGGCAATGCCGATCAGCGTCTGTTGTCGTTGCGATCCGAAGGCGTTGCCCGCCTCGGTCAGTGGCTGGAAGGATCCTAGACATGGCCATCGGCGGCGACAGCACGGCTCGAAAGGCGCAGGCGACGGATGCGAAATCACGACCGGCAACCCGCGATGCGACCCATCCGGTCGAGGAATGCGTCTGTCCCCCGACAACCACGGTGAAGATCACGCCGCCGGATTGCCGCTTCGTCGCCAAAGGCAAGACGAAGAAGGTCAAGGCCGTCGGCTCGCCGGCCGGTGGCACTTTCAGCTGGTCGTGTTCGGGAGCGATCGGCGTCAACAGCGGGGGGAGCACCGAAGAAGTTCAGCTGAAAGGCAGTTCGGCCAGCCTGGCAGTCGACGACGTGACCCTGACCGTCACCTACACCGCCAACGGCAAAAGCGCCAAGGACACGATCAAGCTGACCGGCTATACGATCACCAAGGTGGAAGCCAAGCTGCGCGGAACCCCTTGCCGGCGCGACAAGAGCCGCACCGACACGATGCCCGCCAAAAAGAGCAGCAGCGACAGCAAGACATTCGACGCCAGCGCTGTCACGATTACCCGCGGTTGCGGTGATCTGAAACTGGTCGCCAGCGTCGCGCCGGCTGCGCTGCCGGTGAAATGGCTGGTCGAGCGCGCAGCCGATGATGCGGCCGGCCTGGGCGGCTTGCCAACCCATTCGTCAGATGGTGCAGCGTCGCGCCGCAAGCTCACGGCCGACGCATTCGGATCCTTCCATGTCAGCGTATTCCACGACTGTGCCGGCAAAGGAACCCCGGCTGCCGACGACGCGGTGATCGTGATGAACGTGAACATCGTCGATGTCAAGGTCAGCAGCAGCAGTGTGATCACCCGCAATACGCTATTCCGTGACAACCGCACCACCGCGGGCGCGTTGATCGTCGACTCCGGATCCACTGGTGGCACCGCGCCCGGTGTCAACGCGGTCTACACCGATGCCGAATTTCTCAAACATCCCTTCAACGTGAAGGCGACCGTCGCGCTGACGGGTGGCGGAGCCGACAAGCTGCGCGGCACCGACAAGGTCCGGCTGGGCTACATCCAGACCACCACCGCCGATTCGGTGGTGGGTACGTATGCCGATGGCCGCACACTCAAGGAGGTAATCGCGGTCAACGCGGGCCTCGCAGACCCGATCATCGGCGGCACGCCCGCCATGCTGGCGTTTCCGGTACGTGATACGCGCGGCGCGGTCAACAATGCAACCGGACCGTTCATCATCAGTTCGAGCGATTCCGAAAAATCCAACCCGGCCGGTGGCGGGCTGGAACGGGTGGTGCGGTATGTCGACCCGCCGGCCATCGTGCTGAACAAGAGGCACCCGGTGACGAATTCGAAGCTGGCGTCGATCGCGGGAACCAATGATTTCGACACTTTTCTGAGTGCCTACTCGACCGATTTCGATGAAAACTACGTGGTCGTGGGCAACACAAACTGGTCAGCCAACTATGGGAGCTTTACCGTTGCGGGCGGTTGGACCAACGCCGGGGCAGCCATCACGACCCCGGCCAACCTCACAACCCACTCGCCCCCGAAACGGGCGGAAGATCTTGCCGTGGAGCGTTGCCCGCCGAATTTTGTCGACAACATCAAGATGGACGCCCGATAGTGTGGTCAATCGAATTTCCCGCAGCGCTATCGCAGCCCGGTGGTGGTTGCTGTTGCTGTCTGGTTGCCTGGCGTCTTGGCCGACGCTTTCAATGGAGAGCCGAGTGAATCCCTATCTGCCTGTGTACCAATGGCTGCGTGGCGGCGCCTCTGTCCATCTGGCGAGGGTGATCGGCATCACGCGCGACGAGGCAGCGCCGCCAGGCCGTGAAGTGCTGCGGGTCGAGTTGCGCATTGCGCGCACCTTGTGGGGACTGGCCGGGGTTGACCACCGGACTTTTCGCGTCGATCAGCCGGCCAGCGCCACTGCGCAACTGAAATTTCCCGACCCCGTGTGGGGCGGCGTCGAACTGAAAGGGCACCCCGATCTGCTGTTGGTCCTGCATGAACCCGACGGCGGGAACGGCCAGCCGTGGTATGTCGAACAGGTCAGAGATCCCTCCGATGCGCAGTTGCGCGCGCTGGTGACGCTGCTGACGAGTGAAGCGGCGCACGAACCGCCCGGGCAGCGCTTGCACAACTACCTCGACTGGCTGAAGCAGTCGCAACCGGTGCTGTCGCTGTTCGGCGCCGAGGCATTGAGCAAGGACGCCGACCTCCCGAATATCGACCAGAACGGTCGGGTTGCGGTCGAACTGGCGCAGGCCTTTGCCAGCCAGACCGATCTCTTCGTGCGGATCAGCATCGCCAGCTGGATGTGGTCGGGAATCTGGCCGCGCAGCAATGCGCAGGGGCAGGCGGCGATCGTCAACAGCACCACAACAGCCTTGAGCGACCCGTCGCAGGATGTGCGCCGACTGGCACTGGAAAAATTGCTGGCGCTCGAAGGTCAGGCGTCGCTGAACAATCCGCAGATCCAGAAGCGGCCGAGCACCACGGCCGCCCTGCGTGAGGCTCAGCGCCAGGCCGGCGCCGAGGAAGCGGCCGGCATCGACCGCTTGATCAAGCAGTTGGGCGGCTGATGGCAGTGTGACGCGCAAAGCCCGTTGCAGGCTTTGCGCATGACGTTGCCTACAAGGCGCCGTCGCCCAGCACGATGCCTTCGCGACGCGGATCCACGCCGCCTTGCAGCACCCACTTGCCGTCCTTCTGAACCCGCATGATGGTCGAGATGCCGCTTGATTGAGCGGAGACCGACACACGGTGGCCCAACGCAGTCAGCCCATTCACCAGGGCTGTGGTGTCCTGCGTGGTGTTGGCACCATCGATACCGGTGGTGGCAGAGTTGCTGGCGCCAAAATCGTTCATCGAGGTGGCTTGTTGTGCATCAAGACCCCAATCGAGCACACCGACGACTGTTTTCAGCACGTACTGGATGATCGTGCCGCCACCCGGCGAGCCGGTTGCCAGCATGAAGTCACCAGGCTCGCTGCCACGGAACACCAGCGTGGGTGCCATCGTGCTGCGCGGGCGCTTGCCTGGTGCGACGCGGTTGGCGATCGGCACACCGGCACCGTCGACCGGCTGAGCCGAGAAATCGGTCAGCTGATTGGTCAGCAGAAAGCCGTTGGTCATGTGGAACGACCCCATGCTGGATTCCACAGTCGTGGTGACCGAAGCCACATTGCCGTAGGCATCAACGATGGAGAAGTGCGTGGTGCCATGCTCGATCGTCTTGTCGACACCCAGTGGCACATCGCCCAGGTTGCCCGCGGGCGCAACGCCGATGCTCTTGGTCGGGCTGATCAACGCCGCGCGGCTTTTAAGGTAGGTCTTGTCGAGCATCGTCGACAGGCCATTGCCGGGCAGCGGGATGAAGTCCGTGTCGGCCACGTACTTGTCGCGATCGGCATACGCGAGCCGCGACGCTTCGGTAACCAGGTGCACGCCCATCACGCTGGGCACGCCGCCTTCGTTGGTCGGGTTGGTCGGCGGATAGAGCGACAGCGGGAAGTTTTCCAGAATGCCCAGCGCCTGCGTGATCGCGATGCCACCCGAAGACGGCGGCGGCATCGAGCAGACATAGTAGGCGCTGCGGTAAGTGGTGCAGGATGCCGTGCGCTTCTTGGGCATGTACTTGGCCAGATCGTCCACTGTCATCAGGCCTGGTGTGATCGGCGTCTTGGCGGCGTCGTCACCCACGCTCTGGCCTACCTTGGCGACGATGTCCTTGGCGATCTGACCGGTATGCAGCGCGTCGGCGCCTTGCGCTGCCAGTGCCTGCAATGTCTTGGCGTAGGGCAGGTTGGTGGTGGTGTCTCCGGTTTTCTTGGGCGTTCCGTCAGCCTTGAAATAGGCGGCCACGGCTTCGGCGTCGAGCGCCAGGCTGGTGCGACTGCCTTCGATGGCCGAACCCATGCGGGTCGGGATCACGAAGCCCTTGGTCGCCAGATCGATGCCGTTGCCGAACAGCTGGTTCCAGGCCAGCTTGCCGTGTTCTTTCTGGGCCATCTCCATCATGCGCATCACACCGGGTATGCCGATCGAGCGGCCGCTGCGACGCGCACTGGGCACGGGCGCTGGTGATGCAGGGTCAGCCTGGTTCTGGCGCACCAGGTAGTAGCCGGTGGCCGCTGCGGGAGCGCTTTCACGGCCATCGTAGGCAGTGACCTGCTTGGTGGCGGCGTCGTAGTACATCATGAACGCGCTGCCGGCCACGGTGCTGGACTGGGGCTCGACCAGCCCGAGCACGGCCTGGATGGCGACGGCGGCATCTGCGGCGGTGCCGCCGGCACGCAGGATTTCGCAGCCCGCCTTGCTGGCCAGCGGCGTGTTGGCTACGACCATGTAGTTGCTGGATTGTTTGACCTTGTATCCGAGCCGGTAGCCGGAAGCCGGCTCTGGCGCGGCCGGATCACCGGCAACGCCGGAGCCGACGACGACAGGCGAGCCATTGCTTGCCAGAATCGAGCAGCTGTTTGCACTGCTGTCGACGACCAGCCCGTTGCCATTGCCATCGCCATCTCCGCCGCATGCGGCCAAGGCCAGCGCCATTGCGATCGGTGTGGCGAGCAGGATTGGTTTGGGTGCTTTCAGTCTCATCGGATCTCCTCGGTTGGAAGAATTCTCTTCAACGAAATGGGAACACAACGATCGAGTGAACGGCAACTCTATCAGCAGGGTCGTTGGTCAGGTCAAAGCGCGGCGAAAAAAGCGGACCCACACATGCCGCAGAATCGTTTCACACCAGACACCCTCGGCCGAAGCTTCGATGACCAATCACCTGCCCAAGCGCGGCGTCAT
>JBDTMH010000190.1:0-8921 GCA_039934375.1 Burkholderiaceae bacterium | reverse complement strand
GTCGGCGGCCTGATCTTCTCGCAGGCGATCACCTTGTTCATCACACCGGTGATTTACATCGCGCTGGACCGGTTCAGCGGGCGCGGCCCGGTGACGACGCCGGAACACATCGTGCAACCGGGTTGAGCCGGCGGCACAGCTGGCTCTGAACCGCCTGCCGGCAGTCGCTCACGTCAAACGGGCCTTCGCGGCGCTCTTGCGGCGGTGGCCTGGGTCAACCTAGATCGACGGCGCCGGAGCAGTCAGCGTCAGCAGAATGTCGGCGTACCAGGCACAGTTCAGGCCCAGCGACTCGTCCTGTTCGAGATCACGCGTCTTCATGTCCATGCGGGCCGAATGCACACCCAACAGTTTCCACGGCAGATCATCGTCGCCGGCCGGGTTGCGCATCACCACCGGCGCGCCGCTGCTGCCACGGTGCAATCGGGCATCGGTCAGAAAGTAGCCTTGTCCCTGAAAGCGCACACCGAACGACGACGCGATGGTCGCCTGACGCACCACGGGAAGATGGTGCACCGTATCGTGAAAGCCGAGCGGAAACCCGACAATCAGCAAAGCATTACCCACTTCCACATCGTGCAGTTCGCCCAGCAGGTGCTCGGGCGTGAAAGCACGCAGTTCACGAGGCTCGGGCAGGCTGTCTGAATCCAGCAGGATGACCGCCACGTCGATTTCGCCACCACTGTCGCTTCCCTGATGCCAGATGCTGCTTCCGTTTTCGTAAAGCCATATCGACAACACGCTCATCTTCGTGAGGTTTTCGGGGTCGGTGTGGAACTGTATCTCGATGCGGTTCGGCCGATGGCCACTGGGTTCGTCGATCAGCACGTGACGGCTGGTCACCAACCACAACTGCCCTTCTCGCGCGAAGAAGAAGCCGCTGGCCGCGGTGAGGGACTGATCGCCGTCAAATGTGGAAATGCGGGTCGTGGTGAGCAAGAGCGGTTCAATCATTGGCCCATCTTAGTCCCTGCGACTGCGGGCGAGGGCCCGGCCGAAATGGCGCCGGGTCAACACCACCTGCGGATGAACATGTATATTGGCCAAGTGCAGGGCTGGCGCATGCAGGTTGCTGAGGACCTCGGCGCTATCGATCCGGACGAACGTGTGCAAGGCGTGCAATAAGCCAGGAGACTGAAGATGAAGCTCTACTACCACCCCGCCTCCACCGCAAGCCGGCCCATCCTGCTCTTCGCCGCCGAGAGCAACATCCCGCTCGAGCTGCAGCTGGTCGACATCTTCAAGGGCGAAAATCGCCAGACGGCCTATGCGGCGCTCAACCCGAACGCGCTGGTGCCGATGCTGGAAGACGGTGATTTTCGCCTCACCGAGAGCTCGGCGATCCTGAAATATCTGGCCGACAAGATCGATTCGCCGCTGTATCCCAAGGGCCTGCAGCAGCGCGCCCGCGTGAACGAACGCATGGACTGGTTCAACACACAGCTGAGCCGCGACTACTGCTTCGGACTGGTGTTTGCGCAGCTGCTGCCGCACCACAAGCGCCGCAGCGACGAGGCGCAGGCCGGCACCTTGCAGTGGGGCCAGGAGCACTCCAAGGTGTGGCTGCAGGTGCTGAACGATCACATCCTCGGACCCGGGCGCAACCATGTGTGCGGCGACGGGATCACGATCGCCGACCACTTCGGTGCCGGGCTGCTCACGCTGGGAGAGGTGATCGGCTGCGACTTCGACGCCTACCCCTACGTGCAGGGCTGGCTGGCGCGCATGAAGGCGCTGAAGAGCTGGAAGTCGGTGAACGCCACGCTCGACGGGATCACCGCGGCCCACAAGGGCGAGGAATTCGTGCGCGTCTGACGCGCGCGTCCCAGTAGGTCAGAACCCGAACGCGTCTGTTGGCACCTGCCGCACCGCCTCGCAGGCGGCACGGAAGTCGTACGGCACCTCGTCGGCGCAGTCGGGCCATTTGCCACTGGCAAGCCAGAACGCCACCAGTCCGAGCCGGGCGCACAGGTGCGCAAAGCGCGGGTCGTTGCGCAGCTCGGGCATGCTGGCCTGGAACAGCAGAGCGGTGCGGTAGCCGTCCGGGCCCATGATGTCGTCGGTGTTGCCGGCCGGACCCAGGCGCGCGGCAGCCGCCGCGGCGTAGGCCTCGTCCACCAGGCCCAGGTGGGCCGCGTACACGAGGCGCGACACATCGACCCAGCCGGTTTTGCGCACGTGCGCGTCGAGGTCGTCGCGCCAGGCATCGATGTGGGCGGTCGACGGATCGCGCTTGGCGCGAATGAAGGGCAGGCCGTCCTGGAATTCGCGCAGCTGGCGCTGCTCGGCGAGCGCGAGCATGCGGTCCACCGAGGACCAGTCGTGCTGGAAGGCATGCGCGCGCAGCAGGCTGGACACCGGAAAGCTCATCGTCGGCATGCGTTCGACCAGTTCCTCGAACATCGGAATGGCCTCGGCCACGCGGCCGGCGGCCATGCGCGCGAGCGCGAGCAGGTTGGCCGACATCGGGTCCAGCGCATCGAGCTGGTAGGCCTGCTCGGTGACCGCCAGCGCCTCGCGCATCCGGCCAAAGTGGCGCAGCGCCCAGCCGATGTAGCGCCGGCCGTCGCCCGTGCCGGGCGTGTGGCGCAGGCGCTCGAGCGCGGCATCGGCCTCCAGGAAATGGCCGAACGGCGCGATCACGAAGTACCGGGCGGCCATCGCGTCGATGTTCTGCGCATCAAGCGCCAGCGCGCGCTCGGCGTCCTGGCTCACCTGCGTGGCGCTGGCGGAGCGCTCGGCGAACGGCTGGTAGAAGCGCAGAAAGGCGCGCAAATACGCCAGCCGCCCCCAGGCAGCGGCGAACTGCGGCGTGCGCTGGGTCACCAGTTCAAGCACGCCGATGTGGCCGCGCAGTTCATCGGGGGCATAGCTCTTGGGGTTTGCGCGCAGATACAGGTCGTACATGGCCGGCTCCACGGCCGTCGACGGAGCACGGGCGAAGGCCTGGTCCAGCGCGTGCGCGATGCTCTCGGAGATCTCGTCCTGCACGGCGAAGATGTCTTCCAGGCCGCGGTCATAACGCTCAGACCACAGCGTCGTGCGCGAGTCGGCCTCCATCAAGTGCGCAGTCACGCGCACGCGTGCCGCGGCGCGGCGGATCGAGCCATCGAGCACGTGCGAGCAGCGCAGCACCTGCGCCGCCTCGGCCTTGCGCTCGCCGCGGAACTGAAAGCTCGACGTGCGGCCGATCACCTTGAGCCGCGCGCCACGGGCGAGCCGCTGGATGATCTCTTCGCTGACGCCGTCGGAGAAGAACTGCATCTCCGGGTCGTTGGAGAGATTGTCGAAAGCCAGCACCGCCAGCAGCGGCTGGGCAGCCGCGGGCACCGCGACCTCGGCGACGCGCTGCACTTTCTCCGAGCTGGGCGGCGGCGTGAGCATGTCGGCGCCCGGGGCGGCCACCTCGCAGACTTCCACCGGATCCTCCACGCCGGCCATGCGGTATAGACCGTGCACGGCCCAGCGCAGCGTGGTCTCGTCGGTGCTGCCCACAGTGGCGCGGCGGGCAAAGTCGTACGCCGTGCGTGTGAGCAGGATGCGTCCATGGCCGGCCAACGACATTACCCGCGCAGCCACGGCCTTGGCCAGGCCCTCCACCTCCAGCGGCTTGGCGCCTCGGGCCACGTCGGCGGGCGCGTTCTCGCGCAGCACCACTTCGCCGAGGTGGATGCCTACACGCGCGGCGATGTCGGCCTGCGCCTGGGCGCCCAGCGCACTCAGCTGCGCCTGGTAAGCCAACGCAAAACGCATTGCCTCGACGGGCCGCTCGAACAACAGCAGGAAGCCGTCGCTCTTGTCAATCTCACGTCCGTTGTGGCTGGCCAGCAGGTCGCGTGCGATGCGGTCGTGCCGCGTCAGCAACTCGGCTGCGGCCGCGTCGCCGAGCCGCTCCACGAGCCGGGTGCTGGAGACGAGATCGCACAACAGCAACGTGCGGATGGCTGGCTGCGCAAGAGGGTGTATGACGGCGGACATGACAGTTCCTTGCGCCTCACCGGGCCGGCGAATCGCGTCCACCATCTTCGCACGCTTCCATGCAACCGGTAACACCTGGAGCACCTGCGTGCGCCCGCGCATGTCCGACCCGTGAGACCAGGGACTGCCGCCATGCGCGATAACGCGAACCTGGAGCGGTTTGTGCAGGGGGAGCCACTGCGCAACGACGTGGAGCAGCGACTGGGGTATTGAGTTCTGTGCTCGCGAGCAGGCGCTGGGGGTCCCGACAAGCGGCACAATGGAGGGCCTCCAGGACGGCCAAGACAAGGTCTCGTACATGCAATCCAACAACCGTCCCCCTGGCCATTGGTTCGACGGCCGATCATTGGCCGCATTGACAGACCCACTGACGTGGGAACGCGGGCTGGCGCTGTATGTCAGCCAGCATGTGCAGGATCTTGAGATCGTCAAGCACGGCGCGGGGTGGATCCTGCTCGGCCTGGTGCAGGGCAGCAAGCGCGACGACTACGAAGTGTCCATCGAGTTGGCGTTGACGCTGCAAGGACAGGTGGCGCATTGGGACTCGCTGTGTGATTGCCCGGTGGGAGCGCAATGCAAACACGGTGTCGCGCTGATGCTCAAAGCAGCACAGCAAGGGTTGCGCCTGATGAGCGGTAATGCCGCGGTGTCCATCGCTGCGCCAAGCCTTGGCGCCGAGCAGATCGAAGCGCAGCGCCAGGCCGCGTTGGCGCAAGACCAACTGGCCGCGCGCAAGATGGCGGAAAGTCATCTGTTGAACTGGTTGCGCGATTTGAACCCTGCCAGCGCGACTCCACCGCGCACAGAGGGCATCTCCAAGGCTGGCAAGGCGCAGGTTCGGCCGGAGCACTATGTCTACCTGCTGTCCCTTGTGGATGTGGGAAGTGGCAAGGCGCAGTTGTTGCTGGAGGCCGCGGTGTGCAAGCGCAAGGCCCAAGGAGATTGGGCCAAGCCCAGGCTTGTGCGCTACGCCCCGTTCGCCGGGCAGGAGGTGTATGACAACGCCAGCAGCACAGACCGCGAGGTGTTGCAGCTGATCGTCTCCATGCCCAAAGGCACTCACCACTATTACAGCTACTCCTCAGGCATCAGTTGCCAGCCTGCAGGGCGCGCCGGACAGCTGGTGCTGGAGCAGGCTGCCAGCACCGGACATCTGTATATCAAGGATGCGCAGGACCGCCCCGGTGCGTTGGTGTGCTGGGGCCCGGCGCGCACGCTGGAGTGGATGTGGCAGGAGACGAGCAGCGCCCGGTCCGACGAACCCAATTGGCATTTGCGCGCAAAAGTGGTCGATGGCCCCGCGCAGATCTGCCACAACGACCCGTTGTTGTACCTGGATGCCACGAAGGGCGAATGTGGCTTGTTGCTGGCACCGGGCCTGTCGCCCGCCAGGCTGGCGGTGTTGTTCCGCGCCCCGCCCCTCACGGCCCAGGCCATGCAGGGCCACCAGTTGGCACTGCTGCAGGCCCTGGGGCCGATCCCGCCGCCACCGGTACTGCAGGCATTGCGCACCTTGGCGGGCATCGTGCCGCAAGCCAGATTGCATTTGCTGCCCATGCCACCCGACGAGGTGCCCGGCAAGGGTCTGATACAAGCCACGGTGCGTTTCGATTACGCGGGTCACCGCGGCTGGTGGGCGGGTGCCGGCACCACGGTGGTGCTCGAAAACCCGCAGGAGCGGCTCTTGCTGCATCGCGATGTCGAGTCCGAGCGCCTTGCCCTCCTGCGGCTGACAAGCCTTGGTTTGTCTGCGGTCGGCGCGGGAGTTTATGGTATTGCTGCCGACCAGTCCCAGCAGGCCTGGGTGCACTGGGCCGACGCGGACTTCGCGGTCCTGCGCGAAGCCGGGTTTCATCTCACGCTGGACGATGCCCTGCAGGGCTGGGTGACCCGCGCCGACGCGCTGCAGGTGCAGATGCTGGCCGAGGACAGTGAAGACGCCGGCGCTGAGCCCGGCGCCACCTCGCCCTGGTTCGACTTGTCCCTTGGGATCGAGATCGAGGGTCGACGGCACAACATCCTTCCCTGGCTTCCCGAGCTGATCGCCCAGGCCGGCGCGTCCGCCACCGATCCGCACACGGGCTTGCCGGACCTGCCGCCCTTCATTTACCTGCGTGCGGCCGACCACAAGGGGTTTGTCCGCCTGCCTACCGACACACTGCGGCCGTGGATGGCTGCGCTGTTGGAGCTGGTGGGGGACCGCCACCATGACTTCTCGGGCGACAGCCTGCGCTTGTCTCGGCTGGATGCCTTGCGCACCGGCGCGGCGTTGGGGGCGGGCGCTGTATGGGATGGCGCTGACATATTGCGCCGGATGGTGCAGCAACTGGCTGGCGCGGCCGCGTTACCCGGGGTGCCCGTGCCGCCCAGCGTGCAGGCCACCCTGCGTCCCTACCAGCAGCAGGGCCTGGATTGGCTGCAGTTCCTGCGCGCCCATGGCCTGGCCGGCATTCTGGCCGACGACATGGGCCTGGGCAAGACGCTGCAGACCTTGGTGCACATCCAGGTGGAAAAGGACGCCGGTCGGTTGACCCGCCCGGCCCTCATCATTGCCCCGGTCAGCCTGATGGGCAACTGGCAGCGCGAAGCAGCGCGGTTCTGCCCGCAATTGCGCAGCCTGGTCATCCATGGGAAGGATCGTCATGGCGTCACCAATTCGATCGACCAACATGACCTGGTGATTGCGCCCTATTCGTTGCTGCAGCGCGACCGGGAACGCTGGCTGCAGGCGCCATGGCACCTGGTGGTGCTGGATGAAGCGCAGAACATCAAGAATGCCAGCACCCATGCCGCGCAAGTGGTGGGTGAGCTGCAGACCCGCCATCGTGTGTGCCTTTCGGGTACCCCGATGGAAAACCACCTGGGTGAGATCTGGAGCCTGTTCCACTTCCTGATGCCCGGTTTTTTGGGCAGCCAGAAGCGTTTTGGGGAGTTGTTTCGTGTGCCGATCGAAAAACTCGGCAATCAGGACCGCCTGGCCCAGTTGCGTTCCCGCATCACCCCCTTCATGCTGCGCCGGACCAAAGCCCTGGTGGCCGGCGAGCTACCGCCCAAAGTTGAGACGGTGATGCGGGTGGAGCTCTCGGGTGCGCAGGCCGACCTGTATGAAACCATTCGTCTGGGCATGGAAAAAACCGTGCGCGAAGCCTTGGGCGCGAGAGGGCTGGCCAAGTCGCAGATCACCATACTGGATGCCCTGCTCAAGCTGCGCCAGGCCTGCTGCGATCCGCGGCTGGTACCACTGGCAGCGGCCAAAAAAGTGAAAGTGTCGGCCAAGTTGGACCAATTGATGGAGATGCTGCCGGAGATGCTGGCCGACGGGCGCCGCATTCTGCTGTTCTCGCAGTTCACCAGCATGTTGACCCTGATCGAGGCAGAGTTGGAAAAGCGCAAGATGCGCTGGGTCAAACTGACCGGGCAAAGCCAGAAACGCGATGCACTGATCGAACAATTCACCGGCGGCCAGGTGCCCCTGTTCCTGATCAGCCTCAAAGCGGGAGGCGTGGGCTTGAACCTGCCGCAGGCGGACACGGTGATCCACTACGACCCGTGGTGGAACCCGGCAGTCGAGAACCAGGCCACGGACCGCGCCCACCGCATTGGGCAGACCCAGAGTGTGTGGGTGCTCAAGCTCGTGGCCCAGGGCACGATTGAGGAGCGCATCCTTGCTTTGCAGGAGCGCAAGGCGGCACTCGCCGACAGTGTGTACAGCGGCGCCACCGGGCGCAAGCAGCCCTTGTTTACGGAAAGTGATCTGGCGGAATTATTGCGGCCGATGTCGGCGGGGTGAACCGAGCGTGCGCCTGTGCCCTGCCGGTCTACTGGCAGGCCGCCGACGGCCATTCACGTCCACCGCAGTTGATGAGGTAGTTCGCGCTATCGTCGTACATGCTGCGTCACTTGCCAAACCACTTGGTCACGTGCTGCCACGAACGCAGCAGGAAACCCGCGCGCTCTACATCGGCCTGTGCGACGAGCGGGGTTTCTCCCACCGGCTTGCCATTGGAGGTCGCGACCACCTTGCCGATCACCGCGCCCTTGGCCACTGGCGCTTCCAGATCCGGATTGATCTGCACAGAGGTCTGCACCTGCTGGCCGCGCGGCACTGTCAGCGTCCACGGCGACGCCAGAACCGCGGGAACCGTGTCTGCCTTGGCGAAGCTGACCTTCGCTGTCTCGACCACCGTGTTCGGCTGGATGGGCGTGACCTTCTCGAAACTGCTGAAACCCCACCCCAGCAGCGTGCGCGTCTCGTCGGCACGCGCCTGCATGCTGCTGGTGTTCAGAATCACCGTGATGAGGCGCATCCCGTTGCGCTTGGACGAAGTGACGAGGCAATAGCCCGCTTCCTCGGTGTGGCCGGTCTTCAGTCCATCGACCGTGGGATCGGTATAGAGCAAGGCATTGCGGTTTCCCTGCTTTATGTTGTTGTATTTGAACTCGCGCTCCGCATAGATCGGATAGAAGTCGGAACTGTCGCGGATGATGGTACGCGCCAGGATGGCGAGGTCGCGCGCAGACGCCTTGTGCTGCGGGTCGGGCAGCCCCGTCGCGTTCATGAAATGCGTGTGCGTCATGCCGATGCGCTGGGCTTCGGCGTTCATCAGCTTGGCGAAGTTCTCTTCGGTGCCGGCCATATGCTCGGCAATCGCCTTGGATGCGTCGTTTCCGGACTGGATGACGATGCCGCGCAGGATGTCGATCACCGTGGCCTGGCCATTGAGCGGCAGGTACATGCAGGACTCGGTGCTCGAGCCTCGGCACCAGGCGTTCTGGCTGACCGATACAAGGTCCTCCTTCTTGAGCTTGCCCGAGCGAAGCGCCTGCTCGACCAGGAAGCTGGTCATCATCTTGGTCAGTGACGCCGGTGGCAGCGGCTCATCGGGGTTTTCCGATGCGAGCACCTGACCGGAGTCGAAGTCCATCAGCAGCCATGCCTTGGC
>JBDTMH010000189.1:0-8938 GCA_039934375.1 Burkholderiaceae bacterium | reverse complement strand
GGCCGTGGTCGCGGTATTGCTCGATCGTGTCTTCGTTGTGGATGCCGGTGACCAGACGCTCGTAGGCGATGAACAACAGCGCCAGACCAGGGGCCTCGTAGATGCCGCGGCTCTTGGCCTCGATGATGCGGTTCTCGATCTGGTCGCTCATGCCCAGGCCGTGGCGCCCGCCGATGCGATTGGCCTCCAGGATCAGGTCAACCAGCGAGCTGTAGTGCACGCCGTTGAGGGCGACCGGCTGGCCTTCGTCGAACTGCACTGTCACCTCTTCGCGCTTGACCTCGACGTCGTCGCGCCAGAACGCCACACCCATGATGGGCTGCACGATCTTGATGCCACTGCTGAGCTGCTCCAGGTCCTTGGCCTCGTGGGTGGCACCCAGCATGTTGGAGTCGGTGGAGTAGGCCTTTTCGGCCGACATCTTGTAGCCAAAGCCGGCCTTGGTCATGAAGGCCGACATTTCGGCGCGGCCGCCGAGTTCGTCGATGAAGGCCTGATCCAGCCAGGGTTTGTAGATTTTCAGGCTGGGGTTGGTCAGCAAACCGTAGCGGTAAAAGCGCTCGATGTCGTTGCCCTTGAAGGTGCTGCCGTCGCCCCAGATGTTGACATCGTCGTCCTTCATCGCGGCCACCAGCATGGTGCCGGTGACGGCCCGGCCCAGCGGCGTGGTGTTGAAGTAGGTGACGCCCGCAGTCGTGACGTGAAATGCGCCGGCCTGCAGCGCTGCGATGCCTTCATGGGCGAGCTGGCTGCGGCAGTCGATCAGGCGTGCCTGCTCGGCGCCGTACTGCATGGCTTTGCGCGGGATCTCTTCGTAGTCGGGTTCGTCCGGCTGGCCCAGGTTGGCGGTATAGGCATAAGGTACGGCGCCCTTGTTGCGCATCCAGTGCAGCGCGGCGCTGGTGTCCAGACCGCCAGAGAAGGCGATGCCGACTTTCTGGTCCAGGGGAAGGTTTTGCAGAATCGTGGCCATGGAAGGGGTTCCTGAAGTCAAGCGTAGTGGCAGATGTAGTGGTAGGGCTCGGTCACACGGATGTCGAACCGGCTGTGGGCGGCGATCTGGAAGGATTCACCGGCGCTCGAGCGTTTCCATTGCTCGGTGCCGGCGATGCGGTACTCGCAGGCGCCGCCTACACATTCCATGGTTTCTGCCGCTGCAGTGGAAAACGTCAACGTGGCGGGCAACACGACACCGATGGACTTTTTCGTGCCATCGGCAAGTGTGAACGCGTGGCTGACACATTTGCCATCGAAATACACGCTGGCCTTGGTCGTGACGCAGACGTCGTCGAATTTCTCGGTGATCATGGAGTACAGGGTTTCCTTGTTGCGGGGAGGCGGCGGATGCCAGCCCGGTATGGGTGGGTGCTGCCGCTACGGGGCAAGCAGGCAAACCGGGCCCTTGGGGGACGCGAACCAGGGATTTTAGGTCACGGGTGGCGGCACGCATGCCAGCAGGGCGCATCAGCGTCAGCGACCACCCTGGATGCGGGCCTGCCAGTCGTCGGCCTTGAATCCGACGCTGACATCAGCCGCATTGCCCCACTCGACCACCGGGCGCTTGACGACACTGGCATGCGCCAGCAGCACCGCGCGCGCACCCGCGGCGTCAGTGGCGCTGGATTGGACGGCCGGCTCGAGCTTGCGCCAGGTCGTGCCCTTGCGGTTGAGCAGTGCCTCCCAGCCGGCCTGGTGCAGCCAGTGGTCCAGCCGCTCGGGCGGAACGCCCTGGGTCTTGAAATCGTGGAAGGTGTACGCCAGTTGATGGTCGTCCAACCATTGGCGCGCTTTTTTGACGGTGTCACAGTTGCGAATGCCGTACAGGGTAATGGGTTGGGCAGACATGGCCCGATCATGCCGCATCGGGGTACGCGACAATACGGACCGCATGAAAACACTCCAGGACTGGCTCGACCATTGCGAGCGGCTTCACCCCAAGAACATCGACATGGGTCTGGACCGCGTGCGCGCGGTGGCGCAGCGCATGGGCATTCTTTTTCGCTGCCCCGTGATCACCGTGGCCGGCACCAATGGCAAGGGTTCGACCTGCGCCATGCTCGAGGCCATCCTGGGCGAGAGCGGTTACAAGACCGGTGTCTACACCTCGCCACACCTGGTGCATTTCGAGGAGCGGCTGCGGCTGAATGGCGAGGCGGTGGCGTTGGACCCGCTGGTGCAGGCTTTCGAGCGGGTGGAGCAGGCACGTTGCCAGGTGCCACCCGACGTATCGCTGACCTATTTCGAGTTCTCTACGCTGGCCATTCTTGACATCATGGCGCGCGCCGAGTTGGACGTGGTGATCCTCGAAGTAGGACTCGGTGGGCGGCTCGATGCGGTCAATATCATCGATCCGGACTGCGCCGTCATTACCAGCGTCGACCTGGACCACATGGAGTTTCTCGGGCCGGACCGCGAGAGCATCGGGCGCGAAAAGGCCGGTATCATGCGCACCGGACGCCCGGCCATCGTCAGCGATCCGGTGCCGCCGCAAAGTCTGCTCGACCATGCGCTGGAGATCGGCGCCGACCTGTGGCGGCTGGGCGTGGATTTCAACTTTTCCGGCGACAAGCAGCAGTGGGCCTGGGCTGGCCGCGGCCGGCGTTATGCCGGGCTGGCTTATCCGGCGCTGCGCGGTGCCAATCAATTGCTCAATGCCAGCGGCGTGCTGGCGGCATTGACAGCGCTGCGCGAGCGCATCCCGGTGACGGCGCAGGCCGTGCGCAACGGTCTGGCCATGGTGGCCTTGCCCGGGCGATTCCAGATTGTTCCGGGCGAGCCGACGCTGGTGCTTGACGTGGCGCACAACCCGCATGCGGCCGCGGCGCTGGCGGTGAACCTGGATGCGATGGGTTTCTTCCCGACCACGCATGCGGTTTTCGGCGCAATGGCGGACAAGGATCTGCTGCCGATGTTCGAGCGGTTGAACCCGATCGTCGACCGCTGGTATTTCACCGATCTGCCGATCGGACGGGCCGAAACCGGCGCGCGCCTCGACGCACGTTGGCAGGCCACCAACAAGCGCAAGGATGCGTCGGCACAGGCCTTCGGCGACCCGACGCAGGCCCTGCGCGCGGCCGTCGCCGCGGCAGACCCGGCTGATAGAATCGTCGTCTTTGGCTCGTTCCATACCGTGGGTGGCGTGTTGAAGGACGGCGTACCGCGCCTTTCCGCCAGACACATGAACCCGTAAACCCCCTTCATGGCTTTGTTCAAGTTCCGCAAGGGCCGCGAAGAGCAGCCGGCGTCGGTCGTTCCGGCACAGACCGTCGAAGCCGTGCGTCGGCGTGCCATGCACCGGCTGATCGGTGCCGCAGTGCTGGTGCTGGCAGGCGTCATCGGCTTCCCACTGATCTTCGACAACCAGCCGCGGCCGATTCCGGTCGACCTGCCGATCGAAATCGTCGATCAAAACAAGGTCAAGCCACTGGTATTGCCGCCCGCTGCCACGAATACGGCGGCAGCGGCCGCCGTAGCCTCGGCACCGCTCGCGCCATCGGCCGAGGTCACACCGGCCGTGGCCGCCAAACCCGTCGAGCCGCAACCCAAGGCTGCTGCAGTCGCCGCGCCGATTGCGCCCGAAAAGCCAACAACCAGCGCGGCCGACATTGCCGAAGCCAAGGCGCTGGACGCCAAGAAGGCGCGCGCCCTGCTCGAAGGTCGGCCGGTCGCGAGCAGCAAGACAGCCGTCGCGGCTGACGCCCACTCGGCGGCGGCGAGCAGCGCCAAACCTGCTGCGGCATCGGATGACCGTTTCGTGGTGCAGGTTGGCGCGTTCGCCGACCCGGGCAAGGCGCGCGAAGTTCGTCTCAAGGTGGAAGCGGCAGGCCTGAAGACCTATACCCAGGTCGTGAATACCTCCGACGGAGAGCGGACCCGGGTGCGGGTGGGCCCGTTCGCCGACAAGGGCGAGGCCAGCAAGGCTGCGGACAAGCTTCGCAAGCTGAACCTTTCGGTCGCCGTCCTGACCTTGTGAGGCGGGGCAGGCCATGGTTGCGCTGGACTGGATCTTTCTCATGCTGCTGCTGTTGTCGCTGGCCATCGGCGCATGGCGTGGACTGGTCTACGAAGTGCTGTCGCTCGCGACCTGGGTTGCCGCTTTTTTGCTGGCCCAATGGTTTGCACCGGCGGCAGCCAACTACCTGCCGATGGCCGGCTCGAGCGAGACCATCCGGTATGCGGCGGGCTTCGTACTGGTGTTCATTGCCGCGGTGTTCGCGGGGGCCATGCTCACCTGGCTGGTCAGCCGGATTTTCCAGCTCGCTGGGCTGCGGCCGGCCGACCGGGTGCTGGGTGCGGTATTCGGGGTCATGCGGGGGGTCGTGGTGGCGTTGGCAGCTGCCGTGCTGGTGAGCATGACACCAATACAAGGTGACGCCTGGTGGACCGAATCGGTCGGTGCGGCCTGGGCGACGGCGACGGTCAAGGGCCTCAAACCGGTATTGCCGCAGCAATTCGGCAGGTATCTGCCCTAGAACCTGTGAATGGCTGGTGGTGGTGCCAGCGGGTCAGTCTCCAGCGAGAACAAACTATGTGCGGAATAGTCGGTGTTGTCAGCAACACCCCGGTCAATCAATTGCTCTACGACGCCTTGCTGCTGTTGCAGCACCGTGGCCAGGACGCGGCCGGCATCGTGACGCAGCAGGAACGCAAGTTCTTCATCCACAAGGCCAAGGGTCTGGTGCGCGATGTGTTCCGTACCCGCAACATGCGGGCTTTGCCAGGCCCGTGCGGACTGGGGCAGGTGCGTTATCCGACGGCGGGCAACGCCTACAGCGAGGAAGAAGCGCAGCCGTTTTATGTGAATGCGCCATTCGGCATCGTGCTGGTGCATAACGGCAACCTGACCAATACGCAGGTGCTCAAGTCCGAACTGTTCATGACCGATCACCGGCACATCAACACCGAGAGCGACTCTGAAGTGTTGCTCAATGTGTTGGCGCATGAGCTCGAGACGGTGACGCGCGGTTTGCCGCTGCAACCCGCTGATCTGTTCGCAGCGGTGCGCAATGTGCACCGGCGGGTGCGGGGCTCGTATGCGGTGATCACGCTGATCGCCGGCCACGGCGTGCTGGCGTTTCGCGATCCGTTCGGCATCCGGCCGTTGTGCCTGGGCCAGGGCAAGAACACCGCGATGGTGGCCAGCGAGTCGGTGGCGCTGGAGGGCACAGGCCACAAGTTCGTGCGCAACATCGACCCGGGCGAGGCCGTCTTCATCGACCTGAACGGAACCGTGCACGCGCAGCAGTGCGCCGAAAAGACGCAACTCTCGCCGTGCATTTTCGAGTTTGTCTACCTGGCGCGGCCCGATTCGGTACTCGACGGAATTTCGGTGTACCAGGCGCGGCTCAACCTGGGCGCTACGCTGGCCAAACGGGTGATCTCGACGGTGCCGCCGAACGAGATCGACGTGGTGATCCCGATCCCCGAGTCGAGCCGGCCGAGCGCGGCGCAACTGGCGCAGTTGCTGGGCCTGCCGTACCGCGAGGCGTTCGTCAAGAACCGCTACGTGGGTCGCACCTTCATCATGCCGGGACAGGCGGTGCGCAAGAAGTCGGTGCGCCAGAAGCTCAACGCGATTCCGAGCGAGTTCAAGGGGCGCAATGTGCTGCTGGTGGACGACTCCATCGTGCGCGGCACGACCAGCCGCGAGATCGTGCAGATGGCACGCGACGCGGGTGCACGCAAGGTCTACCTGGCCAGCGCCGCGCCGCCGGTGCGTTACCCCAACGTCTACGGCATCGACATGCCCACCAGCGATGAACTGGTCGCGCACAACCGCAGCGTGGAGGAGATCCGCCAGATCATCGGTTGCGATGCGTTGATCTACCAGGACATCGAAGGGATGAAGACTGCCATCGGCAGCCTGAACAAAAGCATAGACGGCTTCGACGCGTCCTGTTTCGACGGTGTATACGTCACTGGCGACATCACGGCAGACGACATTGCGCGCATGAGTGCAAGCCGTGTCGATATCGGTGGCGACGACGACGACGACGAAGATGAAGAAGACAGCCGCACAGCACTCTCCAACCAGGCCGATTCGCCATGACAGAAAAGCATTTACCCGACGCCTTGCACCGTGACACCCTGGCCGTGCATGCGGCCGTGGGCCGAAGCCAGTATGGCGAGAATTCCGAGGCCCTGTACCTGACCAGCGGCTACGTGCAACCCGATGCCGAGACCTCCGCGCGCCGCTTCAGCGGCGAGGAGCAGGGCTATACCTACAGCCGCCTGGGCAACCCGACGGTCGCCAGCATGGAACTGCGGCTGGCCGCGCTCGAAGGCACCGAGGCTGCCATTGCCACCGCCACCGGCATGTCCGCCATCCTGCTGATGTGCATGGGCCTGCTCAAAGCCGGCGACCACGTGGTGTGCTCGCATTCGATGTTCGGCTCCACGATGAAGCTGATCGCCAGCGAGTTCGGCAAGTTCGGCGTGCAAAGCACCTTCGTCTCGCAGACCGACGTGGCGCAGTGGAAGGCGGCCGTCAAGCCCAACACCCGGCTGCTGTTTGCCGAAACGCCGACCAACCCGTTGACCGATGTCTGCGACATCCGGGCGCTCGCCGATATCGCCCACGATGCGGGTGCCTTGCTGGCCGTTGACAACTGCTTCTGCACGCCGGCGCTGCAGCGCCCGGTGGAACTGGGCGCCGACCTGATCGTGCACTCGGGCACCAAATTCCTCGACGGACAGGGACGCGTCATGGCCGGTGCGCTTTGCGGAACCCGCAAATTGATCAGCGAGTCGCTGCTGCCAGTGTTGCGCAGTGCCGGCATGACGTTGTCACCATTCAATGCCTGGGTGATTCTCAAGGGTTTGGAGACGCTGGCCATCCGCATGGAGGCGCAATGCCAACGCGCGCTGGAACTGGCCACCTGGCTGGAGCAACAACCGCAAGTCTCGCGCGTGTACTACCCGGGCTTGGCCAGCCATCCACAGCATGCGCTGGCGATGGCGCAGCAGTCCGGCAAGGGCGGGGCGGTGTTGTCGTTCGATCTGCGTGCCGACGACCCGCAGCAGGCCCGGGCGCGCGCCTTCAAGCTGCTCGACACGACACAGGTGATTGGACTGTGTACCAACCTGGGCGACGTGAAGTCGCTGTTGTCGCACCCTGCCAGCACCTCCCATGGCCGGCTGACCGAGGCCCAGCGCCAGTTTGCCGGCATCGGTCAGGGCCTGGTACGGCTGGCGGTCGGCCTCGAGCATGTCGGTGACCTGAAGGCTGACCTGTTGCATGGGTTCGCCGCCTTATGAGTACCGAGATGAGTGCCGAGGTTCCCATGACACGCAAGGTCCGCACCCGTATTGCCCCGTCACCCACTGGCTTCCTGCACCTGGGAACCGCCCGTACGGCATTGTTTTCGTGGGCCTTCGCCCGCCATTTCGGCGGCGATTTCATCCTGCGTATCGAAGACACCGATGTCGCGCGATCGACCCAGCAAGCCGTGGACCAGATCATCGCCGCGATGCGCTGGCTCGAGCTGGGTTACGAAGAAGGTCCGTTCTACCAGATGCAGCGGCTGGATCGTTACCGCTCGGTGATCAACCAGATGCTCGCGGACGGCACGGCCTACCACTGCTATTGCCAGCCGGACGAACTCGACACCATGCGCGAGGCACAGCGCGCGCGCGGCGAGAAGCCGCGCTACGACGGACGCTGGCGTCCCGAACCCGGCAAGCAGCTTGCGCCACCGCCGATGGGCATCGCGCCGGTGGTGCGCTTTCGCAATCCGCCCGATGGCGACGTGAGCTGGGACGACCTCGTCAAGGGCCGCATCACGATCAGCAACCGCGAACTCGATGACCTGATCATCGCCCGGCCCGACGGCACACCGACCTACAACTTCTGCGTGGTGGTCGACGACTGGGACATGCAGATCAGCCACGTGCTGCGCGGCGACGACCATGTGAACAACACGCCGCGCCAGATCAACATCCTGCGTGCGCTGGGTGCGGAACTGCCGGTGTATGGGCATGTGCCGATGATCCTGGGGCCAGATGGCGACAAGTTGTCCAAGCGCCACGGCGCGGTCAGCGTGATGCAGTACGAAGAGGCCGGTTATCTGCCCGAGGCGATGATCAACTACCTCTCACGCCTGGGCTGGAGCCATGGTGACGACGAGTTGTTCGACCGTTCGCAACTGGTGCGATGGTTCGATGGCACGCACCTGGCCAAGAGCCCGGCGCAGTGGGACGCAGCCAAACTCAACTGGGTCAACACCCAGTACATCAAGGCCATGACCGACGATGCGCTCGCGCTGCTGGTGGCCGCCCAGATGGAGCGGCTTGGCGTGCAAGTGACCGATGGCCGGCTTGTCGCGATCTGCGGATTGTTCAAGGACCGATGTGACACGACGGTGGCGCTGGCGCAATGGGCCTGCGGCTTTTATGCGCCGGTATCGGCGCAGCCGGCCGAGCGCGAACGCCTGGTCACCGAGGTCGTGCGCCCGGCGTTGACTCTGCTGGCCGACAAGCTGGCGGCTTGCGAATGGACCCGAGCCGCGATCGCCGCAGCGATCAAGGTGGTGCTGGCCGCTACCGGGCTGAAGATGCCGCAATTGGCGATGGCCGCGCGTGTGGTGTTGCTCGGAACCAGCCAGACGCCGTCACTCGATGCGGTGATCGAACTGTTTCTTCGTGAAGAAGTGGTCGCGAGGCTCAGAACGGTCTGATTTTCTGGCTATAATTCGAGGCTCGGAAATTGACGAAGCGGTCAAACGCATCGGAAGTTTTGGGGGGTATAGCTCAGCTGGGAGAGCGCTTGCATGGCATGCAAGAGGTCAGCGGTTCGATCCCGCTTACCTCCACCACCACAATTTCTGAAGAGGCCCTTCACGGGGCCTGAAAACGAGTGAGCTTTTAACGGAGTTCCAAGGCTTTGACCCCATCGTCTAGAGGCCTAGGACACTACCCTTTCACGGTAGGTACCGGGGTT
>JBDTMH010000188.1:0-8946 GCA_039934375.1 Burkholderiaceae bacterium | reverse complement strand
GCATCCATCAGGAAGTTGATCTTGTCGAACAGGAAGGTGGTGTGCGAATCGAGCGAATCGATGTCACGCAGGATCTGGCGCGCCTCCTCGAACTGTTCGGCATTGAGCATCTTGCTGCGCATCATGAAACTCACCGCGCGCCGCGTGTCCATCGTGTTGCGTCGGATCCGGCCGTTCAGATCTTCCTGTCGCGCAATTGCGCCCAGCACCTCGCCGGCCAGCAGGTCGGTCATGTCGCCCGACAGGACTCTGGAGCTGACCTGCTCGAGTTCGTCGTAGATACCCTCCAGCGTGTCGGCCGAGTGCTCGACGTCGGCGTCGAACAGCTTGAGCAACACCTCCTTGCCGTCCTCGATCAGGCCTGGCGCGCGGCGCGCGCGCATGCGCAGCAGACGAAACACCGGCACGTCTTCCTCATGGATCGAGAACAGGATGCCTTTGCTACGAACTTCGTCGTTGGCCAGGTTCAGGATGAAGGCAACACGGGCCGTGCGGGTCTCGTCCGCACCGGTGATCAGGAAGTCGCTGCGGATATTGAGGTCGCCATTTTCCTCGGAGTAAAACCGCGCCGACTCCTCGATGTCCTCGTCCATCGCATTGACCGGGATAACCACGCCGTAATACTGCTCCACCCATTGCTTCTCCTGCGCAGTAGGGGAGTCGAGATCGACCCATACCGGTTTGAAACGCGACAACTCCTCCAGCGACGCGATTTCTTCCTGGTACAGCCGCCCGTTGGCAAGTGAAAAAACATTAAGCATGAACCCGTCCCCGGAGGCTGGAATGTCGGTGAAGCGGGGAGCGTCGCGCCACACTGCAGGGCTCAACAGGCCCGGCTGCGGCCCAGTTGATCGTCAGCTGCGGATTATCGCACCGGGATACGTCAAGACCCGAGGATGAACTCGAGAAGTTCGCCCTTGAGCGCCAGTGCATCCCGTTCGCCCATCGCAATGAGCGCCTGCACGAAATGCGGCTCGAACAGCAGATAGCTGGCCAGCGTTCCGCGACTGCCCTTGAGCACGCCTAAAGCGCCCATTGCATGGCGGACCGCCGGTGGCAAGTCGCTTGTGAACTCCTGCGCCAGTGCGTCAAGCGACTGGGACGGCGCCACCGACAGCACATCGATGGCCTTGAAGCGCGTCGCACCTGCGTTGTCCTGTGTCAGACCATTGATCGTCCGCGTGACGCGCTGTGCCTGCTCGACATCGGCCTGCAACGTGTCGTGAAACACGCTGGCAATCACATGCCCCGCCATACTGCCCAGCGTCGGCCCTTTGGCCGGTAGTGAGGCCGAGTCGTCCTTCAGCCCTGGACGTTCCGGCTGACCGACACCAACCACCAGGATGCGACTGGACCCCAGGTGCATGGCCGGCGACAGCGGCGTGACCTGGCGCATCGACCCGTCACCGAAAAACTCGTCGCGTCCGTCAACCCGCAAGGGTGTTGCCGGGAACAGGAAGGGGATGGCGCTGGACGCCATCAGATGGTCGATCGTCAGTGCCTGGTACTGGGCACGCCGGCCCGGCCGGCGCCAGGGCTCGAATTCAGCGGCACTGGCGGTATGGCAGAACGTCCAGTGCACGCCACTGGTATAGCTCGAACCCGTGACGGCAAGCGCATCGATGGTGTTGGAACGCAGTGCGTCGCGGATACCGTCAAGCGGTATGCCCTTGCGCAAGGTCTCGCGCAGCGGCGAGTTATCCATCATGGCGCCATTGGCCTGGGCATGGCGGCTGAGGCTGAGCGCCACCGCATACCTGCTGAACCGAACCCAGGCCGGGACGTTGAGGTCGTAAACATTGGCCGAACGCAGGCGACACCAGAATTCCGCGAGTAGTCCGAACGCCTGCAGCCCCTGGGTCGCCCGACTGGCCAGGAAGGCGGCATTGATGGCACCCGCTGAGGAGCCCACCAGCACCTGAAACGGAAAGTTGCGCGGCGCATCGCTGCTCGCTTCGAGCATCGCACCGAGCGCGCGCAGCACTCCGACCTGGTAGGCCGTGCGGGCGCCGCCCCCCATCAGGACCAGCCCGATCGTGGGTCGGCCGTGATGACGCAGGCCTGCGTGGATGATGGTGTCCAGACTCATTCAAACAACTTGTAACCAGTCGGGAGTCTATTGCACAAGCCAGGCATGGTATTTGCCTAAGCCGGCATGGCCTTGAAAAGGTTTTACCAGTAAACCCATGAAGCAGGGGGAAATGCAGGAAATGGGCTTGCACTGGCGCACATTCAGGGGCATAGTGAATCGACCGACATGCAATTGGCGGCCTCGCCTCAGTTTCATGTTTTAGCGTCGTGTCAGAGTCAGACACGGCATTCAACGGCGAGCGAAACAGGAGGAAATCCATGAACTTGACGATCAGCGGTCATCACCTCGAAGTCACCCCGGCCCTGCGCAATTACGTCACGACCAAGCTCGATCGAATTACCCGGCACTTTGACCAGGTTGTAGATGTCAAAGTGCTGCTCACTGTCGAAAAACTCAAGGAAAAGGAACGAAGGCAACGCGCCGAATGCAATATCCACGTGAAGGGCAGCGACATGTTTGCCGAAAGCTCCCATGCAGATCTTTATGCGGCGGTCGATGAACTGGTGGACAAGCTGGACCGACAGGTCGCGCGCCACAAGGACCGCTTGCAGGACCACCACCACGAGGCGCCCAAGCGCCTGATGTAAGGCTGCCGCTGGCACCCGAAAACCATCCGCCCGCATGACGGGCGGTTTTTTTTGTGTGCATAATCTGCAACCCACCATGAATCGTCTTTCGTCCATCCTTCCCCCGTCACAGGTGCTCGTGCGCGTGGACGCCACCAGCAAAAAACGGGCGTTCGAAGAAGCCGGCCTGTTGTTCGAGAGCCTGCACGGCCTGAGCCGTGCCCTGGTCACCGACAGCCTGTTCTCGCGCGAGCGGTTGGGCTCGACCGGCCTGGGTCATGGTGTGGCCATTCCCCATGGCCGCATCAAGGGGCTGAAAGCACCAATGGCTGCGGTGTTCCAGCTTGAGAACCCGATCGGTTTCGACGCACCGGACGACAAGCCGGTGCAACTGCTGATCTTCCTGCTGGTGCCGGAGGCTGCGACCCAGAAGCACCTGGAAATCCTGTCCGAGATCGCCGAGTTGCTCAGTGACGCGGACCTGCGCGAAAAAATGAGTACGTGTACCGATGCGGCCGAGTTGCACGGCCTGATCTCACAGTGGCAATCGGCACAATTGGCGTGATTCCCCCGGCAAGTCGCCCGGATTTGCCGTGAAGCCCACCGTCGTCAGCGCCGACGTCCTGTTCGAGGAATTCCGCGCCTACCTCAAGTGGCAATGGGTTGCCGGACTAGGTGCCTCGGAGCGCCGGTTCGATGAAGTGGCGGTGCAGGCGGCAAGCTCCGGCGCTGACCTGGTTGGTTACCTCAACTACATTCACCCCTACCGGGTCCAGATCCTGGGCGAGCGTGAAATCGCCTACCTGACCAACGCGACACAGGAAGACTGCGCCCGGCGCATTTCCCGCATCGTGACACTGGAGCCGCCGGCGCTGGTGCTGGCCGACGGCCAAGAGCCACCCGATGCCTTGCTGTCGCTGTGCGAACGTGCGCAGATTCCGATGTTTGCGACGCATGCCTCGTCAGCGTTCGTCATCGACGTGCTGCGCACCTACCTGTCCAAACATTTCGCCGAACGCGCATCCATGCATGGCGTGCTGATGGACATCCTGGGCCTGGGCGTGCTGATCACCGGCGAATCAGGCCTGGGCAAGAGCGAACTCGGGCTGGAACTGATCTCGCGCGGCAACGGCCTGGTGGCCGACGACGCAGTCGACCTGTACCGCATCAATCAGACCACGATCGAAGGGCGTTGTCCCGACCTGCTGCAGAACCTGCTCGAGGTGCGCGGCATCGGATTGCTCGACATTCGCGCCATCTTCGGCGAGACCGCGGTGCGGCGCAAGATCCGCCTCAAGCTGATCGTGCATCTGGTGCGGCGCGAGACGCTGGAGCGCGAGTACGAGCGTATTCCCTACGAGCCGCTGACGCAGGACGTGCTCGGGATTCCCGTGCTCAAGGTCGTGATCCAGGTCGTTGCCGGACGCAACATCGCCGTGCTGGTCGAGGCCGCCGTGCGCAGCACGATCCTGAAACTGCGCGGCATCGACACCTACCAGGAATTCGTCGAACGCCACCGCAAGGCGATGGACGCCAAGCCGGTCAGCCGCTCCGGCACCTGATCCACCGGCTCAAGCGTGGCGGCGACCCGACGCCGCGGGACGGCTCGGGCAGTTCTCCTTGGTGCAATGCGCATACAGGCTCAGAGCATGGTCGGCAATGCTGAAGCCCTTGGCCTTGGCCACCGCGTTCTGCCGCTTCTCGATTTCAGCATCATAGAACTCCTCGACCTTGCCGCAGTCCAGGCAGACCAGGTGGTCGTGGTGCTGACCTTCGTTGAGCTCGTACACCGCCTTGCCGCTTTCGAAATGGTTGCGGCTCAGGATGCCAGCCTGCTCGAACTGCGTCAGCACACGATAAACCGTGGCCAGCCCGACGTCGGACTGCTCGACCAGCAGCGCACGAAACACGTCCTCGGCCGTCATGTGCCGCTGCTCACCCTTCTGGAAAATCTCCAGGATCTTCAGCCGGGGCAGGGTGGCCTTGAGCCCTGTGCTCTTGAGTTCGTCGATATTGGCCATGACCATCGTACTTCTCCCGGGAGTGGGTTGTCGCAGGTGGCCGGGCGGCAACCCGGGCGGCTACAATGGAACGATCATATCGCTGCCTGCCCCCATGCCTGATTTCTATCGCCTGAGTATCCGTGCCGGCCTGTCACTGGTGATCTGTGCCAGCTTCGCCGCATGCTCGAGCTTCGATGGTGCCAGCAACCGTTTGGCCCGCATCGTGACCCCGTACCAGATCGACGTGGTACAGGGCAACGTTATCACCAGCGAGCAGGTCGACATGCTCAAGCCGGGCCTGCCGCGCCAGAGCGTGCGCGACCTGCTGGGCACGCCGCTGATGCAAAGCTTGTTTCACGCCAACCGCTGGGACTATGTCTTCAGCTTTCGCCACAAGGGCGAAGCGCCGCAGCTGCGCAAGTTGACGGTGTACTTCAAAGACGACGTGCTCGAGCGTTTCGACGCCGACCCGATGCCAACCGAGGCCGAATTCGTCGCCTCGCTTGACTACGGCCGCAAGTCGGCCAAGGTACCCGTGCTCGAGGCCAGCGAAGAATCGCTGCAGAAATTCAAGCAGGCGGCCAAGTCACCAGAGCCGGTCGCCGCCAGTGCCACGCCGCTGCCGCCATTGCCAGCGACGTATCCGCCGCTCGAACCGGCCAAACCCTGAGTCCTGCGCGCATGCAAGACCAGCGCAAGCAAAGGGTGTGCATCGCCGGTGCGTCCGGTCGCATGGGTCATATGCTGATTGACGCCGTGTGTGCCAGCGACGACATGGTGCTGGCCGGCGCGCTCGACATGGCCGGCAGTGCCGCGGTAGGCCTTGATGCCGGCGCTTTCGGCGGCCATGCCACTGGCGTGCGGGTGAGCGCCGATCTGCGCCAGGCGCTGGGCGATTGCGACGTGCTGATCGACTTCACCCGGCCCGAAGGCACACTCGCCCACCTGGCGGTATGCCGCGAACTCGGCGTCAACGCCGTGATCGGCACCACCGGATTCACCGACACGCAAAAAGCTGCAGTCGCAGACGCGGCGCGCGATATCGCCATCATGATGGCGCCCAACATGAGCGTGGGCGTCAACGTCACGCTCAAGCTGCTCGAACTCGCGGCCCGTGCGCTGTCCACCGGCTACGACATCGAGATCATCGAGGCGCACCATCGTCACAAGGTGGACGCGCCGTCGGGAACCGCACTCAAGATGGGCGAGGTCATCGCCCATGCCACCGGCCGCGACCTCAAGGATTGCGCGGTGTTTGCGCGCGAAGGCGTGACCGGCGAGCGCGATCCGTCGTCGATCGGTTTTGCCAGCATCCGTGGCGGCGACATCGTAGGCGACCATACCGTGCTGTTTGCCGGCACCGGTGAACGCATCGAAATCTCGCACAAGTCCTCGAGCCGCGCCACCTATGCACAGGGCAGTCTGCGGGCAGCCCGTTACCTGGCCGGACGCAAGACAGGCCTGTTCGACATGTTCGACGTGCTGGGGCTGAAGCAAGCCGACGCCGCGGCAGCATGAGCCGCAGTGTCTTGCACGGAGGGCGTCCAGGTGCACCGTAGGGTCGCTCCCAAAGCGAATCCCGCAGTGCGCATGGCGCAGTTCACACCGTGAGCGTGCCGCAGTTTCTTGCCAACGGCGACGTGGTGCACAACCTGGTCGCGGTGCTGCTGCTGTGCATGTCGGTCAGCAGCTGGGTCGTCATCCTCTGGAAATCCTGGGTATTGCGCCGCGCCGGCGGTGATGTCGGACGCAGCACGCTGGCGTTCTGGCAATCCGTGGACATCGACCAGGCTCTGGTTCAGACCCGCGCATTCGACCGGGAGCGACTGGTGCTTCCGCTGATCGAAGCCACCCGGCTTCAGCCCGACGGCACGCTGGCCAGCGCCGGCGACCGCTCGCAGCAGCTGACCCGGGTGCTGCGCCAGCAATTGCATGCGTTGCTGCACAAGCTGCAATTCGGCCAGGTGCTGCTGGCAACGGTCGGCGCCACCGCGCCGTTTGTCGGCCTGCTGGGCACAGTCTGGGGAATTTACCACGCGCTGCTGGCAATTTCGCAGGCGGGCCAGATCACGATCGACAAGATTGCCGCACCGGTTGGCGAAGCCCTGATCATGACCGCCGCAGGCCTGGTCGTGGCGATACCGGCCGTCCTCGCGTATAACGTGCTCGGGCGCCAGATCGGGCGCATCGAAGCCGAGCTGGAAGGCTTCGCGCGCGACTTGCGCGAATTGCTGCTCAGCCAAGACCCAAGCGTCACCCGCGTCAGTCGGGCGGACCCGGAGCGCTGAACCATGGCTTTCGGCCGCTTGGAGCGCAGCAGCGGGCCCCAGCCCATGAGCGACATCAACATGACGCCACTGATCGACGTCATGCTGGTGCTACTGGTGATCTTCATCATCACCGCGCCGCTGCTGGCCAGTTCGATCCGGCTTGACCTGCCGCAGACCAATGCCGCCAGCGCCAGCAATGCAGCCAGTCCGTTGATGCTGACCGTGGACAAATCGGGCCAGGCTTTTCTGAACGACAAGCCGGTGGCCAGCGCCGAACTGGCCACCGAACTCGCCCGCGCCAGTGCCATGGACCCGGACACCGAGTTGCAGCTGCGGGCCGACGCGGCGGTGCCTTATGGCCGCGTCGTCGAGATCATGGGCATCGCGCAAAAGGCAGGTCTTGGACGGATCGGTTTTGTTGCTGAACCCGGCGACAAAGGCCGCTAGCGCCTACGGAGCCAGGCCTGCCCCTGGCGCAGACCGGGGCCGTGAACACCTAGAATCGGCGTGTTGCCGCACTCGCGTCGCTCGATAGCCCCCATGCAAGACAAATACAACCACCTCGACGTCGAGGCTTTCGCCCAGCAGACCTGGAACAGCCGCGACGCCTACCGTGTTACGGAGGACCGGTCGCGCGAGAAGTTCTACGCCTGCTCGATGCTGCCCTATCCCAGCGGCAAGCTGCACATGGGCCATGTACGCAACTACACCATCAACGACATGCTGGCCCGCCATCTGCGCATGAAGGGTTACAACGTGCTGATGCCGATGGGTTGGGATGCATTCGGGCTGCCGGCCGAGAATGCCGCCCTCAAGAACGGGGTGCCACCGGCCAAGTGGACCATGGACAACATCGCCTACATGAAGAAGCAGATGCAGGCGCTGGGTCTGGCGATCGACTGGAGCCGCGAGGTCGCAACCTGCGACCCGAGCTATTACAAATGGAACCAGTGGCTGTTCCTGAAGATGCTCGACAAGGGCATCGCCTACCGCAAGACCCAGGTCGTCAACTGGGACCCGGTGGACCAGACCGTGCTGGCCAATGAGCAGGTCATCGACGGCAAGGGCTGGCGCACCGGGGCGCCGGTCGAGAAACGCGAAATTCCCGGGTATTACCTGAAGATCACCGATTACGCGCAAGAACTGCTGGGCCGGGTGCAGGACCAATTACCGGGCTGGCCGGAACGCGTCAAGCTGATGCAGGAGAACTGGATTGGCAAGAGCGAAGGTGTGCGCCTGGCGTTCACGCACGATATCCGGGACGCCACCGGCGCGCTGATCGGTGGCGGACGCATGTATGTGTTCACCACCCGCGCCGACACGCTGATGGGCGTAACCTTCTGCGCGGTGGCCGCCGAACACCCGCTGGCCACGCACGCCGCGCACAACAACCCGGAGCTGACCGCGTTCATCGAGGAGTGCAAACGCGGCGGCACGACCGAAGCCGAACTGGCGGTACGCGAAAAGGTAGGCATGCGCACCGGGCTGTCCGTGACGCACCCGCTCAGTGGCCAGCAGGTTGAGGTCTGGGTCGGCAACTACGTGCTGATGGGGTATGGCGACGGTGCCGTCATGGGCGTTCCGGCACACGACGAGCGCGACTTTATCTTTGCCAAGAAATACGGCATCCCCATCGTCGAGGTGATCCTGATTGATGGCTACGAATACGACTACGACCAGTGGAACGACTGGTACGGCGACAAGCAGCGTGGCGTGACGATCAACTCCGACAGTTTCAGCGGCCTCGGTTACCAGGAAGCCGTCGACGCGATCGCCCATGCGCTGAAGGTGCGCGGGCTGGGCGAAAAAATGACGACCTGGCGGCTGCGCGACTGGGGCGTGAGCCGCCAGCGTTACTGGGGCACGCCCATCCCCATCATCCACTGCGACGAGCACGGTGCGGTATCGGTGCCCGAGAAGGACCTGCCAGTGGTGTTGCCGCAAGACTGCGTTCCCGACGGATCCGGCAATCCGCTGGTACACCACGAAGGCTTTCACGCCGGCGTGACCTGCCC
>JBDTMH010000187.1:0-8982 GCA_039934375.1 Burkholderiaceae bacterium | reverse complement strand
GTTTTCCCAGCACGATCTTGTTGGCCGTCCAGCCCACGTCCTCGGCCCGCATGATTTCGTAGGTGTCGCGGGCCTTGAGCACGCCGTCCTGGTGGATGCCCGACGCGTGTGCAAAGGCATTGGCCCCAACCACCGCCTTGTTCGGTTGCACGACGAAACCGGTAGTCTGGCTGACCATGCGGCTGGCCGCAAGAATGTGCAACGTGTCGATGCCCATCTCGAGCCCGAAATAATCCTTGCGGGTCTTCACCGCCATGACGACCTCCTCGAGCGAGCAGTTGCCCGCACGCTCGCCGAGGCCGTTGATCGTGCATTCGACCTGGCGTGCGCCGCCGATCTTGACCCCCGCCAGTGAATTGGCCACCGCCATGCCCAGGTCGTTGTGGCAATGCACCGACCAGACGGCCTTGTCGCTGTTCGGAATGCGCTCGCGCAGGTTCTTGATGAACGAACCGTAGAGCTCTGGAATCGCATATCCAACCGTGTCGGGTACGTTGATCGTGGTGGCGCCTTCAGCAATGGTGGCCTCGATCACGCGGCACAGGAAATCGACGTCGCTGCGATAGCCGTCCTCCGGACTGAATTCCACGTCGTCGACCAGATTGCGGGCAAAACGCACCGACAGCCTGGCCTGCTCGAACACCTGGTCGGGCGACATGCGCAGCTTCTTCTCCATGTGCAGCGGCGAGGTCGCGATGAAGGTGTGGATACGTGCCCGGCTGGCGCCCTTGAGGGCCTCGGCGGCGCGCGAAATGTCGCGATCGTTGGCACGCGACAGCGAGCACACGATAGCTTCCTTGATCGTGGCGGCAATCGCCTGCACGGCTTCGAAGTCGCCGTTGGAACTGGCCGCAAAGCCGGCTTCGATGACGTCGACCTTGAGCCGTTCGAGCTGGCGCGCAATGCGCACCTTCTCCTCGCGGGTCATTGACGCGCCGGGAGACTGTTCGCCGTCACGCAAGGTGGTGTCGAAAATGATGAGTTTGTCGGTCACGGGTGGCTCCTGCAGAAGTGAAATTTGCTGGGTTCGCGGTGTTCAGGGACTCACCGCCGGGTCGATGACGGCGCCGTGCTGGTGCAGCTCGGGCGCCACGGGCTTTGCACGGGCAATTCTGGCACGGGTCAAGGCACTCACGATGGCCTTGAGCGAAGCCGCGACGATGCTTGCGTCCATGCCGACCCCAAACAGCGTTTGCTGCTCGTCGATCCGCAATTCGAGATAGGCAATCGCTCGCGCATCGGCACCGGAGCCCAGTGCATGTTCATGGTAGTCCAGCACCCGCACATGATGGCCAGTGGCCTGGTTGACGCCATTGACGAAAGCCTCAATCGGTCCATTGCCTTTGCCAGTCACCGCAAATCCGTCGCTGCCCAGCGAGATCTGCGCATCAAGTGCAATTCGCTCGTGCGCTGCAGCACCAGCAATTTCGTCGACGCGATGGCCGTGTACGCCCGGCTGGTCCAGCGCGTATTCGCGCTGGAAGACCTGCCAGATGTCCTGCGCGGTCAACTCCTTGCCACCGGCATCCATGACCTGCTGCACGACCTGGCTGAACTCGATCTGCAGCCGCCGTGGCATCTCCACGCCGTATTGCGCTTCGAGCAGATAGCTGATGCCACCTTTGCCGGACTGGCTGTTGACGCGAATGACGGCCTCGTAATTGCGTCCGAGATCCATCGGATCGATCGGCAGATACGGAATGTCCCAGGCCACGGCGTCCCAGCCTGCGTTGCGCCGCGCGTTCATGGCCTTCTTGATCGCATCCTGGTGCGAACCCGAGAACGAGGTGTAAACCAGATCGCCGACATAGGGGTGGCGCGGATGAACCGGCAATTGGTTGCAATATTCGACCGTGCGGCGAATCTCGTCGATGTCAGAGAAGTCGAGCCCCGGATGCACACCCTGGGTATAGAGATTGAGCGCAATGTTGACCAGATCCACATTGCCGGTGCGCTCGCCATTGCCGAACAGGCATCCCTCGATCCGCTCGGCACCGGCCATCAAGGCCAGTTCACCGGCGGCGGTGCCGGTGCCGCGATCGTTGTGCGGATGCACCGACAACACAATGCTGTCGCGCCGCGCCAGCTGCGTGTGCATCCATTCCATCATGTCGGCAAAGATGTTGGGCGTCGAAACCTCCACCGTCGAGGGCAGGTTGATGATGCACTTGTTCGACGGCGTGGGCTGCCAGACCTCGGTGACGGCATCGACCACCCGCTTGGCAAACGCCAGCTCGGTGCCCGAGAAGTGCTCGGGCGAATACTGGAACGTCCAATGGGTGACACGCTGGCGTGCGGCGAGTTGCTGGATCAGTCGGGCGTTCTCGACCGCGAGTTGCACGATCTGGTCTTCGTCCATGCCCAGTGCAACACTTCGCATGACCGGTGACGTCGCGTTGTAAACATGCACGATGGCCCGCTTGGCACCGGACAGTGATTCGAACGTACGCTCGATCAGATGTGCACGGGCCTGGGTCAGTACCTGGATCGTCACGTTGTCGGGCACCAGGTTCTCGTCGATCAGCTTGCGCACGAAATCGAACTCCACCTGCGACGCCGACGGAAAACCCACCTCGATCTCGGTGAATCCGATCCGCACCAGCGTCTCGAACATGCGCAGCTTTCGCGTCATGTCCATCGGCTCGATCAAGGCCTGGTTGCCGTCGCGCAGGTCCACGCTGCACCACAGCGGCGCATGGGTGAGTACGGCGTCTGGCCAGCTGCGGTTGCCGAGCTTGACCGGGGCAAATGCCGGGTATTTGGTGCTGGGTTGCTGCAACATCATGTGGTTCCTTCTGTGAGCGAAACCAGCAACCCTCAAACATGAAAAAACGGCTCGTTGCTGGTGCATACGAGCCGTTTGATCGATTAGCACGTGCTAACGTCGTCGCCCGTATAGGGTTCCCGTTAGTAGTGCTAGTGCGATTCGAGACATGTGCGAAATGTAGCACAAGTCCGCAGCCGTGCAAGGCGACACGGACAACATGCCCAATGCGAGGTGCAGCCGCGGACGCGACCTCGGCCTGCGCACTCAGTGCAAGCCGCGCTCGTCCGGATCGTCGGTCGAGGTGCTGATGACGCTGGTCGGCTCGCCCTTGTAACGGCGCCAGACATAGACCACGTAGCCGCTGATGCCATAGGCACTGAACAGGCTCAGCAAGGCCTTCGCCGGGTCGAAGCTGACCGCGCCAATGGCCAGTGCTACCAGCACGATGACCGGGAACGGCACGCTCTTTTTCATGCTCAGGTCCTTGAAGCTGTAGTACGGCAGGTTGGTCACCATCGTCAGTCCTGCGAACAGTGCCAGCGCGAAAATCGGCCAGGCCACTTGCGGGCCCTTGACGCCCAGGTCGGACATCACCAGGATGAAGCCGGCAATCAGCGCCGCGGCCGCCGGCGACGGCAAGCCCTGGAAGAAGCGCTTGTCGACGACGCCGGTGTTCACGTTGAAACGGGCCAGACGCAGTGCTGCGCAGGCGCAGTAGACAAAGGCGGCGATCCAGCCCCAGCGCCCAAGCCCGCGCAAACCCCACTCGTAGGCAATCAGCGCCGGCGCGGCTCCGAACGACACCATGTCGGACAGCGAATCCATCTGCTCGCCAAATGCGCTTTGCGTATGTGTCATGCGCGCGACGCGCCCGTCCAGGCTGTCGAGCACCATGGCGCAAAACACGCCGATGGCCGACATGTCGAAACGGCCGTTCATCGCCATCACGATCGAATAGAAGCCGGCGAACAAGGCCGCCAGCGTGACCATGTTGGGCAGGATGTACAGGCCCTTGCGTCGCTTGCGAACGACGATGGTCTCCGTGTCGTTCAAATCGAAATCCGAGCCTTCTGGCATAGTGAAAATCTCCAATCCGCTTGACCAGCTCAGGGTTGTGGCGACGCGCCGGCACTTTCGTCGACCGGCAGAAACGCGTGTTCGCGCAGCTGGTCCACCGGCATCCGGCGACCCCGTCTGTTCGCAGACGGCCAAGCCAAGTGTAAGTCAGGCATACGCATGCGAATGCACGCATGCGGACGCCAGGGCACGGCGCTGCCGGAAAGACCGAAGGCCACCGCAGTGGCCTTCGTCTCAGGCGCCAGGCGCCATCAGTTGCGGGTCTGGTCGACCAGCTTGTTCTTCTTGATCCAGGGCATCATCGCGCGCAGCGTCTCGCCCACTGTCTCGATCTGATGCTCGGCCATCAACCGGCGACGGCTCAGCAGCGTGGGCGCGCCAGCCTTGTTCTCCAGGATGAAGCTCTTGGCATATTCACCGCTCTGGATGTCCTTCAGCACCTGCTTCATCACCTTCTTGGTTTCGTCGGTGATGATGCGCGGGCCGGTCACGTACTCGCCGTATTCGGCGTTGTTCGAGATCGAGTAATTCATGTTGGCGATGCCGCCTTCATAAATCATGTCGACAATCAGCTTGAGTTCATGCAGGCATTCGAAATACGCCATCTCGGGAGCATAACCGGCCTCCACCAGGGTCTCGAAACCGGCCTTGATCAGCTCCACGGTACCGCCGCACAGGACGGCCTGCTCACCGAACAAGTCGGTCTCGGTCTCTTCGCGAAAGTTGGTCTCGATGATGCCGGCTTTGCCGCCACCATTGGCCATCGCGTAGCTCAGCGCCAGTTCGCGGGTACGACCCGACTTGTCCTGCGCAATCGCGATCAGGTGTGGCACGCCGCCGCCTTGCACGTAGGTGCCGCGCACCGTGTGACCCGGCGCCTTGGGCGCAACCATCCAGACGTCCAGGTCCGCTCGCGGCGTGACCAGTCCGTAGTGGACGTTGAAACCGTGGGCAAACACCAGCGAGGCACCCGACTTGATGTTGGGTTCGATGTCATTTGTGTAAACGGAGCCGATCTGCTCGTCGGGCAGCAGGACCATCACCACATCAGCCGCTTTAACAGCCTCGGCCACCTCTGCTACCTTCAGGCCAGCCTTCTCGACCTTGGGCCAGGAAGCGCCGCTCTTGCGCAGACCGACGATGACCTTGACGCCGCTGTCGTTCAGATTCTGTGCATGGGCATGGCCCTGACTGCCATAACCGATGATGGCGACGGTTTTGCCCTTGATCAGGCTCAGATCGCAATCCTTGTCGTAATAGACTTTCATTTCCATTCTCCTTCTTAACTGGTAAATCAAACCCGCAAAATCCGTTCGCCGCGGCCAATCCCGCTCGATCCGGTCCTCACCGTCTCCAGAATCGCACTGCGTTCGATCGCCTCTAGAAAGGCGTCGTTCTTCGACTGCACACCCGTGATTTCAATGGTGTAGCTCTTCTCGGTGACATCGATGATGCGTCCCCGAAAGATGTCGGCCATGCGCTTCATCTCTTCGCGCTCCTTGCCAACGGCCCGCACCTTGACCATCATCAGTTCGCGCTCGGTATAAGCACCCTCTGTCAGGTCAACGACCTTGACCACCTCGATCAGGCGGTTCAGGTGTTTGGTGATCTGTTCGATCACATCGTCCGAGCCCGTGGTTTGTATCGTCATGCGCGACAGGCTGGCATCTTCGGTGGGAGCCACCGTCAGCGACTCGATGTTGTAGCCGCGCGCGGAAAAAAGCCCGACCACCCGCGACAAGGCACCGGGCGTATTCTCGAGCAGGACAGCAATGATATGTTTCATGAATGGATTCCTCTTTTCGCTGCCCTCCCCTGGTTGCGGTAACAACCAGACTTGGCAAGCAATAGACGCATCGACAGGGTGTAGGGGCACAGCGCGACAAAGCGGCGCTGGCGCAGCGAGATACAGGATGGGGTTACAGATCCTCTGAACCGAGCAGCATCTCGGTGATGCCCATACCGGCCTTGACCATCGGAAACACATTCTCGGTCGGGTCGGTACGGAAATCCATGAAAACGGTGCGGTCCTTGAGCTTGCGCGCTTCGCGCAGCGCTGGCTCGACGTCCTGCGGCTTTTCGATCAGCATGCCGACGTGGCCATAGGCCTCGGCCAGCTTGACGAAGTTGGGCAGCGCGTCCATGTAGCTCTGGCTGTAGCGGCCTTCGTAGTCGAATTCCTGCCACTGGCGCACCATGCCCAGGTAGCGGTTGTTCAGCGACACGATCTTGATCGGCGTGTTGTACTGCAGACAGGTCGACAGTTCCTGAATGCACATCTGCACCGAACCCTCGCCAGTCACGCAAAACACCTCGGCCTCCGGCTTGGCCAGCTTGATGCCCATCGCATAGGGAATGCCGACGCCCATGGTGCCCAGGCCACCGGAATTGATCCAGCGACGCGGTTCGTCAAAGCGGTAATACTGCGCCGCCCACATCTGGTGCTGGCCGACGTCCGAGGTGATGTAGGTCTCGGTGTCCTTGGTCATGCCCCACAAGGTCTGGATCACATGCTGGGGCTTGATCACGTCGCCCTTGCCCATGTCGAACTTCAGGCAGTCGCGCCCGCGCCACTGCTCGATCGTGTCCCACCATGCGCCGAGCGCGTCCGGATCGGGACGCAGCGGGCTCTCGCGGATCATCGCCAGCATCTCGCCCAGCACATCTTTGACGTCGCCGACGATCGGAATGTCGACCTTCACCCGCTTGGAAATGCTCGACGGGTCGATGTCGATGTGGATGATCTTGCGTTCGTTCTGCGCGAAGTGCTTCGTATTGCCGATCACCCGGTCGTCGAAGCGGGCGCCGACCGCGAGCAACACGTCGCAGTGCTGCATCGCATTATTGGCCTCGATCGTGCCGTGCATGCCCAGCATACCCAGGAATTTCTTGTCGCTCGCCGGATAGGCGCCCAAGCCCATCAGCGTGTTCGTGACCGGATAGCCGAGCAAATTGACCAACGCGCGCAGCTGTTCAGAGGCATTGCTCAGCAACACGCCACCACCGGTGTAGATGTACGGGCGCTTGGCGGTCAGCAACAGCTGCAGCGCCTTGCGGATCTGCCCGCCATGGCCCTTGCGCACCGGGTTGTAGGAGCGCATCTCCACCGACTTGGGATAGCCACTGTACGGCGCCATCTTGAACGAGACGTCCTTCGGGATGTCCACCACGACCGGTCCGGGTCGGCCGGTACGGGCGATGTGGAACGCTTTTTTCATCACCTCGGCGATGTCGCGCGCATCCTTGATCAGGAAGTTGTGCTTGACGATCGGGCGGGTGATGCCCACGGTGTCGCACTCCTGGAACGCATCAAGGCCGATCGCGGCCGTCGGCACCTGCCCGGTGATGATCACCATCGGGATGCTGTCCATGTATGCCGTGGCAATGCCGGTGACGGCATTGGTGACTCCCGGACCGGAGGTGACCAGTGCCACACCGACGTCGCCCGTGGCACGGGCATATCCATCGGCCGCATGAACTGCCGCCTGCTCGTGGCGTACCAGCACGTGCTGGATCGTGTCCTGCTTGTAGAACGCGTCGTAGATGTGCAGAACCGCGCCACCCGGGTAGCCCCAGATGTATCTGACGTTTTCGGCCTGCAAGGCCTTGATCAGGATTTCGGCGCCGCGCAGCTCGGGCGTGGGCGTCGTTGTCGGGGTGTTGCGGCCGGCAGTCGTCGCTGCAGCCGCCGAGCTGAGCTCGGCTTTGGATATTTCCATGATGAACCTTTGTGAATTTCTCTGACGAAAGACCTTGGGTGCCCCTTCGCAAACGCTTTTGGCGACGCGTCGGGACTTAAGGCCAAAGCCATAGGCGCAATCAATAATGCGCCAGACCATGACCCGTTTGCCGTTTAAATTGCAGCGCGCATTATCGCACTGCAAAATGGTCATGCGGCCCTCGCAGCCAAAAAAGGCGATATCGGCGATGCGATAATTGCGCCGCAACGCCGCCGGTACGGGCTCCAGCCCGTCGCTGCGTGACCCGGCAACCGACCCGATTGCCCACAGGCTTAGCGCCGCAGTTTTGGCGTTTTCCAACCCGTTCATAACCTTTGGCAACCGAACTAGAACTGTCCGACTTTCTCAAGAGCGTGGAAAAACGTGCTTTCAAGCGCTCGGTTTACCACGTGCGCAATGAAGAGTCGGCGCTGGACATCGTGCAGGAAAGCATGATGAAGCTGGCAGAGCACTACGGCGACAAACCGCCAGCGGAACTTCCGATGCTGTTTCAACGCATCCTGTCCAATTGCACGCTGGACTGGTTTCGCCGCAACAAGTCGCGCAATGCCCTGTTCTCAAACATGAGCGACTTCGAACCGGCCGGCGACGACAACAATTTCGACCTGCTGGAGACCTTGTCCGACGAATCCCAGACGGCGCAGACGGAAAGCGCCCAGGACTCGACGCAAAGGGCACAGATTTTGCAGGAAATCGAAAAGGAGATACAACTGTTGCCGATGCGTCAACGGGAAGCGTTCGTCATGCGTTATTGGGAAGAGATGGACGTCAGCGAAACCGCCGTGGCGATGGGCTGCTCGGAGGGCAGCGTCAAGACGCACTGCTCGCGCGCTGTCCTTGCATTGAGCACCGCGCTGCGCGCCAAGGGGATCACCATATGACTATGCCAAGCCAATACCAGACCGAAACGTTGCAGGACCGCTTTGCACTGCGGATCACCGCGCGCCTGTCCGACGGCTGCGACGCGCTGCCGCACGACGTTTCCGAGCGGCTGCGCTTCGCCCGCCATCAGGCCCTGGCCAAGCGCAAGAGCGTCAGCGACAAGACGGTGGCCGTGCCGATGGGGGGCGGCGCCACGACTTTGGGCGCGATGGAGGAACAGGTCAGCTGGTGGAGCCGCCTTGGAGTCGCCCTGCCCCTGATCGCGCTGGTCGTGGGCTTGGTCACGATCAATTCGATGCAGAACGAGCGGGCTGCACAAGAGATGGCCCAGGTCGACACGGCGCTATTGACGGACGACCTGCCACTGGCGGCCTACGCCGATCCGGGCTTCTTGCAGTTCCTGAAGATCAACCGCGCGCAGTCGCGATAGCCCCACCATGCGCATGGAATCGAAATATGAGGAAACGCCGGGCCGCTCCCAAGTTTCCTCGCACCCCCTCGGGGGGCCTGGCACAG
>JBDTMH010000186.1:0-8985 GCA_039934375.1 Burkholderiaceae bacterium | reverse complement strand
AGTTGCAGGACAAGATCGACAACTGGTACCGCGAAAAGTCCCCGGTGCTCTGGGCCTGAATCCCGGCTCAGATCGACCTGCCCTTGCGTCCAAACGCGCGCTGCGACAATCGCAGGCATGGCCATTGACCTGCGTGCACAGGCGCGTGAACTCCTGATCTGCTGCGACCCGACGCGCAAGGCGGCGCTTACCCGGCAGCTCGAATCGACCGGGCAGATCTTGCCGGATGCCAGGTACACCGACACCGCCGATATTCCCGGGCGCCCGCAGCGCCCTGCCCTGGTGGGATTCAACGCGCTCAGGCGCCGCTCGGCGGCGACACCGCAGGGACGGGCGATCTTGCTCCATGCGCTGGCGCACATTGAATTCAACGCCATCAATCTGGCACTGGACATCGTCTGGCGCTTCCCCGGCCTGCCCGAAGCGTTTTACCGCCAGTGGGTCTCCGTCGCACGCGAGGAGGCCCTGCACTTCGAACTGCTGCGCGCCCATCTGAAGACGCTGGGTCACGACTATGGCGACTTCCCGGCCCATGACGGACTATGGGAAATGGCGCACAAAACCCGCGGCGATGTTCTGGCGCGGCTGGCGCTGGTGCCGCGAACGCTCGAGGCTCGCGGACTGGATGCCGCGCCGCCGCTGCGCGACAAGTTGCTGGCCGCGGGCGACACAGCGGCCGCCGAGATCCTGAACATCATTCTGCGCGACGAAATCGGCCATGTGGCGGTGGGCAATCACTGGTACCGCCACCTGTGCATCGAGCGCGGCCTGGACCCGATCGCCAGCTACGCCGAACTCGCTGCACGCCATGGCGCACCGCGCCTGCGCGGCCCGTTCAACCTGCCGGCACGGCGCGCCGCCGGTTTCGACGAAATCGAGCTGGCGTTGCTGCAGGCAGACAACGCGGCCCGATAACGGCCTTGGCAGGGCCGCCAGCGGGCCAGCCACCTTCTGCCGCGCTAAAGCATCAATAGAATGCAGGAAGACCCACGACAAGCCCAACATGTCCGACCCCCAGAGCCCTGACACCCAACCCCAAAGCCTGGACACGCAGCCGCAGGGCCTGGACACGCAGCCGCAGGGCCTGGAATCCGATCACACTGGCACGTCGCCGGCCGCGCTGCAGATCACTGCCATTGCACGGCAGGCCATCGTCGACGACAAAGGCGCGGTGTTCGGCTACGAACTGTTCGACCGCACCCGAACCCACAGCGACCACGACGCGGCAAGCGACGCACAATTGCTTTTCAACGTGTTGTCACATGCCGACCACGGCGCGCTGATCGACAACCGCACGATGTTCATCAACTGCACCCATGCCAGCCTGGCCAGCGGGCACCTGGAGCTGGTGCAACCCGAGCGCATCGTGCTGGAAGTACCGCCGGTGCCGGACAACAGCGTCGAAGAGATCGACAGCCGCCTGCGGACATTGACCGACATCCGCAAGCGCGGCTTTCGGCTGGCGTTCAACCAGAGCGTGCTGACCTCGGCCTACCAGCAATGGCTGCCGCTGGCCGCCTTCATCAAGATCGACCTGCTCATGCTCAAGCCGGGTCTGATCGCCGCGACCATTGCGGTCGCGCAAAAGCGCTCGCAGGCGCAGCTGATCGTCGAGAAGATCGAGACCGCCGAGCAGCACGCGCTGGTGCAGTCGCTCGGAGTGACGCTGTTTCAAGGCTACTGGTTTGCCAAGCCTGCGGTGGTGCACGGACAAACACTGCGCCCGGCGCAGGCAGTCATCATCCAGCTGATCAATCTGGTGCGCAAGCAGGCAGCGACGGCCGAGATCGAAGAGGTGCTCAAGCACGACGCCAGCCTTTCGTTCAACCTGCTGCGTTTCATCAACTCATCCGGCTTCGGCCTGCACACCGAGATCACCTCGTTCCGCCAGGCGGTCATGCTGTTGGGCCTGAAGAAACTGTTCCGCTGGGCGGCGCTGTTGTTGACCACCTCGCGCGCTGGCGGCGTGCCGCCAGTCGTGGGCCAGACAGCCATCGTGCGCGGGCGCCTGATGGAATTGCTGGCCGCCGAACTGCTTCCGCCCGAGGAATGCGACAACGCGTTCGTGACCGGACTGTTTTCCTTGCTCGACGCGATGCTGGGCATGCCGATGGACAAGGCACTCGAGACCCTGGCCCTGCCGAACTCGGTGGTGTCGGCGCTGCTGCACAACGAAGGCCCGCTGGCTGCCTTTCTGGAGCTGACCATCGCCTGCGAAACCGCCGACGACGAGGCCTTTGCCCGCACCGCCAACCAGCTGGGGCTGGACAACCGCCAGGTCAACTGGGCCCATCTGCAGGCACTGGCCTGGGCCGAAACCTTGGGCACGTGACACGAGACATGGCCCACCTGAGCTAGTCCACCCAGACTCTTTTTCAAACTGGAACCGCACCATGTCCAATCCAGCTGCTCCCAACGCTGACGACACCTCTGGCGGGACCGGCGAAGGTGCCATTGCCCGCCAGGCCATCGTCGATGACAAGGGCAATGTGTTTGGCTTCGCACTGCTCGACCGTAGCCACCGCGTCAGCGACCACGGTGTGGCCAGGGATGCGAGTCTGCTGTTGAACGCATTGACGCATGCCGACACCGGAGCGCTGTTCGGAAAGTACACGATGTTCGTCAACTGCGCGCTGGAGAGCCTGGGCAGCGCACACCTGGAAATGGTCAAACCCGATCGGATCGTGCTTGAGCTGCCGCATGTTCCCGACCATGACGAGGCGGCGATCGAGCGCCACCTGCCCGCCCTGACAGAACTGCACGAGCGCGGCTTTCGGCTGGCGTTCAATCAGATGGCCCTGACCGTCGCCTACCGCAAGTGGCTGCCACTGGCCAGCTACATCAAGCTCGACCTGACGGCACTTAAGCCCGAACAGGTCGAACCAGCCATCCGGATGGCGCAAAGGAAACCGCAATTCCAAGTGATCGTCGAGAAGGTCGAGACGGCCGAACAGCACAAAATGGTGGCCAACTTGGGGGTCACACGGTTTCAGGGCAATTGGTTTGCCAAGCCAGTGCTGATGGCTGGCCAGACCGTTCGGCCGGGCCATGCCAACATCATCCAGCTGATCAACCTGGTGCGCCGCAAAGCCGACATCGGACAAATCGAAGAAGTGCTCAAGCGCGATGCCAGCCTGTCATTCAACCTGCTGCGTTTCATCAACTCGTCCGGTTTTGGCCTGAGCACCGAGATCACGTCGTTCCGCCACGCCGTGATGATCCTGGGGCTGGACAAGCTGTTCCGCTGGTCGGCGATGCTGCTGACTACCTCGCGCGAGGGTGGCACGCCGCCTGTGGTGGGCAATACCGCCATCGTGCGCGGCCGCCTGATGGAGCTGCTAGCAGAAGAAATGCTGCCCAAGGAGGAGTGCGACAACGCCTTCGTCACCGGCGTCTTCTCCTTGCTCGACGCGATGCTGGGCGTGCCGATCGATAAGGCACTCGACGCCATCACCTTGCCCGATTCCGTGACCGACGCGTTGTTGCACAAGACTGGACCTCTGGCGCCGCTGCTGGAGTTGACGATCGCCTGCGAGCAGGCCGATGACGAAGCCTTTGCACGTATCGCAAACGCATTGACGCTGAGCAACCACCAGGTCAACTGGGCCCACCTGCAGGCGCTGGCCTGGGCCGAGACCCTGGGTAGGTGACAGATTGCGCGACTCAGGCGCGACGGAAATAGTCGCCAAGGCGCCCAGCGCGCTCAGGCGGCGCTGGGCACAAAGGTCAGCACCACGCCATTGTTGCAATAGCGTTTGCCCGTGGGCTTGGGTCCATCGCCAAACACGTGGCCCTGGTGCCCTTCGCATCGCGCGCAGTGGTACTCGGTGCGCGGGAACAACAGCTTGTAATCGATGCGCGTGGCCACGGCGCCGGGCAAAGGCCGAAAGAAGCTGGGCCAGCCAGTGCCGCTGTCGTATTTGGTGTCGGACGAGAACAGCGGCAGATCGCAACCTGCGCACTGGTACATGCCCGGCCGCGTCTCGTGGTCGAGAGCACTGGAGCGCGGTGGCTCGGTGGCCTCATGGCGCAGCACGCTGTACTGAAACGGTGTGAGCCGCTTTTTCCATTCGGCATCGCTCAGGCGCAAGGGTTTTGGGGCTGCCGCGCCATCGGCGCCCATGGGAGTGGCAGCGAAAGCCGCGGGCGTTTGCAGTGGGGCAAGACCCAGCAGGGTCAGGAGTTGGCGGCGATCCATGATGACAAGCCTTTCGTGAAATGAGCGTCAGGGCTTGGTCTGCTCGGGCGCGCCAGATCTTTCACGAAATTTCAAACCTGGAATGGCGGCGAAGCCGCAGGCCGGGTTCCATCAGTCTTCCGGATCGATCAGCCGATCGTGCTCGGGATCGTCTTCGATGCCGGGAGGTACGAGCCCGTCATGCAGATCATCGGACTCCGCTTCGAGCTCTTCGTCTTCGGGCTCGGGCAATGGAACGCTGTGTGGGTGGTACTGGGTGTGCGGCATGGTCGACTCCTATCTCAGGTGCCATGGTCCTCCACACCGGGCCCGGCGTCAATTGACCTGTCAAACCTTGCAGGAATTAACCTGGGTTTGCATATCGGATACATGCGCTCACAATCATTGACCCGCCATTCACCGTCGCCAGCACGGTATAAACATGGCGCGGCGCATAATCCGCCCCAATTACAGGGAACCCATTGACATGAATAAATCGAATGCCAAAGCCGCGCTGACCGCCCTGGCGTTAACCGTACTGAGCACATGTGCGCTCGCCGACTGGACCAAGGTGAGCACGTCGGACGACGGCAAGGTCACCAGCTACGCCGACACCAACACCTTGCTGGTGCTCGGTGCCAAGGTACAGCTGCTGACGATGACCGACTACCAGGAAGTGCAGACCATTTCGGCAGAACAGAAATTCAAGTCGGCGAAGATGCAGGACGAATTCAACTGCGACGATGCAACCGGCCGCCACCTCAACTTGAGCGCCATGTCGGACAACATGGGCAAGGGCAGCACCGTGGCCGCCGAGATGAAGCCGGCGCCCACGCGCCAGATCAAGCTGGACTCGCCAGATGGGGATATGTTGAAGTTTGTTTGCGCGAAGAAGTAGCCGCACAGGAGACTTACGGCAGCAGCCCGCACGATGATCTGGAGAGCCGCTGACGATGAGCACCATCTCCGAACTCACCCGCATCTTGCGCCAGCATCGCACCATCGCCGTGGTCGGCTTGTCGGCCGAGTGGCACAGGCCGAGTTTTTTCGCCGCCAAATACATGCAGTCGCACGGCTACAAGGTCGTGCCGGTCAATCCGCGCTATGCGGCCAGCGGCGGCGAGATTCTGGGCGAGAAAGTCTACGCCGACCTGGCCGACATTCCCTTCCCGGTAGACATGGTCGATGTGTTCCGGCGCACCGAGGACGTGTTGCCGATTGCGCGCCAGGCGGTGGCGATCGGTGCCAAGTGCTTGTGGCAGCAGATCGGCGTGCTCAACCAGGAGGCCGCGCAACTGGTGCGTGAGGCTGGGCTGGACGCGGTGATGGACCGTTGCGTCAAGATCGAGCACGCGCGGTTGTTCGGCGGCCTGAATTGGGTCGGCGTCAACACCCAGGTCATCTCGGCCAAGCGGCGCGCGTAGCCAAGCGCCTAGACAACACCCGGGCAGACAATCCATGGCGGACCACCAGTTCCAACCCGAGACCCTGGCCATTCACGCCGGGCAGGTACCCGACAGTGCCACCGGCGCGCGGGCACTTCCGATCTACCAGACCAGCAGTTTCGTGTTCGACAGCGCCGATCACGCGGCCAGCCTGTTCAATCTGCAGACCTTCGGCAACGTCTATTCGCGCCTGTCCAACCCGACGGTGGCCGCGCTTGAAGAGCGGGTCGCGGCGCTAGAGGGCGGCCGTGCCGGGCTGGCTTCGGCCAGCGGCATGGCGGCCGAAGCCATGGCCTTGATGACCATCCTGCAGCAGGGCGACCACGTGGTAGCGGGCGGAGCCCTGTACGGCGGCAGCGTGACGATGCTGGCGATCAACCTGAAACGTTTCGGCATCGAGACCACGTTTGTCAAGGCGACCGAGCCCGAAGCCTTTGCCGCTGCGATGCAGCCGAACACCCGTGCGGTATTTGCCGAGAGTCTGGGCAACCCCAGCCTCTCGGTGCTCGACATCGCAGCGGTCGCCGAGGTGGCGCATGCGCATGGCGTGCCGCTGATTGTCGACAACACCGTGCCATCGCCGTTTTTGTGCAACCCGCTGCGCCTGGGCGCCGACATCGTGGTGCACTCGGCCACCAAATACCTCGGCGGCCACGGCACGACGCTGGCCGGCGTGATGGTCGAGAGCGGCCGATTCCCGTGGGACAACGGCAAGTTCCCCGGCATGACCGAGCCCTCCACGGGTTATCACGGGGTCAAGTTCTTCGAGACCTTCGGCGATTTCGCCTATTGCATGCGCGCCCGCATGGAAGTGCTGCGCGTCTACGGCGCCACGTTATCGCCGTTCAATGCCTGGCAGATCCTGCAGGGCACCGAGAGCCTGCATGTACGCATGGAGCGCCACTGCAGCAATACGCTCAAGGTGGCGAAGTACCTGAAGGACGATGCGCGCGTGAGCTGGGTCAACTATCCGGGATTGCCCCAGCATCCGCAATACGAACTGGTGAAGAAGCAGATGCGCATGGTGGACGGCGTGCCCGGCGCGTCGGGCCTGCTGGCCTTTGGTGTCAAGGGAGGCCTGGACGCCGGAGTGCGCTTTATCGAAGCGGCGCAATTCATGAGCCACCTGGCCAACATCGGCGACACCCGCACGCTGATCATCCACCCCGCTTCGACGACACACCGGCAACTCGACGCACAGCAGCAGCTGAATGCCGGAGTGTTGCCCGACATGATCCGCATGTCGGTAGGCATCGAGCACATTGACGATATTCTGTGGGACATCGACCAGGCACTCGATGCGCCTGCGCGATGAACGGGTGCCAAAGCAGCTGAAACCACGGAGGTGAACACCTTGACCAACCACGAATCCCATTGCCTTTTGAGCCAGCGCGATGCACGCGGCGTGCTCACGCTGACGCTGAACCGGCCGGCGGCGTTCAACGCCTTGTCTGAAGAACTGTTGACTGCGCTGCAGCAGGCGTGCGCCCATATTGCCGAAGATGCGTCGGTGCGCGTGGTCGTGCTCGCGGCCGCTGGCAAGGCGTTCTGCGCCGGCCACGACCTCAAGCAGATGCGCGCCGACCCGTCGCTGGAGTACTACCAGAAGCTGTTCCACCAGTGCAGCGACATGATGCTGGCGCTGCAGCAACTGCCAGTGCCGGTGATCGCCAAGGTGCAGGGCATGGCCACTGCAGCCGGCTGCCAGCTGGTGGCCATGTGCGACATGGCGGCCGCTGCGCGCGACGCCCGGTTTGCTGTGAGTGGCGTCAACTTCGGCTTGTTCTGCTCGACCCCCAGCGTGGCGCTGTCGCGCAACGTCGGGCGCAAGGCCGCATTCGAGATGCTGGTCACCGGCGACTTCATCAGCGCCGACGTTGCGATGGCGCGCGGCCTGGTGAATCGGGTCTCCGAACCCGCCGACCTGAACGCCGCGGTAGAGCAATGGGTGCAGGCCATCCTGTCCAAACCCCGGATCGCACTGGCGCTGGGCAAGTCGCTGTTCTACCGGCAACTGGAAAAAGGCATAGCGGCCGCCTACACCGACGCAGCCCAGACCATGGCCTGCAACATGATGGACGAAGCCGCGCTCGAAGGGGTGCAGGCGTTCATCGACAAGCGGCGCCCGGACTGGCGCGGCTGATCCAGAATTTCGTGCTGCGCCGTGCGAACTAGACGCACTGCAATTGACGCTGGACCCAGGCGTAGCTGATGCGTTCCTGCTCCAGCCGCAAGCCGTTGCGGATTCGGTTGTCGCGCAGGTCGTCATACAACGCGCGTTCGTCTGCGTTCAATCTTGGCAGATCCGCTCGCGAAGGCTTGTCTTCCGAGCCCCAATGGGCCTCGTGGGCAAGCAGGGTTGCCCGGTCCATCAGGATCGAGGTCACAGCATCGAACTGCCCGCGCAGCTGATTCAGGATGGCAAAACCGTGGGTGTCGATGTCACCCCAGTACAACAGCGTGCAATCCAGCAACCAGCGGCTGCGCGCCAGCGCATCCCAACCGTAGCCTGCGCCGAAAATTACGATCGCGTTGTTCACACAGGGAAAGGCCAGGAAATTGGTCTCGTTCTCGGTAATGAAGACCTGCTGCACGCGCAGCCGCAAGCGGCTGAAGCTGTCGGCGTCCAGCGTGATGTCCGGACATGGCGCACCAGGCAACAGCTGCAACTCCGGATCCAGTACCCGAAACCGGATGCGAGTCGGCTTGTCCAGCAAACCGTAACGCCCGGCAAACTGGCCCATGCCTGTTTTTGCCGAAAACACGGCCTCAGCCGGCAGCGCGAGGTCGAGCAGTTCGGTCAGCACGGCGCGATGCGCCTCGATGAACTTGCTGTGTATGCCGGGCAAGTCAACCTGGCGCAAGTAGATGCCTGGTCTTGGATGCGCGATAAACCAGCCCACCACTGCCAGCAACCGTGTCCATTCGTCAGCCAGTTCCAGCACCTGCATCGGTCGTCGCTCCAGCCATGGCAGCAATTCCGCGTGGGTCAGTCGCGTCTCGGAAACCAAGGCACAAAAGCGGTTCCATTCGCGGCGCTTGCCCAGCCAAGCCAAGGCGTCGTCAACGGATGGCACCGATGCCCTGGACGGCAGACGTTGGGCGCCCTGCACCCGATGACGCGTTTCCTGCCACTCCAGGTGCAGATGGTCTTGCGCCGACAAACCAGCGGCCCATGCACGAACCTCGTCGAAGCGATGCGTGATGTCGGTCGGTGCCGGGCCCTTGAGCGTCAGGCGCAGCGGAAATTGCGAAGGACCAGACAACGCTTCACGCAAAATGTCGCCCCGCTCCCACCACCGCGCCAACTGCGCTTTCATGTCTTTCGCGTCGGACCAGTTCATACGGCAATCGCTACGCCGA
>JBDTMH010000185.1:0-9013 GCA_039934375.1 Burkholderiaceae bacterium | reverse complement strand
CCCAGATCTCGCCGCGCTGCACGGACAGGTCGATGCCGGCGAGCACATGCGCCTCTCCCTCGAAGCTGCGCATCCAGAGGTGCAGTTCGCGGATCCGGAGCAAGGGTGAAGGGACCTCGGTCATGGTGCTGAAAACGCTTTGGGGAGCATTCATCTTCGCGAACGGGGGTCGAAGACATCGCGCAATCCATCGCCCAGCAGGTTGAATCCGAACACGGCGATGAAAATCGCCGCGCCCGGGCAGATCGCGGTCCACCACTGGTCGGGCATGTAACCGCGCGCTATCGACAGTTGCATGCCCCACTCCGGCGTGGGCGGCTTTACACCTATGCCCACGAAGCCCAGCGAAGCCACGGTGAGAATCGCAAAACCCATGTCCAGCGACATCTTGATGATCACGGGGGTCATCACATTGGGCAGGATGTGGCGAAACACGATGCGCCCCGGCCCGGCGCCGATGGCGCGCGCGGCGGTGACGAACATTTCCTGCTTGCGTGCGATCACCTCGCCGCGCACAAGGCGCGCATAACCTGGCCACCACGACAGCGCAATCGCTATCACCATGTTGACGATGCCCGCTCCCAGCGCGGCCGCCACCGCCATGGCGAGGATCAGGCCGGGAATGGTGATCTTGAGGTCGGCCAGGCGCATCAGCAGCTCGTCGGTCCAGCCGCCGGCATAACCCGCGACGGCGCCGAACACCGTGCCCACGGCCGCGCCCAGCAACACGACGGCGATGCCCGCGAGTACCGACACGCGCGCACCGCCCATCACCAGGGACAACACGTCCTGACCCAGTTCATTGGTGCCGAACCAGTGCTTCCATGAAGGTGCCAGGAAACGCGCCGGTGTGTCCACTGCGCCCGCGATGTGTTCCGGGTAGGGTGCGATGGCTCCGCCAAACAGGGCCAGGAACAGCAGGAACACCACCAGCGCCAGGCCGATGATCGACAGCCAGCTGGAGCGGAAACGGTACAAGGCGCGGCGCATGGCCTCACTGCGCGCGCTGCGTGCGGGTGGCAGATCGCCACCGGCAACCGGAGCAGTGGTTGTGCTCATTCCAGCCTCACCCTGGGATTCACGACCCCGTACAACAGGTCGATCACCAGGTTGGCTGCCACGAACAGCACCCCGATCACCAGCGTGACACCAATGACGGCCATGAAGTCCTGGGTGATGACCGACTGCGTGGCGTACAAGCCCAGTCCGGGCCAGTCGAAGATGGTTTCCACGAGCACCGTTCCACCCAGCAGCCAGCCGAAATACAGCCCGGTGACCGTGAGGGTGGACGAGATCGCGTTGCGTGTCACGTACTTCAGCAGGATCAGGCGTTGCGGAAGCCCGAGCGCGCGCTCCGTCAGCACATAGTCCTGCTGCAACACTTCGAGCGTCGAGGCGCGCATCATGCGCAGCAGCGTGGCCAGCGGCGACAGGGACATGGCAAGCGCCGGCATGGCCAGATGCTGCAACGCGACCCAGAACGCGTGGCCATTCCCGGCCAACAACGCATCGATTGTCAGAAAGCCGGTAATCAGCGCGGGCGGATCCTCGGTGATCGGGAAGCGCCCGCCCAGCGGCAGCCAGCCCAGCCACATCGCGAACAGCAGTTGCAGAACCAGCCCCAGGAAGAAACGCGGCATCGAAATCGAGCCTAATGCCAGCACCCTTGTCAGGTAGTCGGGCCAGGCATTGACCCGTACGGCGGCCCACAGGCCGGCCGGGATGCCGATCAGCATGGCCAGCGCCATGGCGGCCAGCACCAGCTCCAGCGTGGCGGGCAGGTAGGCGATCAGGTCTTCACGCACCGGACGGTGCGTGAACAGCGACACACCAAAGTCGCCATGAAGCAGCCCGGTGAGGTAGGTCCAGTACTGGGTCCAGAGCGGTTTGTCGAGTCCGAACTGGCGTCCGTATTCGGCAATCTCCGCCGGGGTGGCATTGGGCCCCGCGGCCAGCGCCACCGGGTCACCTGGCAACAGGCGCGCGATCGCGAACACGAGTGCCGTCAGGCCCAGCAGCACGGGCAGGATCAGCAGCAATCGGATGGTGAGGAAACGCAGCATGGGCAACGCCCGCTCCGGCCGTGACAGCCGGGGATGGGCCTGGTTCAGGACATCAAATAGACAAGGTGTGGCACTCGATGGCGTTCGAGGCGACCGGGGTGAAGTAGTAACCCTTCACGTTGTCGCGCAGCGCGAGCTTGCGCCGCTCCAACACGCCGAAGATGTCGGGCGCGTCGGCCACGATCTTGCGCTGCATCTCGCCGTAGATTGCGATACGCTTCTTGGTATCGGGTTCGCTGCGGCCGCGCTCGATCAGCGCGTCGACCTCGGGGTTGGCGTACACCGCGTTCTGCCAGTTGCCGTTGCGCGACGAATGGTAGGCCGCAAAGGCGATGTTGTCCGGATCGCCGTAATTGGCGGTCTGGTAGACCGGGAAGAAGTCGGGGAAGGTCTGGGCCGACGCGCAGGAGGCCACCATGTCGGGCCAGATCTGGGGTTTGATGTCCAACGTGATATTCAGTGCCTTCAGGCTGTCGAGCATGATCAGGGCGAAGCGGCGCTGCTGCTCCAGGCCCGAAACGTGCACCATTGTGAGCTTGATGCCCCCGTTGGGCGACTTGCTCTTGGCCAGGTGCTCCTTGGCCTTGGCCAGGTCGGTACGGTAGACCTCCAGCTTCGGGTCCTGCCCCAGGATGCCGTCGGGCAGCGGGCCGGTCATGAGGTCGGCATAACCGGTGGCTTCGACCAAGGCCTTGTAGTTGGTGGCATAGGACACCGCGCGGCGGAGTTCCACGTCGGCCATCGGGCCGTTCTTCGTATTCATCTTGATCGAGAAGGTACGGTACTCGGGCTGGATCACGCGCACCACGTGCGGTTTGTTGCGCAGTGCATCCATGTCCTCGCTGGTCAGGTCGACCGCGAAGTGTGCGTCGCCGCGTTCGACCATCAGCCGCTGCGCCGACGTCTCGCGTGTGATGCGCCAGATCACGCCGGTGACGTTGCCCGCACCCGCGTGCCAGTCGCTAGCGGGGCGCTCCAGCTCGTACAAGGCACCGGCTTGCGCGCGGCGCACCTTGAAGGGGCCCGAACCGGCGATGGTGGTGCGCAGGTAGGTCTGGCCGTCGTCCGAACCGATGCTGGCCTGCACCTCGTCCTTGGATACGACCCAGATCCATGGCAGCACCTGCAACAACGCCGCGAAGGGCTTGATGAGTGTCATCTGCACCGTGCCCTTGTCGATCGCGCGCAGGCTGTCGGCTCCGACCACGCCCTGGATCATCCAGGCATTGCCCTTGTTAAGGCGCACGGCGCGCTGGAAGGAATAGACCACGTCGTCGGCCGTGACCGGCTTGCCGCTGTGGAACTTGGCCGCCGGATTGAGCTTGAAGGTGTAGCTCTTGCCATCGGGCGTGCTGCTCCAGGATGTGGCCAGTGCCGGCACGGGCTTGGGTGGGTTGCCCTCAACCCGCACCAGCGAGTCGTAGACATTGCGCAGCAGCCAGCTGGCCGAGTAGCCGGTGGCGATGTGCGGGTCGAAGTTGGGTATGTCCTGGTTCGAACTGATCACGAGAATCTTGCGACCGTCCTGTGCCAGTACCTGCAAGGGGAGCATGCTGCTGGCCAGGCCGGCGCCGGCGGCACCCAGCAGATGGCGACGTTGAAAACGCGGGGTATCAATGGAAAACATGAAAGGCTCCTTGGGTCGGGAAATGGTGGTAGAGATGGGCAGGTTGAAAGTGGATCGGCGGTTACGCCACGGCGGCGGGGATCTTTTTTGCGGGCTGCGCAGGCTCGGTAATGCCATAGTCGCGCGCGGCGGCTGACTCGCTCACGAATCCCATACGCACATCGCGTGCCAGGGCTTCCGGTTGGCGCTTGGCCGGCTTGCCGTATCCGGCGCCACCGGCCAGCACGAGTTCCACGATCTGCTCGGGCCGAGTCAGTTCCACCAGCCGCCCGCCGCTGCAGTCCTGCGCGGCGTGTGTAGTGTTGTCCAACACGCGTCCGGATGCAAGTCCTCCATGGCTGCCGCCGTGCAGGCCCGTCACCGGATGCGACACCCCTTCAGGGAAGACCGAGACCTGCATGACGATTCCGTCCGCATCGCGCTTGCGCAGGCGCACGCGTTGGCCGAGGCCGCCGCGCTGCTGGCCGGCGCCGCCCGAGTCGGTGACGTAGGTCTTCTCCAGCAACAGCACCGGCGCGCGGCTTTCTATCATCTCGACCGAAGTGTTGGCGGCCGAGGTGGGATACAACAACGCTGAATGGCCGTCGGCGCGCTGGGAACCGCCCTGGCCACCACCGCAGAACAACATGTCGGAGTAGTAATTGCCGTCCTTGTCCTGGCCGTAGATGTCTGCCGCCACCGGCAGCCCGGTGAAGGACTGCACCTGGTTCGGCGCGGCCTGGGACAGGGCCCGGAAAATGTTGGGCGCGATGTACCAGCCCGTGCGCACGCGTGCGTTCACCGAGGCCGGGTAGCTGCAGTTGAGGATCGAGCCTTCAGGTGCCTTCACCGTGAACGGGCGGTAACAGCCTGCGTTACCGCGCACCGTGGGTGTCAGCATGCACTTGAGCGGATAGGTGGCGTGCGCCGCCGTGTAGTTGAGCGTGCAGTTGATGCCGCCGCGTGCCAGCTGTGGCGGCGCGCCTTCAAAGTCCACTTCCAACGTGTCTCCTTCGATGCGCAGGCGCACCGGGTAGGTCATGGGCGTGCCGAGCGGGTTGTTGGTGATGGTGGAGGTGTAGTCGCCGTCGGGCAGCGCACGGATCGCCTCGCGCATGGCGCGTTCGGAAAGCCCTTGCACCACGTCGGCCAGCGCACCCAGGTCTTCCATGCCGTAGTCCTGCATGAAGGACAACACGCGTCCGGCACCGATGGCGTTGGCCGTTACGAAGGATTGCAGGTCGCCCAGCACCTGGTCGCTGCTGCGCACGTTCTTGCCCAGCATGCGCATCAGCGTTTCGTTGGGCTTGCCGGCTTCGTACAGCTTCATGGGCGGAATCTGCACACCCTCGTCGTAGATCTCGCGCACCGAGAACACGTCCTTGGTGCCGCCGATGTCCGACACGTGGCCCACCGTGCCCAGCAACGCGACCAGCACGCCGTCCTTGAACACGGGTGTCACCACCGCGATGTCGAACAGATGGCCCGCGCACAGCCAGGGGTCGTTGGTAATCAGCACATCGCCCTCGCGCAGCGTCTCGGCCGGGTAGGCTTTGAGCAGCGCCTTCACGGCCAGCGGCAGCGTGAGGTTGAACACCGGCATGGCGCGCGGCGAATGCGCCAGCGTCTCACCCTGGGCGTCCAGCAGTTCACAGGCAAAGTCCTGCGCCTCGGAAATCACCAGCGAATAGGCAGTGCGGCACACCGTGAGCCACATCTCGTCGACCACGTTGACCAGGCGGCTCCACATGATCTCCAGACCGATCGGGTCGCCCTGGATCAGGCGCACGGCCTGGGCGCGATCCATGCCGGCATGGATGCGCGTCTCGGCGGCCTGCGTCGCCGCCACGGTGATGCACAGGTTGAGGTTTTCGTCCACCCGTACCGCGTCTCCGGGCGCCACCACGGTGGTGGATTCGCGCTCCTCGATGATGGCCGGTCCGGAGAAGCTGTCGCCCGCACGCAGCGCGTAGCGGTCGTAGACCGGCGTCGCCACGCTGCCGTGCTCGAACCAGGCCGCCCGCTCGCCCTTGATCTTGCGGCTGTGGTCGGCGCCGCCAGTCGCGCCGTCCAGCGCCAGCGTGGGTGTGCGGCCCGCGCAGCGCACGCGGAAGTTGACACCTTCGAAAGGCGCGCTCTCGGGACCGCGTGCGTACCGCGTCATGTAGGTGCGCGCGAAGGCGTCCCGGATGGCGGGCAGTGTGTTGTCGCCCAGCGGGCCGGCGGGAAGCTCCACCGCGATGCTATGCATCTGGCCCAGCATGCGCATGTCGGCATGGCGCTCGACCACGATGTCCGCGGCGGGCACCTTGGCGCCCAGAAGCTGAGCGCGGCAGTCGCGCTCCAGACCGTCCAGCACGGCATTCAGGGCCTCGGCGTCGAAGCCCGGCTTGAAGGCCACGCGCAGTGTGCGAACCGCCTCGAAGGACAGGGGCGCGGCCAGGAAGCCAAGCGCGGACGCGGCACCCGAAGCCGGTGGGATGATCACCTCGCGCACACCCATGGCGCGCGCCACGTCCACCGCGTGGGCCGGGCCGGCGCCGCCAAAACCCACCATCGCGTAGGAGCGCGGGTCCTTGCCTTTTTCCACCAGGTGGACGCGTGCGGCCCCGGCCATGGCCTCGACGACCACCTTATGGATGCCCCAGGCCGCTTCTTCCACGCCGAGCTTGAGCGGTTTGGCGACCGCATTGGCTATGGCGTCGCGCGCGGCCTGCATGTCCAGCGTCATGCGCCCGCCCAGGAAGAAGCCCGGGTCGTAGTAACCGAGCACCAGGTTGGCATCGGTCACGGTGGGTTGTGTTCCGCCCATGCCGTAACAAGCCGGTCCCGGGTCGGAACTGGCCGAGTGGGGTCCGACCTTGAGCAGGCCCACTTCGTCGATGCCGGCAATGGAGCCGCCACCGGCGCCGATTTCTATCATCTCGATGACGGGTGACTTGATCGGCAGACCTGAGCCGCGCGTGAAACGGTGCACGCGCGCGGCCTCCATCCAGGGCGCGATCTCGGCGCGGCCATTCTCTATCATGCACGCCTTGGCCGTGGTGCCACCCATATCGAAGGAAATCACGTCGGTTTTACCGGCCAGCGCGCCGAACAGCGCCGTGGCAAGGCCACCACCGGCCGGGCCGGATTCCAGCAGGCGGATCGGGAACTCGGCCGCCGCGGCCAGCGACACCAGGCCGCCGGCTGAATGCATCAGCCGCAGGTCGCCGCGAAAGCCCATCTCGGCCAGCGAGGTTTCGAGCTTTGCCAGGTAACGCGCCATCAGTGGCTGCACATAGGCGTTGGCGCAGGTAGTGACGCAACGCGCGTATTCACCCATCTCGGCCACCACGGCGCTGGAACAGGAAACCTGGAGCGCGGGATACAGCTTGCGCAGGATCGCTGCCGCCTCCTGCTCGTGGCGCGGATTGGCGTAAGCGTGCATGAAGCAGATCGCCACCGCCTCGCAGCCGGCGGCCACCAGGTGGTGCGCGGCACGCTCAACCGCTGCACGGTCCAGAGGCGTCACGACCTGGCCGAGTGCATCCACACGCTCTGGCACTTCCATGCGCAGGTCGCGCGATACCATGGGGTCGGGATAAGTGACGAACAGGTCGTAGATGTCATAACGCTGCTCGGTGCCCATCTCCAGGATGTCGCGGAAGCCCTCGGTGGTGAGCAGGCCCAACGGCGCGCCCTTGCGCTCGATGATGGCGTTGGTCACGAGCGTTGTGCCGTGGATGATCTCGTTGACCTCGGCCATGCTGACGCCACGCATCTCCACCAGTTCCTGCAAACCCAGCAGCGCAGCCTCGGAAGGATCGCGCGGCGTGGTCAGGCGCTTGTGCAACGTGACCTGGTGTTCGGCGCCATCGTAGAGGATGAAATCCGTGAAGGTGCCGCCGATGTCGAAACCGATGCGCCAACGCCTGGATGCTGCGTCGTTGGCCTGGGTATGAGGTGTGCAGAGTGTCATGATGCGGTTACCGGCGGTTGGTAGGGGGATTGCAGTTGCTGCCGGGCCTGGCCCAGCAGCTCGATGGCGCGTGTGCGCTCGTGGGTGGTGACGACGGCGCTGGCAAAGGTGACACACAGTGCCAGGTGTTGCCCGCTGCGCGGATCGCGCGCAGCGATGGCCAGGGCGCCCACGCCGTTGCCGACCTCGTCGATCGATTCGGCATATCCGCGCGTGCGAATCTGCTTCAGGCGCTGCATCAGCTCATCCATGTTCTGCGGAGACCTCGGCGAGGCGCGTGATACCTTGTCGTGCAACAACTCGCGCACCCGGGTGTCGTCCATGTCGGCCAGCATTGCGCGACCGGTGGCGCAGGCGTCCACGTCCAACGGTTTTCCTATTGGTACGCCGACCTGGATCGGGTTGCCGCCCACATGGTGGACCACGCCGACCATGCTGGTGCCCGAGCGGACGGATACAAAGCCGGTATGGCCGAGTTCGTCGCACAACTTGCGCACCGTGGCGCTGGCCTTGGCGCTGAAGGACTCGCCCGCATGCACGGCCGCAGCCATTTCATGCCAGAGCCCACCGGGTCCATAACCGCGCGCCCCATCGGCCTGGTCCAGGAAGCCGGCGTCGCGCATCGCGCGCAGCAGGCGCGACAGCGTGCTCTTGTGCACCCCCAGCTGTTCCGACACCTGGGTGACGGTCAGCGCATCCTCGCTGCGGGCAATGCAGCGCAGGACTTCAGCGACTTGGGTAAGAGAGGCCATGTGGTTGCGCGGGGCGTTTCGAATATGGACTGGCCGAAGGTTAGTTGCTAAAACTGCAACATGTGTTGTTGAAAATGCATTCTTTCAGCTAGTCCGCAACTTGGCAAGAGCCTGTTACAAATTGGTTTCCGCGACCTGTGCGCAATTCTCGAAAGCGCGATGCGCAGTCTCGATGACGACTCGCGCTTCGATTCGGCCCAAAACTTCCAGCAAATGCACGGGCGTGACAGATCCCACGGGGTCGCGCCCGATCCATGCAAGCCCTTGATTCGTTGTGAGTCAGGGGCTTTTTGCTGTCATGTCATGGCTGTCTGTTACATCGGCGCGGATCGAACCCGCACCCGATCCGCGACAATTCTCGTTTTGCCTCCGATCATCGTGCACACCAAAACTTTTTCCGTCCTCTCTGTGGCTTTCGTAATCGCTGCCGGGGTCCTTGTACCGGCCCCGACGTCCTACGCGGCCCAACTCCACGCGGCCAAGCCCGCAGTCCGCAAGAAGCCTGCAGCCGCTACGCGTGCTCGGGCGCCAGTCGTCGCACAGGCTGCCACTGCCGGTGTCCCGCCGGTGCTGCCTGCCAAGGCATGGCTGCTGATGGACTTCGACTCCGGTCAGGTGCTCGCATCGGAAA
>JBDTMH010000184.1:0-9096 GCA_039934375.1 Burkholderiaceae bacterium | reverse complement strand
TAAATCGCCAGGATCAGCGACTGGATCAGGTCGTTGAGGAAGTGCGAAAAGCTGATCGCACCGAGCACCCGAAAACGGGTCGCTTCCGGGTCGGTGAGGGGTATTGCTGCAGTGATCGGGGTCGCTGGCGCGGCAACAGACGTGGCCGGGGCAGTGGCAGGCAAAGTGGTGTCCATGGTCATGCGCTGGTGGCATACAGCGCGGAAAAGAGGGGCGAAAAACACGCAGCCCCGGGCTGCGCAACTGCCCGCAATGTTACGCGCCCCGGCATGATTTGTCCTGCGCAGGCCCTCTGCCGCCGCAACCGCGAAGGCGACCGGGCTCGGGCCGAACAGGCGCCGCTGGACGGAAAAGCCGGACGCAGCCACTGGCGGCAGGATCCCAGCCTGCTACAGCCGCCATCGCGGCTGTAGCCGCTTACAGCACCCGCGTCACGCTACTTGGCTTGAAGCCCAGGTCGGCCGCCTTTCCCTTGCGGCCGCGCGCGGACATCGCATTGTTCAGGCTACGGATCTCCAGCGTTTCATCGCGTACCTTGCCGCCGCGGCCAACGCCGTCGATCCGGATGCTGCGCGTGTAAGCTGCGGCGCCGGCCAACGTGTCCTTGGCTTCCAGGTCGATCAGTTTGAGGCCTCGACCCCCATTGGCCATGGTGTTGAGTTGCTCGATCGGGAAGGTCAGGATGCGCCCGAGCGCCGATGCACAGGCCACATATGTGGCCGCAGGCATTGTGCTGATACCCACCACGCCGGCCACTGGCGAGGGCGGGTTCAGCGTCTCGTCGTCGCCGCAGCTGACGAACGCCTTGCCAGCCCTGAGCCGTGACGTCATGTGCTCGACCGTAGCCAGGAAGCCATAACCACCCGAACCACTGAGCAGCAGGCTCGCGCCGGCCGGGCCTGCAAAATAGGAGGTCAGCTGCGTACCCGGCTCCAGATCGATCAGCGTCGTCACCGGCTGCCCGTCGCCACGCGCGCCCGGCAACTGCGAGACAGCCACCGAATACACCCTGCCCTTGTTGCCGAAGGCCAGCAAGGTGTCGATCGAGCGGCACTCGAAGGTGCCGTACAAGGCGTCGCCGGCCTTGAACGCAAACCCGGCTGCATCGTGGCCATGGCCGGTACGCACCCGCACCCAGCCTTTGGCACTGACCACCACCGTGACCGACTCGTCGACCACCTTGACCTCGACCACCGCACGTTTTTCTGGCTGGATCAGCGTGCGCCGCTCGTCTCCGAAGGTCTTGGTGTCGTGCTCGATCTCGCGCACCATCAGGCGGCGCAAGGCCGTCGGGCTGCCCAGGATTTCCACGAGTTTCTTCTGGTCCTCGCGCAGGCCCTTGAGTTCCTGCTCAATCTTGATCGCCTCGAGCCGCGCGAGCTGGCGCAGCCGGATCTCGAGAATATCTTCCGCCTGGCGCTCAGACAGCGCAAAACGCGCCATCAGCGCCTGGCGTGGCTCATCCGCCGCGCGGATGATGGCGATCACCTCGTCGATGTTGAGCAACACCAGCTGGCGACCTTCCAGGATATGGATGCGATCCTGTACCTTGGCCAGGCGATGCCGTGAACGGCGCTCGACGGTCTGCTGGCGGAATGCGATCCACTCGGTCAGCATCTGGCGCAGCGACTTCTGCGTCGGGCGCCGGTCCATGCCGATCATGGTCAGGTTGATCGTCGCCGAGGTTTCCAGGCTGGTATGGGCCAGCAGCGTGTGGATCAGCTCCTGCTGCGAGATGCGGCTGGTCTTGGGTTCCAGCACCAGCCGCACCGCCGCGTCCTTGCTCGACTCATCGCGCACGCCGTCGAGCACCGACAACACGCTGGCCTTGAGTTGGGTCTGCTCCTGAGACAAGGCCTTCTTGCCGGTGCGCACCTTGGGGTTGGTCAGCTCCTCGATCTCCTCGAGCACCCGCTGCGTGCTGACGTTGGGCGGCAGCTCGGTCACCACCAGCTGCCACTGACCGCGCGCGAGCTCCTCGATCTTCCAGCGCGCACGCACCTTGAGCGAGCCCCGACCGCTGCGATAGGCATCGGCAATGTCGGCAGCGCCGCTGATGATCTGCCCACCACCCGGATAGTCGGGCCCGGGAATCAGCGCGAACAGCGCGTCGTCGTCCAGCTTGGGGTCGCGGATCAGCGCAATGCTGGCGGCCGAAATCTCGCGCAGGTTATGGCTCGGGATCTCGGTCGCCATGCCCACGGCAATCCCGCTGGCGCCATTGAGCAATGCGAACGGCAGCCGGGCCGCAAGCTGCGACGGCTCCTCGGTGGAGCCATCGTAATTGGGAATGAAGTCGACCGTTCCTTCGTCAATCTCGTCGAGCAGCAAGGTGGTGATTTTCGCCAGCCGTGCCTCGGTATAGCGCATAGCGGCGGCACCGTCGCCATCGCGGCTGCCGAAATTGCCCTGGCCGTCGATCAGCGGATAACGCTGCGAAAAGTCCTGCGCCATGCGCACCAGCGCGTCGTACGCGGCCTGGTCACCATGCGGGTGAAAGCGGCCGAGCACGTCGCCGACGACGCGCGCCGACTTGACCGGCCGTGCGCCGGTATTGCCGTTGGCGCCACCGAACCCCAGACCCATGCGCGACATCGAATACAGGATGCGCCGTTGCACCGGCTTTTGGCCATCACAGACATCGGGCAAGGCCCGGCCCTTGACGACGCTCAGTGCGTATTCGAGGTAGGCACGTTGTGCATAGGTGGCCAGGTTCAAGGCGTCATCGCCTTCAGGTTCGGCGCCGGGGGCAAGGTCGAGGGTCGATTGGTCGGTCATCGTGGATCAGGACACAGCCATGGCTGCGCCGCAGGCCAGAGCCGTCCGCGCGCAGACAAAGCCAGGGAATCAGTTGATGGAAAGGGCCTTCTCGGCCTGCACCAGCGGCACGGCAGGCGTCTGCGAAGGAAGGTTGCCGCGGTTGATCGCTCCGCCGTTGATCGACGGGCGCACCCGGGAATTCGGGTAACGCGGCGTTGCGGCTACGGGCGGCGCAGGAGGCTTGAGGCCCCAGTACAGGCCCAGCACGTTCTTGACGTAGTTCTGGGTTTCCTTGTAGTTCGGAATCTGGTTGCCGGCCCGCATCACCGCGCCTTCGCCGGCGTTGTAAGCCGCCAGCGCCAGTTCGAGCTGACCCGGGAACATGTTGATCAGGTCGCGCAGGTAACGGGTGCCGGCCCGGATGTTGGTCTTCGGGTCGGTCAGCTTGCGCTCGAGCGGGCCGTGCCGGTCGCTGTCGACACCGTAGCGGCGTGCCGTGTCGGGCATCAGCTGCATCAGCCCGATCGCACCCTTGGGCGACACCGCGCTGGCATTGAAGCCCGATTCGGTGGCAATCAGCGCCTGCAACAGCTCGTAGTCGATGTCGTGGTCGCTCGAGGCGGCGCGCAGGATCTGGCGCACCGACGTGAACGATGGCGACGCATCAAACAAGGCCAGCAGCCGGGTCGGCGGCAACGGCGGCGCCAGCAGATTCGCGGCTGTCACGTCGATCGGCTCGGGCGGCGGTGCATCGCGTCGGGTGTCAAACGATTCGGTACTGCGAAAGAACAGCTCGTAGCGCTGGTCCAGTTGTTCGGTGGCGAAATGCGACTCGCCATTGGCGTCGACATAGGCCCAGACGTCGGCCATTGCCGGAACACTCCAGGTACCCGCCACCGACGCCAACGCCAGCGGCAGGACCAGGCGGTGCAACGCACCACGTGCCCACGAGAACAGTCCGGCCAAAACCATCAGACGTCCACCTCCACGTTGTCGCCGTGCAACTCCATCAGCTCGCGGCGCGCAGCAGCCTCGCCCTTGCCCATCAGCTTGGTGATCAGGCTCTCGGTCTGGTTGAAATCGATCGCACCCAGGCGCACCGGCAGCAGGCGGCGTGTGTCGGGGTTAAGCGTGGTGTCCCACAGTTGCTCGGCGTTCATTTCTCCCAGTCCCTTGAATCGGCTGATGCTCCAGGCGTTTTCACGCACACCATCCTTGCGCAGTTTGTCGAGGATCGCGGTCAACTCGCCTGCGTCCAGCGCATAGCTCTTGGATGCCGGCTTCTTGCCACGGGCCGGCGCATCGACGCGAAACAGCGGCGGCCTTGCCACGAACACATTGCCATTGTCAACCAGTTTCGGGAAATGGCGAAAGAACAAAGTCAGCAAAAGCACCTGAATATGCGAGCCGTCGACGTCGGCGTCGCTCAGGATGCAGATTTTGCCGTAGCGCAGACCCGACAGATCGGGGCTGTCGTTCGGGCCATGGGGGTCGACACCGATGGCCACCGCGATATCGTGGATCTCGGTGTTCGCAAACAGCCGGTCGCGCTCGACTTCCCAGGTGTTGAGCACCTTGCCGCGCAGCGGCAATACCGCCTGGCATTCCTTGTCGCGTCCCATCTTGGCGCTGCCGCCAGCCGAGTCGCCCTCGACCAGGAACACTTCGTTGTGCGCCAGATCGCGGCTTTCGCAATCGGTGAGCTTGCCCGGCAACACCGCAACGCCCGAGCCCTTGCGCTTTTCGACCTTCTGACCGGCTTTCTGGCGCACCTGTGCGGCCTTGATGGCCAACTCGGCCAGCTTCCTGCCATATTCCACATGCTGGTTCAGCCACAGCTCCAGCGCCGGACGCACGAAGCCCGACACCAGGCGCACTGCATCGCGCGAGTTGAGCCGCTCCTTGATCTGGCCCTGGAACTGCGGATCGAGCACCTTGGCCGACAACACGTAGCTGGCGCGCGCAAACACGTCCTCGGGCAGCAACTTGACGCCCTTGGGCAGCAAGGCATGCAGCTCGATAAAGCTCTTGACCGCGTTGAACAGGCCGTCGCGCAGGCCGCTGTCGTGGGTGCCGCCGGCATTGGTCGGAATCAAGTTGACGTAACTCTCGCGCAGCGGATTGCCGTCTTCGGTGAAAGCCACGCACCACTGGGCGCCCTCGCCTTCGGCAAAACTCTCGTGGCCGGCATCGGCAAACGACTCGCCCTCGAACAGCGGAATCACCGGCTCGCCGCTCAGTGCCTGTGTCAGGTAGTCGCGCAGACCGCCTTTGTACAGCCAGGTCTGGGTATCGCGGGTTTTCTCGTTGGCAAGGCTGACCGTCACGCCGGGCATCAGCACCGCCTTGCTGCGCAACAGATGGACCAACTCGGCCATCGGAATGACGGCGGACTCGAAGTATTTGGGATCGGGCCAGACCCGCACTGCGGTTCCGCTGCGGCGCTCGCCGTCACCGGCCTGGCGTAGCTGCAGCGGTTCGATCACGTCGCCGCCGGCGAACACCATGTGTGCCACCTTGCCTTCGCGGTACGAGGTGACCTCGAGCCGTTTTCCCAGAGCGTTGGTGACGCTGACACCCACCCCATGCAGGCCGCCTGAAAAGCTGTAGGCGCCGCCCTTGCCCTTGTCGAACTTGCCACCGGCGTGCAGCCGCGTGAACACCAGCTCAAGCACCGGTGCGTGCTCCTCGGGGTGCATGCCGAATGGAATGCCGCGGCCGTCGTCCTCGATCGACACCGAGGCGTCGGCATGCAGTGTCACGCGGATCTTCTTGCCGTGTCCGGCCAGAGCCTCGTCGGCCGAGTTGTCCAGTACCTCCTGGATCACATGCAGCGGATTGTCGGTGCGGGTATACATGCCCGGGCGCTGGCGCACCGGCTCCAGGCCCTTGAGGACACGGATCGAACTCTCGGAATATTCGACGCCGGGGCGGCTGTTGGGGTTGCTTGCCATAGCCGGCATTGTAGTCCGACACTTGTGGTTTCACTGGATACAAACACAGTCACGGTTATGCACCGATGCTCGGGAGGATGCAAAATCGCTGCATTGGCGTATCTCCTCCTCCGCCAAACGCCCCAACCAACAGCCAGTTCCATGTCAGCATGCAACACAACTCGTTTTCCCGACGCCGATCGACCACCCATGCCAACCCCTCACGCCCATGGCGCTGGTACCGTATCTGACTGGATCCGCCGCTGGTCGCATCTGGTACGACCCGGTGGCCAGGTTCTGGACCTGGCCTGCGGTCATGGCCGTCACGCGCGCTGGTTCGCTGCTCGCAACCACGCCGTGGTCGCCGTCGACAAGGTGCCGGAGGTTTTGCAGTCGCTGTCCGACCTGAGCGCAACCGGACAAGTCCGCACCGTATTGGCCGATATCGAGAACGGCCCCTGGCCACTGATGGATCACGGCACGCCGCGCCGCTTTGACGCCGTCATCGTCACCAACTACCTGTGGCGCGCGCTGCTGCCCACCACCGTGCTAAGCCTGGCGAGCGGTGGGGTGCTGCTGTACGAGACCTTTGCCCATGGAAACGCCGAGGTCGGCAAACCGTCGCGGCCCGACTTCCTGTTGCAACCCGGGGAACTGCTGCGGATTTGCCAGGGACTGCGCATCGTCGCGTTCGAAGATGGTTTCTGCGAAGTGCCAGCGCGTTTCGTGCAGCGAATCGCTGCGGTGCGCGAAGTCGCCGCCGGGGCTGCCGATCAGCCTCTGGCCAGTGGCGCGGCGCGCTACCACTTGTAACGGCCACGCGGCGGTGACTGGGTAGAATGCGGGTTTCCCGAAACTGACCGTGGACATGACACCTATAACTGGCAGCATCGTGGCGATCGTCACCCCGATGCACGACGACGGCAGCGTGGACTACCCCAGCCTGCGCAAGCTGATCGACTGGCATATCGACCAGGGCACCGACTGCATCGGCGTGGTGGGCACCACCGGTGAATCTCCCACTGTCAGCGTCGACGAGCACTGCGAAATCATCCGCGTCGCGGTCGAGCAGGCCAAGGGCCGCGTGCCGATCATGGCCGGATGTGGTGCCAATTCCACGGCCGAAGCGATCGAATTGACCCGTTTTGCCCACGACGTCGGCGCCGACTGCCATCTGCAGGTCGTGCCGTATTACAACAAACCCTCACAGCAAGGCCTGTACCAGCATTTCAAGGCGATCGCCGAGGCCGTCGACCTGCCCATGGTGCTGTACAACGTGCCCGGGCGCAGCGTCGCCGATCTGGCGCACGAGACGGTGCTCCGACTGGCAAAGGTTCCGGGCATCATCGGCATCAAGGACGCCACCGGCAACCTGGAGCGCGGGCAGTGGCTGATCCGTGATCTGCCCGTCGAGTTCGCGGTGTATTCCGGCGACGACCCGACCGCGGTGGCACTGATGCTCTGTGGTGGCAAAGGCAACGTCAGCGTGACGGCCAACGTGGCGCCGCGTCTGATGCACCAGTTGTGCGTCGCCGCCATCGCTGGCGACGCGCGTCGCGCCATGGAAATCCAGCGCAAGCTGATGCCGGTGCACAAGCAGTTGTTCGTTCAGGCCAACCCGATCCCGCTGAAATGGGCCATGCATCGCATGGGTCTGTGCGGTGCCGCGATGCGGCTGCCGATGACGCCGCTGGAACCGGAATTTGTGGCCGGCGTCGAAGGCGCCCTGCAATCGGCCGAACTGATCTGACGACAACCTCTTCATCCTGAAGGACACATTGGTGAATGCAACTAAACGGCTGGCCCTGCTGGGCCTGAGTCTGGCGTTGGGCGGCTGCTCGGTGCTGGAAGGAGACAAGGTCGACTACAAAAGCGCCGGATCGGCGCCCTCGCTGGCCGTTCCGCCCGACCTGACGCAGCTCTCACGCGACAACCGCTATGCGATTCCCGGCGGTCCGGTCACGGCCTCCAACTACCAGGTCGGCCAGGCGAGTACCTCGGTTCCGGTGGCAGCGACCTCGATCGGCGACGTGCGCATCGAACGCGAGGGCAACCAGCGCTGGCTGGTCGTCAAACGCAGCCCGGAGGCACTGTGGGATCCGATCAAGGACTTCTGGCAGGAGCATGGCTTCCTGTTGTCGCTGGACCAGAAGAACCTGGGCATCATGGAAACCGACTGGGCCGAGAACCGCGCCAAGATTCCGCAAGACATCATCCGCGAGACGCTCGGCAAGTTGCTCGACTCGTTGTATTCCACCGCAGAGCGCGATCGTTTTCGCACCCGACTCGAGCGCAACGCAAAAGGTGAAACCGAAATCTTCATCAGCCACCGCGGCATGATCGAGGTCTATCCCTCGGGCAATAAAATCGCCGGCGCGAAAGACGCCAATACCATCTGGCAGCCGCGACCGCCAGATCCCGAACTCGAAGCCGAATTCCTGCGCCGCCTGATGGTCAAGCTGGGCGTCAGCCAGGAGCAGGCCAAGGCCGTCATCGCTGCCGGCGCGAGCAAGAGCAGTTCACAGGTGTCGCAGGTCAACGGCCAGCCGGTGGTGCTGGTCGACGACGGCTTCGACCGCGCCTGGCGCCGGGTCGGGCTGTCGCTGGACCGCACCGGATTCACCGTCGAGGACCGCGATCGCAGCAAAGGCATCTACTTCGTGCGCTATGTCGAAGCCAACCCGGACAAGGCCGAGCCCGGCTTCTTCAGCAAGCTGTTTGGCGCGTCGGCCAAGGTCAACAAGCCGATCAAATACCAGGTCATCGTCCGCAGCCAGGGCGAATCGAGTGTGGTGTCGGTGCTCGACACTGCCGGTGCGCCGGATTCTTCGGCCAATGCCAAGACCATCGTGAAGGTCCTTGCCGACGACCTGAAATAGGCGGGCAAGCCATGTTGCGTTTCAGGAACCTGGGCAGCGGCAGTTCCGGCAACGCAACCATTGTCGAGGCAGTCGGCAGCATCCGGGTGAACCGGTTGCTGGTCGATTGCGGGTTGGGCATCCGTCAGCTGGACCAGCGGCTGCAGCGCGCCGGGCTTTCGGTGGACGACATCGATGCCATCTTCGTCACCCACGAACACAGCGACCATATCGGCTGCGCACGCCAGGTCGCGATGCGCCACCAGATACCCGTCTTCATGAGCCACGGCACCCATGCCGGAGTCGGCAGCCCGGACTTCGAAGGTCTGCTGCAAATGGCAAGTGACGGCGTGGCGATCGAGCTCGGCGAACTCCATCTGATGCCATTCACGGTGCCACACGACGCGCGCGAACCGCTGCAACTGCGCTGCAGCGACGGCGCCCACAGCCTGGGCATCCTGACCGACCTGGGCCACGCCACCGACCATGTGCTGACCCAGCTGGCCGCCTGCCAGGCCTTGCTGCTCGAATGCAACCACGACGCC
>JBDTMH010000183.1:0-9113 GCA_039934375.1 Burkholderiaceae bacterium | reverse complement strand
CGCAGTGAGCGTGGGGGCAGTTTCATGTCAATGTCCGTTTGGCCGGCTGCGGGCCCTTGAATACCCCATGGGGGCGAAGTGGCGCAATGCTCAGATCCAGCCGGTCGATGTGAGGCCCGGCAGATTGATGGCCAGCAGCTTGGTGAACATCCAGTACACCGGCGCCGCAATCGCAACGCCGATCAAGGCGTCGCGTACAGTCTGCGCCAGCCACCCGCGCGTGGCCGTCGGCACGCCACCATGGTGGTCCGCATTGCGCAGTCCCCGCACGGCCAGCACGAAACACAGGCTGCAGCTCAGGATGAAGCCGATCGTCGTGATCAGCGCCGCATTCGCCAGCAAGGCCACCGACATCCAGGCGAAGCCGGGCCAGTAGCCGCGCTCGGCCCCGGTGGGTTCCTCCATGTTGCGATAGCCGCCCTGGCTGCGGGCCTCCCACACCACCAAGACGCCACACACCAGCAGCACCAGCCCCACCAGCCAGGGCAGGAAGTTGGGGCCTACGCCCGAGTAGCCGGAACTGGCAGGAAAGCCCCAGGCACCGACCAGGATGACGCCGGCCAGGGCCACCACACCAAGCCCGACCAGGGTCTGGGGCCCGGGAGCGCCACCCCTTCGGATCACAGCATCCCAGCCAGGTGCATGGTGCCGCGCAGGCTGGCGAATTCGTTGTCGACGAACGCGTCGAAAGCCTTGCCGGTCAGTAGCGCGGGCGTCCATTTGTTGGTTTCTAGCGCCTCTTTCCAGGCTGCCGACTTGGTGGCCTTGATGACCATCTCGGTCAGCGCTGCACGCTGCGCCGCGGTGATGTCGGGTGCGCCATAGACGCCGCGCCAGTTGCCCAGCACCACGTCGTAGCCCATCTCCTTCATCGTGGGCACGTCGACGCCCGGCAGGCGTTGCTCCGAGGTGACACCGATGGCGCGCATCTTGCCCGCCTTGATGTATTCGGCGAACTCACTGTAGCCGCTGCCGCCGACCGTGACGTTGTTGCCCAGGATGGCCGCAACCGCCTCACCGCCGCCGCGAAAAGCGATGTAATTGACCTTCTTCGGATCGACGCCGACCTTGCCGGCCAGCATGGACGCCGAAATATGCTCGGTCGAGCCTTTGGAGCCGCCGCCCCACTTGACACTGCCCGGGTCTTTCTTGAACTGCTCGACCACGTCCTTCATGGTCTTGAGCGGCGACTGCGCCGGCACGACAAACACGTTGTATTCGCTGGTCAGACGCGCGATCGGGGTGACCTTGTCCAGACCGACCGGCGGCTTGGTCGTGATGATGCCGCCCAGCATGACGGCGCCCATGACCATCAACGCGTTCTCGTCGCCCTTGCTGGCGTTGGCAAACTGGGCCAGGCCGATCACGCCGGCCGCACCACCCTTGTTGTCGTACTGCACCGTGTCGGCAGCCTTGCTCTCGATCAGCGCCTTGCCCAGTGCGCGACCGGTACCGTCCCAGCCACCACCCGGGTTGGCGGGAATCATCATCTTGATGTTGGCGCCGGCAAACGCCGACAGCGGCAGGCCTGCGGCAGCGGCGGCTGCGAGCATGGATTTCAGAAAGGTATCGCGACGCATGGCATGTCTCCGGTTGTTGGTGAACCGTTCTATGATGCGCCGGGCGGCTGTCATTCCGCTGTCCGATTTCCCTAGGGTAAACACTGATCTCCCATGCCATGGCGATGCGCCTGCTGCTGATAGAAGACGACTGTGCGCTGCAGACCAGCCTCAAGCGCACACTGGAGCGCCGTGGCATGCGGGTGCAGCTATGTGGTGATGGCCAACAGGCACTGGCCTTGTGGCGCGAGCAGTTGCCCAACGTGGTGCTGCTGGACCTGAGCCTGCCTGGCATCGACGGCCTGGAGGTGCTGGCACAGGCCCGCCAGGCCGGTCTGGCCACACCGGTGCTGATCCTGACCGCACGCGGCACCGTTGGCGACCGGGTGATCGGACTGAACACCGGGGCCGACGACTACCTGGCGAAGCCTTTTGACCTGGACGAACTCGAGGCGCGAGTGCGCGCGCTGCACCGGCGCAGTGCCGGCGCTGGCGGCGAATCGGCAGACGACCCGCCCGCCTGCGGACAGTTGCGACTGGACACCGCCAGCGGCGCGGTCCACCATGGCTTCAAGGTGCTGGAGCTGGCTCCGCGCGAACTGCGCATGTTGCGCACGTTGATGGAACGATCCGGCCGGGCCGTGGCCAAGGAGCAACTGTTCGAGCTGGTATTCCAGGGCGAACCGGATGTGCACTATGAAGCGATCGAGGTCGTCGCCTACCGTTTGCGCAAGAAGCTGGCCGGCACCGGCGCCACCCTGGTCACATTGCGCGGGCTGGGTTACCTGCTCAAGGACGATGACTGAGACCCGGCGACAACGCGGCATGGGCAAACTCGCGCCGCGCACTGGTCTGTCGCTGCGCCGCTACCTGCTGCTGGGCATCCTGCTGCCGACCAGCCTGTTCATGCTGGTCAACACTGTCATCCTGTACCAGCAGGCATTGACGGCGGTCAACACCGCCTACGATCGCACGCTACTCGCATCGGCCAAATCGATCGGCGAATTGCTGGAGGTCGAGGGCCAGGGGCCACAGGCGCGTTTTCGGACCAACGTGCCATATTCGGCACTCGAGGCGTTCGAGGCCGACAACCGCAGTCGCATGGTCTATCGGATCTCCACGGTCCAGGGTGAGCTCATCGATGGAACGCCCGACCTGCCGTTGTGGCGGGGCCGCTTGCCCAACACGGGGCCCTACGCGGCCCTGGTCGACTTCTATGACGACGTGGTGCGCGGCGATGACGTCCGGGTCGCGGTGCTGCTGCAACCGGTGGCCAGCCGCCACGGTCTGGGCGTGGCCACGATACAAGTGGCCGAAACACTGGAGCTGCGCCAGACACTGGCGCGTCAGATTCTGATCGACACCTTGCTGCGCCAGAGCCTGCTGGCCGCGGTGATCGCGCTGGTGGTGGTGCTGGTGGTGCAGCGGGCAACACGACCGGTGCGCGAACTCAGTGCCGGATTGCGCCTGCGTGCCGAGGACGATCTGACCCCGATCAGCGCACCCGGTCTGCCGCGCGAATTTCGTCCGCTGGTGGACGCCACCAACCAGGTCATGACGCGGCTGCAGAATCTGCTGGAAAACCAGAAGCGCTTCGTGCGCGATGCTTCGCACCAACTGCGCACGCCGCTGGCCGTACTCAAGGTCCAGGTGCAGTCCGCGCTGCGGGCCGACGTGCCGCCGGTCGAAGCCCTGCACGAGATCAACGGTACCGTCGATCGCGCCACGGTGCTGGCGAACCAGATGCTGGCGCTGGCCAAGGTCGAGCAACTGCGCCAGCAGACCGATACCGAAGTGCTGGACCTGACGCCCATCGTGCGTGCAATCGCGCTGGATCTGGCGCCGCTGATGGTCGAGCGCGACCTGGACTTCGGCATCGAGACCGTCCCGGCAACCGTCCGGGCGCACGAATGGATGCTACGCGAGCTGGTGCGCAACCTGTTGCACAACGCCGTCAAACATGCACCCGAAGGCAGCGTGCTGGCGCTGCGCATGGTGGCCGATCGCCAGTTCGTCGCGCTGACCGTGTCCGATGAAGGTCCGGGTATCAGCACCGAGTTGCGGGCCCGGCTGTTCCAGCCGTTTTCCGCCGGCCATGGCGACGGCTCGGGCCTGGGCCTGATGATCTGCCGGGAAATCGCACTGGCACTCGGCGGCCAGATCACGCTGGACAACCGGGTCGCGCACGGCCACATTGAAGGACTCGACGCCACGGTTCGGCTGCCACTGACTGCGACCATTTGAGTCACAATCGCCGGCAATGGACAAAGTACGAATCGACAAATGGTTATGGGCGGCCCGGTTCTACAAGACCCGCAGCCTGGCCAGCGACGACGTGGCCAAAGGGCGGGTGCAGGTCAATGGGGTCGAAGTCAAGCCGGCGCGCGACGTCAAGAACGGCGACACCATCGCACTGCGACACAACGCGCTGGTGCGGACTGTACTTGTGCGCGGAATCAGCGATAAGCGGGGACCCGCGCCAGTGGCCCAACTGCTCTACGAAGAAACCGCGCAAAGCGTTCAGCTGCGGCTGCAGGTGGCCGAACAACGGCGCATGGGTACCGAGCCGGCACTGAGCCTGACACAAGGCCGGCCGACCAAGCAGGACCGGCGAAAGCTGCAAGATGCCTGGGGCTCGCGCTGGAGTGCATCGATGGACTGCTGAATGTGAGGCCTGAACAGCCGCACCGTCAGTGCATCATCATCGGCACGGTCCGCCCGAAACTGTCCGTGTCATCCGCGTCGTTTGCGCGTTCGGCGGTCGCTTCCAGCCAATCCTGCCACGCATGTTCGGTGTCCTGCAGGGTCACTTCGAGTTGCGGAACAGGCTCGCCGAAGACGAAGTCCAGCAGCACGGATGACACTTTTTTTGCTTTGTTGATCATGATCTCCCCCAAATTCGTCCGCATGCACCGAGCCTAATCCACGCCCGCGCGAAAGGTGCGCCACAACTGTAAGACTTGTGTCGATTCGGTCGCAAATGCGCAGGACAGGGGAATATCGGTTGCCGGGCACAAATGCAAGCAACAAGCCCTTTCCACATATGGAAATGGCGCAGGCACGTTGGTGTGAAAACGAGCCGGCATGGGAGAATTCGCCCTTTGCCAGCATCGGCCACCGCATGGAATTCTTCACCTTCGCCTGGATCAACGATCCACAGATCTGGTTGTCGCTGCTGACGTTGACAGCGCTGGAAATCGTGCTGGGTATCGACAACCTGGTCTTCATCGCTATCCTGACAGGCCGGCTGCCAGTGCAGCAGCGCGCATTGGGGCGCAAGGTCGGACTTTCGCTAGCACTGCTGACCCGCCTGATGCTGCTGGCGACGCTGGCCTGGATCGTCGGCCTGACGGCTCCGGTGCTTACCATCGGAGGTCACGGATTTTCCTGGCGCGACATCATCCTGATCAGCGGGGGCCTGTTTCTGCTGTACAAGGCCACGGCCGAGATCGGCGAGATGGTCGAGGGTGACGAAGAAGGTTCGGGTCCGGCACAAGGCATGGCCGGCGTCACCTTTCGCGGCGTCGTGCTGCAGATCGCCGTCATCGACATCATCTTCTCGCTCGACTCGGTGATCACCGCGGTTGGCATGGCCGACACCTTGTGGGTCATGGTGGCGGCCGTGGTGGTCGCGATGATCATCATGATCATCGCTTCCACGCCATTGGCCAACTTCGTCGAGGCACATCCGACGGTCAAGATGCTGGCGCTGTCGTTCCTGCTGCTGATCGGCGTATTGCTGATCGCCGATGGTTTCGGACTACACGTCCCCAAGGGGTACGTCTATTTCGCCCTCGGGTTCTCGGTGGCCGTCGAATCGCTGAACCACTGGGTGCGCGGGCGGCGCAAGCGACTGGCGCTGGCAGCCAAAGCCCACTGAGGTCGGCGCAGACCACACTGGCGCGGCGCCGGGCGGCAACCGGCGTGCATCTCACGCCCATGAGGAATCGCCGGGCCGCTCCCAAGTTCCTTCGCACTCCCCTGGGGTGCCTGGCGACGCCAGGGCTGGGGGTGCACTCAGGTCTCTGCGGGCGCCATCGACGCCACGGCATCACCCAGCGCCCCCGCATAGAAGGTCAGACGGCGCTCCTTGGCCAGCGCCTGCAGGTCCTGCAATTGCGCCTGCAGCGCGGCATCCCTGTCGCCCTGCCCATGCCGTGTCAACGCGCGGCCACGCGCCACGATGAACTCGGCCCAGGGAAACCGCTCGGCCGCCGTGAATGCCTCAAGCGCCGAGCAGTAGCGCAGTGCCTCACGCCACTCACCGGCAGCCAGTGTTGCGTGGATCGCGAAATCGTAAAACGTGAAATAGTTGTGGCTGAGCAGGGTCCCCTCGAGCACGCGCTCGCCGGCCGCCAGCGCCCGCTGGCGCGACTCGCTATCCTGGGCGAGCATGGCCTGGGCGCCATAGAGCTGTGCGCCGACGAATTCGATGGCCTTTTCGCCGGCCCGGATCACCTCGAACGCCATGCGTACGTACTCGCGCGCCGCCACAGTGTCGCCATTGCGCAAGTACAGCATGGCCCGGAAGAACCAGCATACCCCGATAAAACGGGGACTACCCATGGTGGTCGCCAGTTCCAGCGCCCGTTCGATGTTGGGGACGTTCTCGCGGAAGTTGCCACAGATGCAGCCATCGATCATCACCAGCTGCGAGCGCGCCATCATCTCGGCGCGAAGGTTCTTCATGCGGCTCGACTGCTCGACAGCGCGCCGTGCCACTTCCAGCGCCTTGGTGACATCGAGCATGTAGTAACAGGACCACGACACCATCGGCAGGTAGGCGATTTCGACCTTCAGAAAACCCTGCTCACGTGCCATCTCGACACATCGCGTGATCAACTCGCCACCGCTGAGCATCCGGCCCAGCGCATAACTGGCATCGCCCATTCCGCCCAACGCCGCACATTCGGCTTCGGCCGACCCCGCCTTGCGCGCCAGTTCCAGCGCCCTTTCATGGGCCTGCAGGCATTCCCGGGCCTGCCCCAGCGTGAACAGCAGATTCCCGCGCAGTTCATACAGGCGCGACAGTTCGAGCGTCAGGCCTGCTGCCACTGCCAGCGGTTCGGCCTCGCCCAATAGCTCCAGGCCATCGGCAAAACGATCGACATACCGCATGCCCGCCGCCATGGCGATCAGCGCCAGCGCCCGCTCGCCGCCCGTCGGTGCGACCTCGAGCGCCTGCTCGCCGGCCTCGATGGCCCGCACCGCTTGGCCCAGTGCGAGCAACAGACGGCTGCGCGCCAGTTTGAGCGCAAAGTCCTTGTCGCCGGTCTCCGGCAATCGCAGCGCGCGCTGCACCAGGTCCAGTGCCTCGGCAAAGTGGTACTGCGCGGCGCGTTGGGCGACCGCCTGCAGGTAGGCTTCGGCCGCGCGAGTGTCCTCGGCGAGTTCAAAGTGCTCGGCCGCCAGGGCCGCGTCCTGCGGCAGGATCCACGCGGCGGCCTGCTGGTGCAGCTGGCGTCGGCGCGCATGCAGCAGCGACGCATACGCGCCGTCGCGGAGCAGCGCATGGCAAAACACCATGTCGTCGCCTTCCGGACGCAACAGGAACTGGTCGATCAATCGGTCGGCGTTGTAGCCCGGCTCCCCCACCAAATGCCGGATCGCCGCCAGCGAGACGCGTTGACCCAGCACCGCGGCGGCCTGCAGCGCGTTCTTGTCGGGTGGTGCAAGCCGGTCCATCCGGGACTGGATCAGCGCCTGGATCGAACCCGGCAGGCTGGTTGCACCTTCGTCGCCCGCATTGAGCAGCAATTGTTCGAGAAACAGCGGATTGCCTTCCGCGCGCTCGACGCAACTGCGCAGCAAACTGTCGGAGATCGCGGCTGCGCCGGCCGCCAGTCGCATCGCGTCGCTGTCAGCCAGCGGCCCCAGATCCATGCTCGACACCGGCAGGCTATGTAATACGCTGCGCCATTCGCCCACACTCGGATCGCCCGAAAAACGGGTCGTGAACATCACCAGCAGCGGCATGCTGGCGGTCAGTGCCAGCCAAGGCCCGAGCTGGCGCAAGGCCAGCGGATCGGCCCAGTGGATGTCCTCGACCAGCAACAAGGTCGGCGCCAGCGCCACCTGCTGGCGTACCAGCTGACCCAGTGCCTCGACTGCCTGGGCACGCCGGGTTTCATCCTCGACCGCCGACAGCAAGGCACGCACTGGCGCCGGCGGCGCCACATCGAGCAGGTCGAACATGAACGGCGTGAGTTCAGCGCCGTCCGATCCGTTCAGCGCCGAGCGCACGATGGCTTCGCACCGGCTGGCTTCGTCGGCATCCGACGCCAGGCCCATCAGGCTTTGCATCAGCTTGCGGATCGCGTCGTGGCCGGTATGGGCTCCAAAATCGAGGATGGTCGTCGCATGGCACACCAGGCCGCGTTCGCGGGCCAGATCGAGAAACTCCGCCACCAGGCGCGATTTGCCAAGGCCCGGGTCGCCACGCACGAAGACGATGCGACCGCGCTGCCGTGACATACACGCGTGGACCAGGCTCTCGAACTGCTGCACTTCCTCGGCACGCCCCACCAGCGGACGAATGCCGCCCTTGGGCACGACACGTTCGCCGACGATGCGGTACGGCACCAACGGACGCTCCTTGCCCTTGACCACGATGGCGTGGCCCGCCTCGCCTTCGAAATGGTCTGACACCTGCTGCCAGGTCTGCGGACTGACCACGACCTCACCTGGTTGTGCGAGTCCACGCAAGCGGGCCGCGGTATTGACGGTGTCACCAGTCAGCGTGTAGTCGCCGGAGCGCGAATCGCTGCGCCGCGCAATCACCAGCCCGGTATGCAAGCCGGTGTGCATCGACAGCACCCGGCCGAGTCGCTCCGATACGCCGGCGGCAATGACGTCAACCATGCGATGCAACTCCAGCGCGGCGCGGATCGCCCGACGCGCATCGTCGCGCCGCGCCACGGGAACCCCGAACATCGCCATGACCTCGTCGCCGACAAACTGGTTGACCCGCCCGCCATGGCGCTCGATGACGGCAATTGCCTCACGCTTGATGCGCGACATGATCTCCTCGACCTCCTCCGGGTCGAACGCCTCATTGAGCGCTGTATATCCGGTCAGGTCGGAGAACATCACCGTCGCATGGCGGCGCTCGCCGTCTTCGTTGTGCGGCGACGAACGCGTCAGCGCAGCTGCTGCTGGCGCAGGCGCGACCATCGCCGCAGCCGGGACTGCCGGCAGCATTTGCGCCGGAGCGGAACCTGCCGCGGCCTTGAGCAGGCGCTTGCGATCGCCCAGCGATGCCACGCCCAGTTCCCGCAGGTCGGAGTCGCTCAGATCCGCCAGCAGGTCGACGGAAACGTTCTGGGCCATGAACTCCGTGGCATATCTGGCGAGACCCTGGGATTCAAGCCAGGTCTGGATGTCGGTCATGGCGGTGGCGCCAGCTCGGCGCAATTGACGGGAGGACCCTATTTTGCCGTGCCGCCGTGTGGCGCGCGGGATCTACTCGTAGCGCTGGCCCAGCGCCAGCAGCTCCGGCGTTCCGATCAGCGCATTGAGCTGATCGAAATCGAGCATCTGCGCGCGCATCGGCAG
>JBDTMH010000182.1:0-9171 GCA_039934375.1 Burkholderiaceae bacterium | reverse complement strand
CTGCGCAAGGGCATCACCGACATGGTGCGCATCAGCGACGCCCGCATGAGCGGCACCGCCTACGGCACCGTGGTGCTGCACACCGCCCCCGAAGCGGCCGCCGGCGGTCCGCTGGCCGTGGTGCAGAACGGCGACATGATCGAGCTCGACGTGGCCAAACGCAGGCTGCACCTGGACATCAGCGACGACGAACTGACCCGTCGCCTGTCCACCTGGAAGGCACCAGCCCCGCCGCTGTCCAGTGGCTACTGGAAACTGTATGTCGACCATGTGCTGCAGGCCGATGAAGGCGTGGACCTGGATTTCCTGGTGGGCAAACGCGGCGCCTTCGTTCCGCGCGACAATCACTGAAAACAGAGCCCCGTCCGGTCGGGGCTTGACAGGGTGCGCGGCACCGGGGGTATGCGGTGCCCCTGCCGGTCGACGCGCCAATCAGTGAGAGGAACGGCATGCAGACGCGAACATTTGACGTGGTGTCCCTGGGCGAGGCCATGGTCGAATTCAACCAGACGACGCCGAGCCAGGCCCAATACCTGCAAGGCTTTGGTGGCGACACCAGCAACGCGTCCATCGCCGCTGCGCGCGCCGGTGCCCGTACCGCTTACCTGACCCGCATCGGCGCCGATAACTTCGGCCGCCTGTTGTTGCAGTTGTGGGTCCAGGAAGGCGTCAACACCAGCGGCGTGAGTACTGCCAGCGCCAGCCACACCGGCATCTACTTCGTCACCCATGGCAGCCAGGGCCATGATTTCAGCTATCTGCGGGCCGACTCTGCGGCCAGTCGCATGACGCCGCAGTGGCTGGCCGGAACCCCGACCAACCTGATCCGGGAGTCGCGCTTCCTGCACCTGTCGGGCATTTCGCTGGCCATTTCCGCCGGTGCCTGCGACACCGCATTCGAAGCCATGGAAACCGCGCGTGAAGCCGGAACCCTGGTTTCGTTCGACTCCAACCTGCGGCTCAAGCTGTGGCCGCTGGCACGTGCCAGGGCCTGCACCATCCAGGCGGTCAGCCTGTGCGATCTGTTCCTGCCCAGCCTGGAAGACATGATCGTGCTCACGGGCCTCTCCGACCCCGACGCCATCATCGACTGGGGCCATGAAAAAGGTGCTGCCACGGTGGTGCTCAAGCTCGGCTCCGAAGGCGCCCGCGTCAGCGACGGCCAGCGGCGCGAAACGATCCCGGCGCGTCATGTGACGGTGCGCGATGCCACCGGCGCCGGCGACTGCTTCTGCGGCAACCTGCTCGCACGATTGGCCAAGGGCGATGACGTGTTCCACGCGGCGGCATACGCCAACGCTGCTGCGGCCCTGTCGGTACAGGGCTTCGGCGCGGTCAATCCGATGCCGCGCAGCAGTTCCGTCTTTGCCGTGTTGTGACCATGGGCAAGTCCGACGACGACGCCACCGCCCTGCTGGCGCTGGACTGGGGAACAACGGCACTGCGCGGCGCCCGTCTTGACCCGCAGGGCCGGGTGCTTGAGGAGCGCGCTTTCAGCAAGGGGATTCTGAACGTCCCGGCAGGCGGATTTCCGGCCGCATTCGACGAATGTTTCGGTGACTGGGCCCGCGGCGGGGCCCGCGCCTGCCTGATCTCCGGCATGGCTGGCAGCAAGCAGGGCTGGGTCGAAGCGCCCTACTGCGCCTGCCCGGCCGGGTTTGCCGACGTGGCGGCACAATTGCGCTGGATCACCGACCCGACCTTGCAACTGCCCACCGCCATCGTGCCGGGGCTGAACTGTGAACACGCCTGCGGCCTGCCGCAACTGGCCAGTGTTCCCGACGTCATGCGCGGCGAAGAGGTGCAGATCTTCGGCGCCATGCATCTGGATGGCGTTGACGAGGGCCTGTTCATCCTGCCCGGAACGCACAGCAAGTGGGCCTGGGTGCGCGATGGCCGAGTGCGCAACTTCCGCTCGTTCATGACCGGCGAGGTCTTCGCACTGCTGAGCCAGCATTCGCTGCTGGCGCGCACGATCGACAGCACAGCCGCATTCGACGCGCAGGCCTTTGCGCTGGGCGTGGCCCGGGCCCGCCAGGGTGGTGGCCTGCTGCACAATGCCTTCGGCACCCGCACGCTGGCCCTGATGGCACGTTTGGATGCGGGCCCGCTGGCCAGCTATCTGTCGGGCCTGGTGATCGGCGAGGAACTGCACCACCACACGCTGACGGATGTCCGTCAGGTGATGCTGATAGGCTCGGAAAACCTGACCCGGCGTTATGCGCTGGCATTTGAGACCCTGGACGTCAAGACCCGGAGCCTGGGCGCCGAAGCGACCTGGGCCGGCCTGCACGCATTGGGCCGCCACCTGCCTGCTGAACGGAGCACCCGATGAAACCGATCCAGAAATTCGCCACCCATTTCCAGACCCTGCCCCTGGTGGCAATCCTGCGCGGCCTGACGCCCTCGGAAGCGCCCGCCATCGGCGAGGCACTCACAGGCGCTGGTTTTGGGCTGATCGAGATCCCGCTCAATTCACCTCAGCCGCTGGACAGCATCGCGCAGCTGGCGTCCGGTCACCCGCAGGCACTGGTCGGTGCTGGCACGGTCCTGACAGCGGCACAGGTGCGTGACGTCCACGCCGCCGGTGGGCAGCTGATCGTGTCGCCCAACTTCGACGCCGAAGTGGTGCGCGAAGCCGTGCGGCTGGGCATGGTTTGCCTGCCCGGTATCGCGACGCCGACCGAGGCTTTTGGCGCACTGCAAGCCGGCGCCCATGGCCTCAAGCTGTTTCCGGCCGAGGCAACATCGCCAGCCGTACTCAAGGCCATGCTGGCCGTGCTGCCGGCCGGTACGCTGATGGTTCCGGTGGGCGGCATCACGCCGCAGAACATGGGTCCTTGGCTGGCAGCCGGAGCACATGGCTTCGGTCTGGGTTCGGCGTTGTACAAGCCGGGCAAAAACGCAGCGGCAGTGCGCGCGGATGCCGCCACATTCGCGGCCGCCGTGCGCGGCGCCAGCATCGCCTGAAGTACGGGCGCGCACTCAGAGCGGTTGCGGAATGTTCCACCAGGGCGGTAGCAAGGCCTGGTAACGCGGCTCGCGGTACCGTGCGTCCAGCAGCACGACACAACCGGTATCGGTTTCGCTGCGGATGACGCGGCCGGCCGCCTGCACCACTTTCTGCAGCCCAGGGTAAACGTAGGTGTAGTCGTAGCCCTGGCCGAAAAGTTCATCCATGCGCGCCCGGATCACTTCGTTGACGGCATCGAACTGCGGCAGACCCAGCGTCGCGACGAAGGCGCCGATCAGTCGCGCGCCCGGCAGATCCACGCCTTCACCAAATACCCCGCCCAGCACCGCGAACCCGATACCCTGGCCCGCTGCATCGAACCGCTGCAGGAAGACGCGCCGTGCCGGCTCGTCCATCTGGCGCGCCTGCGCCCACACGGCAATGTGCGGATGGGTCTCGCGCATCCGCGCACACGCCTGCTGCAGGTAGTCGAAGCTGCTGAAATAGGCCAGGTAGTTGCCCGGCCGCCGGGCGAACTGCTGCGCCATCGCGGCCACCAAAGTGTCTAGCGAGGCCGCGCGATCACCCTGGCGTGTCGACACTGGCACGATGCGCACCTGCAGCTGGCTGGCGGCGAACGGGCTGGGAACGTCGAGCCAAGCCGTGTCGTCAGGCAATCCGAGCAGGGCGCTGTAGTAATGCTGCGGATTCAAGGTGGCGGAGAACAGCACCACGGCATCGGCCGCCTGGATGCGGGGCGTCAGGAACGGCCCGGGCACGATGTTGCGCAGTGTCAGCCGACCGACAGCATCGAGTGGAAAATCGAATCCACCGTCGGCGATCCGGACCTGCTGCTGCGCCTGCACGGATGCTGGCGCCAGCGCCGCGTCGGCGCCGTCGCCGCAATCGTATTCGCACAAGGAGTGTGTGCCGAACATCTCGGCCAGGCTGGCAAATGCCAGCGCGCGGAAGTAAAACGCCAGCACGACACTGTCCGTGTCGAGCGGCCGATCATTGACATGCTCGCCCAGCGCGCTGCACAACTTGTGCAACGCGCGTTGCCATGCCTCTGGAACGGTGTCGAGTTGCACCCAGGTCTGCTCTGGCGCAGCACGCAGCTGAGCATCGTGCAGCAATTGCCACTGGCCCAGCAACTCGTCGACCCGCGCGCGCAATCCACCCGGCACCTGACCGCGCAGCGCCAGCGTTTCGGCATGGCTCAGATCGCTGCTGTACATGCTGCGCGCGCGCGGCACCAGGTTGTGCGCCTCGTCGACCAGCACGGTGACCCGCCACTGGTTGTCGAGCGTCATCGCATGCAGCATCGCACTGCGGTCGAAGTAGTAGTTGTAATCGGCCACCACCACGTCGCTCCAGCGCAGCATTTCGTGTCCGAGGTAATACGGGCAGATTGCTTGCGCCAGCGCCAGCGTGCGCAATGCCTGCTGATCGAGCCAGCCGTGGCGCACCGCGTTCTGGCGCGCGGCCGGCAACCGGTCGTAAAAGCCGCGCGCAAGCGGGCAGGAGTCCGGATGGCAGGCCTTGTCCGGGTGTTCGCAGGATTTTTCCTTGGCCACGAGTTCCAGCACGCGCAGCGGCAGCACGCCGGCACCGGGTCCGGGTGTGCCGCGCGAGGCGCGCAAGGCGCGCAATGCGTCCAGCGCGACTTGCCGCCCCGGCGTCCTGGCTGTCAGGAAGAACACCTTGTCGGTGCCGCGCACCGGCATCGCCCGCAGCGCCGGGAACAAGGTGCCGATCGTCTTGCCGATGCCGGTGGGTGCCTGCGCCAGCAAGGGCCGGGACTGCAGGCAGGCCCGGTATACGGCACTGGCCAGCCTGCGTTGGCCGGGACGAAAGGGCAATTGCGGAAACGCCAGCGCTGCCAACGCCGCGTCCCGGTCCGCGCGATGGGCCTGTTCCTGGCATGCCCAGTCGACGAAACGTCCGCACAGATCGTCCAGGAACTGCTGCAATTGCGCGGCACTGCAACGTTGCGTGAACGGGTGCTCGGTCTGCGCGAGTACGTCGAAATACACCAGGCGCAGCGTCAAGACCGTCAGACCGCGGCTGGCGCAGATCAGCGCGCCATAGGCCTTGGCCTGCGCCCAGTGCAGCAACTGGTGGTGCGGCGCAATCGCCTCGACCGCGCCGCGAAAGGTCTTGACCTCGTCCAGCGTGTGGCTGTCGGGGTCAAAGCCATCGGCCCGCCCGCGCACGCGCAAGCCACGCACCACCCCCTCCAGGCTGACCTCGGACTCGTAACCCGGACCCCGCCGCTGCGCGACGCGCTGGTGTCCCAGCCGGCCCTGCAGCGCGGTCGGCGACGGCGTGAAACGCAGATCAAGGTCGCCGCACTTGGCAGCAAACGCGCACAGGTTGCGCACCGACACCGTGAAGGGCGCGGACCCGGTTGCGTCGGCGGTGTTCCCGGTGTACACCTCTGTTGCAACCCTATCCGCCGGCGCGGCCTCGGCCAGTGACTGCGACGCGGGGTCGATCATGCCGGTCACGCCGGACCAGCCCCCGGCGTGGCTTGCAACTGCAACAAGGCCTGGCCCGGCTCTTCGTCGTCGCTGACGCTTGCCAGGCTGAGCGCAGGCGCCTTGGCCAGCGCCATCCACAGCGCAAACGGCAGGTCGGCCATGGCGCGTGCCGGTGCATGCCGGGCCACGTCCAGCCGCCCATCGGGTTGGGCGTAGATCACGCCGCAGGCCGGCGGCACCTCGTCGGCCTGCGCGATCGGACGGCCACGCGTGTCACTGCCCAGCACGTACCAGCATTGACCACCGACATCCAGGTAGCTGTCGCGCTTGTCACGCAGGCGCAAGTCGCCCAGCAGATCGGCGCGGCTGACCTTGATCTCATGCACCACCGGTTGCAGGTAGGCCGCCACCGTGGTATTGCGGATCGAGAACACATCCGGCTTGCAGACTTTCCAGCGCGCCTTGTCGCGTCGACCCTGACCGGGGATCAGGTCGAACGGCTCCAGGTCGCCGGCCATTGCCGGCTCCATGCCACTGGCGTTGCCGGTCTGGCCATCGGTCGCGCCGCCATCGCCCGGTTCGGGCAAATGCGCTCGCACCGCGAGGCCGGTCCACACCACGCGACCTGCCAGCAGCAGGCTGCGCGCAACCTGGGCCACCAGCGCATCATGGGTTGACAAGGCCTGCCGGTTGCGTTGCAACACCTGGGCCAGATAACGCAGGCCGGCGTCGGTCACGCGCAGTGTCTCGCCGCCAGCGGGCGGGGCGCACCGCTCCAGCAAACCGGCCGCCAGCAGTTCGATTTCCACACCGTCCTGGCTCGGCCAGCCGGCCGACCGGTATACCTCGCGCAGGCGACGGGCATGGGCACGCGTGAGCGCCGGCGCTGCGGCGGAGCTGTCTGCGGCCGCGGCTATGGTGGGGGTGATGTTCTTGCGCATGGCATAGGAAGCGTCCAGATAGAACTGGGGTCTGGCTGCGCCGGGGTTCCCGGAAAACTGTTGATCCATCCAGCATATTATCCGCATCCGCCAGGCCACCATGATGACCCGCAGGGAGACCGGATGTGCCGGGCCTCTCTTGAGGCCGGGTCGGCGGGCCGGCCGTCAGCCCGCCAGCAAGGCCTGGTAATCCCGCGTCGTTTGAGCGCCCACAGCCTTCAACAGATGCGCGTATTGTGTCTTGTGGCGCACCTGCAGGCGCGCCGAGGCCACCGCCTTGGACTTGCAGTACCAGTGGCAGGTATGTTGCATCAGGGCCATCTCGGCACTCAGCCGATAGGCCCGATTCTTCGACGATTCATGCGGATAGTCCGACACCGCCGCGCAGATTCCCCGGGCATGGATGGCCAAGGCCTTGCGCAGGTCAAAACTCGCCCGCGGGAACAGGCGATCGGCCCAGGGCAAGGCGACGGCCAATGTACTGACGCGGGTATCTGCCTCGTTGGCCTTGGCGATGCTGGCCGCGAACTGGCCGAACTGTTCACACAGTCGCGTCTCCGAGACCTGCAGTAAGTCCCACACCTGTTGCTGACGCTGCGGGTCGGTCTCACCCAGGGCGCGCATGTACCCGTCGCTCAGTGTCGCCATCAGTTTCTCGATCTGGTAGCGGCCCAGGTATGAGGCCAGCAACGCGATGCGGCTGCGATCGTAGGTCGCGCGCACGAAGGTCAGGCCCACGAGCACAACTGCGGCGAATATCAGGAAGTCCATCGTGCGCAGAGTCCACAAACAAGATGGTGTCGATCACGCGGTGCTGTCAGGCTGGACCCGCTCATGGCGAGACCACCAGGGTTTGTCCACCGGTCCACGACTGTCCGCCGGCCAGCACGACCGGATGGGTGACGCTGGCCGACTCGACGCATAGCATCTGGCGGTAACCATCGGCCGGCATGTCGACCAATGCAGCACAACGGGCAGCGCCCGGATTCCAGACCACCACGTCGGTGAAGCCCCGCTGGGCGATGTCGAACCGGCGCAGCCCGGCAGGCCCCGGCGCCTGCAGTTGCAGTGCGCGCGGGACATCCGCATAGACCCGGTCGATCTCACCGGCAAAACGCACCGGCTGCGCGTCCTGCAGCTGATATCCGCCATCGACATGGTCCTCGTAACGGCAGAGCGACAGTCCCAGCAGCCGCACCTGGGCAATATCGTGCACCGCCAGGTAGCTGTGCAAGGCCGCCGTGAACGCCCAGTCGGATGTACCGGTATTCGTGCATGTCAGGGCGATGTCCAGCGTGTTGCCGCTTACACGCAGCGTCAAGTCGAGCGCGAACGCGTGGGGCCACAGGCGGCGACTGGCGGCATCGTCGGTCAGCCGAAGCACCAGTTGCGGATGCCCGTCGTCAGTGCCGACGCTGTCGCCGCGCGCATGCCAGCGACTGGTCCGGGCAAAACCATGGCGCACCAGCGGCCCACGGTCGGAGAACTGCGGAAAGATCACCGGAACGCCGCCACGTATGGCCTTGTCGTCGGCAAACAGGGAGGCCGGCGACAGGTACAACAGTTCCTGGTCCGAACCAGCGGCACACCACGACATCACATGGCCGCCGTGCAGCGTGACGATCGCCCGGGCGCCATCGGGCGCGCGCAGCAACAGGGCCGGCACGCCGTGAAAGTCTTGCAGGCTTACCGACATGTCTCCTCCTGCGGGGTCGTCATGGCAGCACCTGTGCGAAGTAAGTCTGCGGATCGGTATTGGCACCGCAGACAATCAGCCCCACGGTCTTGCCCTCGAGCTGTTGGCGCAGGGGAAACATCAGCGCCGCCAGCGCGGCGGCGCCGGCCGGCTCGACCACCAGCTTGGCGACCCGGAAGGTCAGGCGCATCGCCTCGCGGATCTGCGCGTCGCTGACCAGCACCACTTGGTCGACGAAGCGCCGGTTCAGCGCAAACGAATACGGCTGGCAGCCTGGCGCAGCGAGCGAATCGGCAATCGTGCGCACCGCGTCGATGGACTGTGGCGTGCCGGCGCGCATGCTGCGCGCCAGACTGTCAGCACCTTCGGGTTCGACGGCATAAACCTTGGTCTGCGCGCGCAGCTGCTTGACGGCGCAGGCGACGCCAGCACTCAGGCCGCCACCGCCGACGGCCACGATGATGGCGTCGGGCGACTGGCCGGCAGCGGCCAGCTGGTCCATGAACTCCAGCCCGACACTGGCCGTACCCAGCGCGGTCTTCGGACCCTCGTACGGATGCACGAACACCCGGCCCTCCTGCACCTCGATTTCGTGCACCCGTGCAAACGCCTGGTGCACGTTGTCGACCAATTCGATCTCGGCACCGAGCTCGCGGCAGAGCTGGATCCGGAACGGGTTCGCGCTTTTCGGCATCACCACCTTGGCGCTGGTTCCCAGCACCTGCGCGCAATAGGCGAGCGAGATCGCGTGGTTGCCAGCCGAGACGCCGGTCACGCCACGTGCCAGCGCTGCGGCGTCGAGATCGAGCATCACCGACAGCGCGCCGCGCGGCTTGAAGCTGCCGGTATGCTGAAACAGTTCCTCCTTGAGCCAGACGCGTGTCAGCGCGCCGACGGCACGCTGCAGCGCCGGATCGTGCAACTGGCGCACCGGCGTCGTGACAATGTGCTCGCCCAGCCGCGCTCGGTTGGCGCGGATGGCGTCAATGGTAGGAAAGTCAAAGACTGAAGTGTCCACGGCCATGCCTTGTCGGGGTATACGCCACCGGCGCTGGATAATCTAGATACCGAGCTTAGCGCACGCCAACAACCCAGGAG
>JBDTMH010000181.1:0-9409 GCA_039934375.1 Burkholderiaceae bacterium | reverse complement strand
GGAAACAGCGGACATGATCCGCACACGGCTGATCCCGCAGGGGACGCCGCGCCGACCGATTTCGCGGCCGCCGCGCCCGAAACATGGCAGCAGCTGGAATCGGATTGGTGGTCCGAGTCCGTTGATGGGCGCTGCAGCGAGAGCGCTGCATTGTTTGCGGCGTCGCAGCCGGCACCGCTCAGCGTAGTCTGATTCCACGCTGCGCGGCGGTGCACGCCGGGCCGTTGTGCCGACCGCTGGCGCGTAGCGCAGGCGGGGCCGGGCGCAGGCTAGCTGCCACAATAGCCGGATGACCCAGACCAGCCCGGGGACGCCCTTCGCCCCCCTTCAGAACACCACTTTTTTGCGCGCATGCATGCGCCAGGCGACCGATTACACGCCGGTATGGCTGATGCGCCAGGCTGGCCGTTACCTGCCGGAGTACCGTGCGGCCCGCGCCCGGGCCGGCAGCTTCATGGGCCTGGCCACCAATACCGACTACGCGACCGAAGTAACCTTGCAGCCGCTGGAGCGTTATCCGCTTGACGCGGCCATTCTTTTCAGCGACATCCTGACCGTGCCCGATGCGATGGGCCTGGGCCTGAGCTTTGCACTGGGCGAAGGCCCCCGATTCGCCCGCCCGGTGCGCGACGAGGCGGCCGTCGCCGCATTGCAGGTACCGGACATGGACAAGCTGCGGTATGTCTTCGATGCCGTCACGTCGATCCGCCATGCGCTTGGCGGCCGGGTGCCGCTGATCGGGTTCTCCGGCAGCCCGTGGACGCTGGCCTGTTACATGGTCGAAGGTGCCGGCTCGAGCGACTACCGGCTGGTCAAGACCATGATGTATGCGCGCCCGGACCTGATGCACCAGATCCTGTCGGTCAACGCCGACGCCGTGGCGCGTTATCTGAACGCACAGATCGAGGCCGGCGCGCAGGTCGTGATGATTTTCGACAGCTGGGGCGGTGTGCTGGCGGACGGCGCGTTCCAGCAGTTCAGTCTGGCCTATACGGCCCGGGTGCTGGCCCAGCTCAAGCGCGTACATGCCGGCGCCGTGATTCCGCGCATCGTCTTCACCAAGGGTGGCGGCTTGTGGTTGCCCGAGATGGCCCGGCTCGACTGCGATGTGCTGGGGGTGGACTGGACCGTCAACCTCGAACAGGCGCGCGCACTGGTGTGCGGCACGGCAAATGGGCCCGGCAAGGCCTTGCAGGGCAATATCGATCCGAATGTGTTGTTTGCCGGCACGCAGCAGATCCAGGCCGAAGTCGTGCGCACGCTGACGAGTTTCGGTGCCCCGCACAAAGCGCCTGCCGATGACCCGGATCAGGTCGGACCGACCCACATCTTCAACCTCGGGCATGGCATCAGCCAGCACACCCCTCCTGAAAACGTAGCAGCGCTTGTCGACGCAGTGCATGCTGCGTCGCGTGTTGTGCGCCAGTGACGGAGCACCTGCGCAGGCTTGACAAATGGCGGCGATCAAGGTTGGTGAACCCTGACTTATTCACAAAATTATTGCTGCACTGCGCAAGGGCCTGGCACCCTGGTTGCATTTTGCTACCAAAGCCATAGCTCACGTAAGTTGTTGATTAGTATGAATATTGCGCGTTTGCTTTATTGCTGGGCAATCCAGCTAAAGCCTTTGTTTACAAGGCTTTGACGCCGACGCTGCGCGGATATCAACAAAGTTATCCACAGAAAAATTGGATGACCTCTAAAGTTCATATGGATCAAGTACTTAAGCGGCACTTCACAAGTTCACTTCAACAAACAGCCCCAACCGACAGCGCCGCATCGTGCATCTGATCCCCGTCCTCATTCAGACGCCAGCTCATAGCCGGATCGGCACCGCGCTGACCTATCAAAGTGTGCAGCCACTGGCGCCCGGGACATTGGTGCGAGTCCCGCTGGGCAAACGCGAGACGCTTGGAGTCGTGTGGGACGGCGATACTGCCGGGACTGTGGCGGACGCGGACAAGCTGCGCTCGGTTATTGCAGCGCTGGACGAATTGCCGCCACTGGCCGACGCCTGGCGCCGCCTGGTCGCGTTTGCCGCCGCCTACTACCAGCGGGCCGTCGGCGAGGTGGCCCTCGCGGCACTGCCGCCACAGTTGCGCGACCTCAGTGCGCAGCAACTGCAGCGCCGCCTGCGCAAGCTGGCGCAACCCGTGGCCATTGCCGACCCCGCAACCGACGCCAGCGGACCGACCTTGAGTCCCGAGCAACACGCCGTGATGGAGCAGATCCGCCAATCCGACGGCTGTTTTCTGTTGTTCGGTGCCACCGGCAGCGGCAAGACGGAGGTATATCTGCAATGTGTCCAGGAGTTGCTGACGCGCCAACCCGACGCACAGGCGCTGGTGATGGTGCCCGAGATCAACCTGACGCCGCAGCTGCAGGACCGCTTCCGCCAGCGCTTCGGCCCGCTGTACGGCGACGACGCGGTGGTGTCGCTGCACAGCGGAATGACCAACCCACAGCGCCTGCGCAGCTGGCTCGCGGCACATCTGGGCACGGCCCGCATCGTGCTGGGCACCCGCATGGCGGTGTTCGCATCGATGCCGCGTCTGGCACTGATCGTTGTCGACGAGGAGCACGACCCGAGTTACAAGCAGCAAGAAGGCGCCCGCTATTCAGCGCGCGACCTGGCTGTCTACCGTGGCCGACTACAGGGCGCGAAGGTGATCCTGGGTTCGGCCACGCCCGCGCTGGAGAGCTGGCATCACAGCCGGCCGACCGCCGAAGGCGGCCGCTACCGACGCCTGGAGATGCCCAGCCGCATTGGTGAGCAGGCCCGGCTGCCGCTGGTGCGCCGGGTTGACATGAACCACCAGCCGCGGCGCGCGGTCATCGCACCGCCGCTGCTGGATGCGATCAAGCAGCGCGTCGCGGCCGGTGAACAAAGCCTGGTGTTCCTGAACCGACGCGGCTACGCGCCGGTGCTGCAATGCAGTGCCTGCGACTGGAAAAGTGCCTGCCCGCATTGCAGCGCATTCCGGGTCTTTCACAAGATCGATCGCAGCCTGCGCTGTCACCATTGCGGCTTTGCCGAGCCGGTGCCACGCGCCTGCCCGCAGTGTGGCAACCTGGACATCGCGGCGATCGGGCGCGGCACCGAACGCCTGCAGGAGCACCTGGTCGAACTGTTGGCAGATGTACGCCGGCCCGGCTCGCAAACCGCGCAAAACCCCGACGGAACACCGGTGCACGTGGCCCGCATCGATGCCGACAGCACGCGCCAATCCGGCAGCCTTCAGGAGCAACTGGCCCAGGTGCATTCAGGCGAGGTCGACGTGCTTGTGGGCACACAGATGGTGGCCAAGGGCCATGATTTCCGGCGCATCACGCTAGTGGCGGCGGTCAATCCCGACAACGCATTGTTCTCCAGTGACTTCCGCGCACCCGAGCGGCTGTTCAGCCTGCTGATGCAGGCCGCAGGCCGTGCCGGACGGGACGCGGCGATCAGCGGTCAGAGTGAGATGTGGATTCAGACCTTCCAGCCCCAACACCCCTTGTTCGAGGCGCTCAAGCGGCACGACTACCCGGCCTTCGCTGCCCAGCAATTGCGGGACCGGGAAAATGCAGCGCTGCCGCCCTTCGCGTTTCAGGCGCTGTTGCGGGCCGAGGCGCGCAGCCAGGAAGCGGCTCAGGGTTTTCTGACCGCTGCCAGCGCCGCAGCCACCGGGCAACTGACCGCCGTTCCCGGCTTCGACCGGGTCACGCTGTACCCGGCGGTGCCGATGGTGGTGCAGCGGGTTGCCAACGTCGAACGCGCCCAGATGCTGGTGGAAAGCCCGTCGCGCCTGGCGTTGCAGAACTTCCTGGCGGCCTGGCACGACGTGCTGCATCACACACGTCAAGGCGAAGCGGGCCGCGGTCTGCTGCGTTGGGCGGTCGATGTGGATCCGCTGACAATCTGAGAATGGTGCCGGCCGCGTAGGTCGGTGGGCACACCGTTCAGGCTGTGTCCGGTTCTGGCTTCGGTTGCGCCAGGACGAAGCCATCGAAAGCCTCGATCGCCAGCGGCCGGCTGATCAGGTAGCCCTGGCAGCAATCGCAGCCGAATTCGGCCAGGAAATCGCGTTGACCCTGCAGTTCGACACCCTCGGCAATCACTGTCAGGCCCAGGCTTTGACCCAGCGCGATGATGGTGCGCGCAATCGCCGCGTCGTTGGGATCGGTCAACACCTCGCGCACGAACGACTGATCGATCTTGAGCTGGTCCAGCGGCAGACGGCGCAGATAGCTGAGCGACGAATAACCGGTGCCGAAATCATCCAGCGAGAATCCCACTCCCAGCGCCTTGAGTTGCTGCATCTTGTTGATGATGCTCTCCAGGTCATAGGCGAACATGCTCTCGGTGATCTCCAGCTTGAGCTGCGCCGGCACAGCACCGTGGGCCTGCAACGCGCGCCGGACCTTGTCGACGAAATCGGCCTGGCGGAACTGGTGCACGCTGACATTGATCGCCAATGCCAGATCCGCGAAACCGGGCATGCCGGCCCAGCGCGCGAGCTGCGCGCAGGCGCTTTGCAACACCCATTCACCAATATCGACAATCAGGCCCGACTGCTCGGCCACCGGGATGAATTCCGCCGGCGATACCGGACCGCGCTGCGGATGGGTCCAGCGCAACAAGGCTTCGGCACCGAACACCACGCCAGCGCCACCGACCTGGGGCTGAAAATGCAGTGTGAACGCGTTCTGCGCCAATGCCAGACGCAGGTCCGCCTCCATTGCCGCGCGCGCCTCGACGGCAGACTGCATGGCTGGATCGAAGAAGCGCACGGTATTGCGCCCCGCCCCTTTGGCCTGGTACATGGCCACGTCGGCGCGCTTGAGAATCTCCTCGCCGCTCAAGGTCTCGAAACCGAACAGCGACACACCGATGCTGCAGCCACTGCGATGGACGCGGCCATCGACATCGAACGGCTCGCCCAGCTGCGCCAGCACCTTGTCGGCGACGGTGCGGGCCATGGCGATCACATCGCCCGGGATCGCTCCTGCGTCGTCGATCAGCACCACGAACTCGTCGCCACCGAGACGGGCCACCGTGTCGCTGTCGCGCACACATGCTGCCAGTCGCAGTGCGACCTGCTTGAGCAGCAGATCCCCCTTGTCGTGGCCCGAGGTGTCGTTGAGGGCCTTGAAATTGTCCAGATCGATCAGCAGCAGCGCACCATGGCGACGATTACGCTCGCTGCGCATCAGCGCGTGTTCGAGCCGGTCCTGCAGCAGGCGCCGGTTCGGCAACTCCGTCAAGGGATCGTAGAACGCCAGCCGGCGGATCTCGCTCTTGGCACTCTTGCTGCCTGTGATGTCCCGCGTCATCACCACGAAACGCGGCACCAAGGCATCGGTCTCCTTGCGCGCCACCGACAACTCGAACCAGCGTGTTCCCTGGGCCAGCGTCAGAGAATATTCCTCGCCCTGGGAAAATCCCTCGACCTGAGCGCAGCGCAGGGCTTCCATCGTGGTTTCCGCCGCGCTTTGGGGCAGCACATCGAATACCGATCTGCCGATCAGCGCCTCGGCCGGCACCGGCAACACGCTGCGGTCCGGCGCATGACAGCTGTGATAGATACCATCCAAACCCATCTCGAAGATCGGATCGCGGATGGCTTCGACCACCGAGTGCAACTGGTGCCGGGCGGCCAGCAGCTCCAGTTGGCGCTCCCGTACCTGCGCTTCGAGCACCTGTTGCTGGCGCCGGTTGATGACCAAACGCTGGGCCAACACCGCGAGCAACAGGCTGACCAGCAGGATTGCACCGGACACCGATACCAGCGTCCCGATATCAACCCAGCCCCGCACCGGCGCCACGTCCAGATTCCAGGCTCCGCCCGGCACTTCCAGGCTGCGCCGCACCGGGTCGTGCAGCACGCCGGCCGCCGAGGCCGCAATCACCTGCGACTTGCCGCTTTCCGGATGCAACCGCCACAAACGGTAGTTGTAACCCCGGTCGGGCAACTCGCCCAGGCGAATATTGCCCAGCAGATCGGCTATCCGTACCGCTACATTGGTGAAACCCCAGAACTGCGGCTGTCCTTGCCTATCGTTCAGAAAGATCGGCAGGCGGCTGACGATACCGATACCGCCCTGCGCTAACTGCAGCGGTCCGGCCAGCGTCAATCGCGCGGTGTCGCGGGTGAAAATCGCCTCGCGCTGCTGGGCCGGGTCGTTCAGCTGGTCGAAGCCCAGCAGGCTCTCGTTGCCCTTGAACGGGGCGACATACCGTACCACCCCGTGCGGCGACACCGACACGGCCAGCAGAGCGCCGTTGCCCGTCAGCAATTGCGCGGCAGCCGACTCGAAGTGCGCGATCTCGCCCTCACCCTGATGGACCATGGCCGCGAGCGCGTGGTTGATGGCCAGCATGCGCTCGACACCGAGCTGCAATGTCTGGGCACGGTCTTGCGCGAGACGGGCCACGACTTCGCGCTCGGTCTCCACCCGGGCCAGCTGCCACCGGGCCAATCCACTGGCACCGATCCCCAGCGACAACACCAACACCAGCGCCGCCAGGCTCCAGGCCGGCCAGGCCGATCTTTCGACCAGGGATGGGGGTTCGCGTTTTGTCACCGACCTCATGCCTGTGTCAGCGCGGCCCCACCAGCAAGGCGACCGTCGCCGAAAAGCTGAGGAATGCTGCCGCGGTCGACAGCAGGATGATGCGCGCGATACGGCCGTTGTTGGCGCCGAAGCGCTCGGCCAGGATCGAGGCATTACTGGCACTGGGCAACGCGGCGACCAGCACGATGACGGTCAGCGCAAACCGGTCCAGCGGCACACCGAGCTGGATTGCACCGATGCCCACCAGCAGCACCAGCAGCGGATGTACGACCAGCTTGATGATGGCCACCGGCACGTAGTCACGCATTGGCAGCGGGTGGGCGCCGTCGGACGCCGTGATGGTCTGGGATCGGGCCAGAACCGCGCCGATCGTGAACAGCGCCACCGGCGACGCGGCGTCGGCCAGCAGAGCGATCACCTGATTGACCGGCCCCGGCAGGCGCAGCTCGACGAACGAAGCCAGCGCGCCCAGCAAAATCGCCCACGGCATCGGGTTCACCAACACGCCACGCAAGGCATTGCGGGCGGCAACCGCGAACCCGTGCACGCCGGCACCGTCCAGCCGCGACAAGGCCACGCACAGCGACGAAGTCACCAGCAGGTCGACCATGATGGTGGCGATGGCCGGACCCGCAGCAGCCGGCCCGAGCAGTGCCACCAGCAAAGGCACACCCATGAACCCGGTATTGGGGAACGCCGCCACCAGCGCGCCAAAGGCCGCGTCGTTCCAGCCGATGCGCCGGTTCATGCTGACCGTGACGACGAAGCCCACCAGTACCAGCGCGCAGAGCAGGTAGGTGAAGAACACACCCGGGTCCAGCAACTGCCCGGTTGGCGTGGTCGAGCCGAATCGGTACAGCAGGCATGGCAGCGCGAAGTACAGCACAAAGCTGTTCAGGCCCGGGATCGCGTCCAGCCGCAGCAGACCGCTGCGTGCGGCGACATAACCCGTCAATACGAGGGCAAAGAAAGGGAAGGTGACGAGCAGGACTTGCAGCACTCTCGGATTGTCGCCGAGGCCGGGCCGGGCAAGGCCTCGGTATGATTGGCGGCAACCCCGCTTTTGTCCCGTCTGTCTACCCTGAATGTCTGCTGCGTCCACCGCTCCCTCCGGCCTGAATATTGCCCAACAAGAAGCTGTCAACTATCTGCATGGCCCTTGTCTGGTGCTGGCTGGCGCCGGATCAGGCAAGACGCGCGTCATCACGCACAAGATCGCGCGGCTGATCCAGAACGGCATGGAGCCGAAACGGATCGCGGCTATCACTTTCACCAACAAGGCCGCTGCCGAGATGCGCGAACGCGCCAAAGCGCTGGTCGGCAACGCGGCCCGGGAACTCGTCGTCTGCACCTTCCATGCGCTGGGCGTGCGCATGCTGCGCCAGGACGGGCAGGTGCTGGGCCTGAAGCAGCAGTTCTCGATCCTGGACAGTGACGATGTGACCGGCGTGCTCAAGGACTGTGGCGGCAGCATCGATACTGCGACCGCGCGACAGTGGCAGTGGGCTATCAGCCGCTGGAAGAACTTGGGGTTCAATGCCGCTCAGGCGGCGGCACAGGCGACCGACGACAACGAACGCATCACCGCAAGCATCATGGCGCGTTACGAAGAGCGCCTGACGGCTTACCAGAGCGTTGATTTCGACGATCTCATCGGCCTGCCGCTCAAGCTGCTGCAGGAACATCCCGAAGTCCGGCAGAAATGGCAATCCTTGCTGGGCCATGTGCTGGTCGACGAATACCAGGACACCAACGCCACCCAGTACAGTGTGCTCAAGTTGCTGGTCGGCGGAACCGGGCGCAAGGATGCGCGGTTCACAGCGGTGGGCGACGACGATCAGTCGATCTATGGCTGGCGCGGCGCGACGCTGGACAACCTGCGCCAGCTGCCGATCGATTTTCCTGCTCTCAAGGTGATCAAGCTGGAGCAGAACTACCGCTCGACCTCGGCCATCCTGCGCGCGGCCAACAACGTGATCGGCCCCAACCCCAAGCTGTTTCCGAAAAATCTGTGGAGCGACCTGGGTGAAGGCGAGCCGGTACGTATCGTCGATGCCGACCACGAGGAGCACGAGGCCGAACGTGCGGTGGCGCGCATTCAGAGCCTGCGTGCCGGTACCACGATCACCAGTAGCGGCCAGCCGCAGAGCCTGGAATTGCGCGATTTTGCGGTGCTGTACCGCACCAACTTCCAGTCCCGGGTGCTGGAGCAGGCGCTGCGCAAGGCGCAGCTTCCGTACAAGGTCTCGGGTGGTCAGAGCTTCTTCGATCGCTCCGAGATCAAGGACCTGTGCGCCTGGTTTCGCCTGTGGGTCAACAACGACGACGACCCGGCCTTCCTGCGCGCAGTGACGACCCCGAAACGTGGCATCGGCCATCAGTCACTGGGGCAGCTCGGCGTGTTCGCCTCCAAATTCAAGCTCAGCCTGTTTCAGTCCTTGTTCAGTTCCAGCCTGGGCAGCATGTTGCCGGCGCGCGCGATCGCAAGCCTGCATGAGTTCGGCCGTTATGTGAACGACCTGGAATTCCGCGCAAGGCACACCGAAGGCGCCGACGCCGCACGTGGCTTCCTGACCGATTGGCTTGCCGAGATCGGCTACGAGAAGCACCTGTATGACGGCGAAGACAGCGAAAAGGTCGCGGCCACACGCTGGACCCACGTGATGGAATTCTGCGACTGGATGGCGGCGCGTTGCGGCGGCAAGATCGACGACAGCGCTGGGGTGACCACGTCCGGCGAGGTCAAGAATCTGCTCGAGGTGGCGCAGACGATCTCGCTGCTCTCCACCATCAGTGAACGCGAGACCGACCAGAACGTCGTCACGCTGTCCACGCTGCATGCGGCCAAGGG
>JBDTMH010000180.1:0-9462 GCA_039934375.1 Burkholderiaceae bacterium | reverse complement strand
ATGCCGGATACGCCGCAGAATCAGGCGGTTTATCCCCAGCCCAGCACCCAGGCGCACGGGGTCGGATTCCCGCTGGCGCGCTTGGTAATGGTGTTTTGCCTGGCCACCAAACCCTACCAGTGGCTGAAGATCTCGCGCGCTCAGGCTCGACGAAAGATAGAGCGCCACGGTCATGCGTGGGAGACAAAGAAAGTGTCATTCGTCTTAAGGGGGCGACCTGCATCGCGCTCCACAAATTGGACAGACTACTTGCTATGAACTAGACAACTCATTTACTCTCGACACAATGTCGTCAATTATGTTGACAATAAATATGCCAATATGCACAATTAGTTTCGACTTCAATTTCGACAAGCCATCAAACGCGACAAGACGACAACGCGATCCATGGACAAACCCATTCGGCTAGGTGTCTTGACGCCGTCTTCTAACACTGCGCTCGAGCCTTTGACGAGTGCGCTAGCCGCCACGCTGCCGAGTTGCAGTGTGCATTTCGCGCGTTTCAAGGTCACCGAAATTTCCTTGTCCGATCTGTCGATGGGGCAATTCGACGATGGCCCCGTCCTTGCGGCTGCTGAATTGCTGGCAGACGCCCGGGTCGATGTGATCGGCTGGAGTGGCACTGCCGCGGGCTGGTTGGGTTTTGACCGCGACGCGCGTCTGGTCGAGCGCATTCATGAACGCACCGGCATCCGTGCGACCACCGCGGTACTGGCCCTAAACGAATTGCTGGCCCTCCGCCACATCACCCGGCTGGCGCTGATAACGCCGTACACCGCGGATGTGCAGCGGCGCATCGTCGACAACTACCGTGCGAGTGGCGTCGACGTGGTGGCCGAACGCCATCTGGACATCCGTGTAAACCACGACTTCGCGCTGGTCGAACCAGCGCAGCTAGAAGCGATGGTGGCGGACGTCAGCGGCTGCGCGCCGCAGGCAATCACTACCTTTTGCACCAATCTGCGCGCGGCCGATATGGCGCACCGGCTCGAAGAAAAATGGAGCATTCCCCTGCTCGATACCGTGAGCACCACAATGTGGGGAATGTTGCGTGCACTTGGGCGTGACCCGCGCTCTGTTCGTGGCTGGGGACAACTTTTCGAATGGGCCTGACAGGCATGCACAAGCAAGCGTCTATTGGCCCGCGGAAGCGTTCGCCTGGCACAACAGAAGCCTCTGCCGCCGCAACTGGTCGCACTGGCGATGCGCTGCCTCAGGTCAAGGCCATGACCAAGAAGCAGATTCTGACGACGACGCCGACCCAGCAGGAAAACGAAAACCTCAACGACGCAGTTTACGAGCGCATTTATGGTGCCATCCTTGAACACCGTCTGCCACCCGGGACCAAACTGGCAGAGGAACGGCTAGCCGAGATCTTCGACGTAAGCCGCGCCCGCGTGCGCGAGGTGCTCAACCGAATGGCGCATGAGCAGATTGTCAATCTGTACCCGCAACGTGGCGCGTTTGTGGCCAAGCCTTCCATCGAACAGGCGCACGACGTGTTCGAGGCACGCCACGTGATCGAACCCGCCGTGTTGCGCCGACTGATTGACACGTTGACGCCCGAAAGCGTCGCACGGCTGCACCAGCACCATGAACTCGAGATCGACGCGCGACGGCGCAACGACAAACGCGCCATCGTGCGTCTGTCGGGCGAGTTCCACACATTGCTGGCCGAGCTCGGCGGCAACTCAGCATTCATTCGCAGCATGTTTGAGCTTGCGTCGCTGACGTGTTTGATCATCTTCCTCTACGACGCGCCTACCGCCTCCACCTGCCTGGCGGACGAACACGGCCAGATCATCGACGCCATTTCGCATCGCGACCGGGCACGCGCAGAAAAGCTGATGCTCGGCCATCTGCAGCATATCGAATCCAGTCTCAAACTCGACGCCTCGTCTGACGAGGTTGACCTCGAGGAAGTCTTCCGGCGATGACGAGATACCCCCATCGCGTCGCCATGCAGTCATCGCTTTTTCCCGCCGCGCAACTATCTTTTGACGAACAGAAAGGACAACGATCATGAATTACTTCAGCGCAATCTTTTCCCACGGAAGCAACGCCAGACGCACAGCGCGCCGCCGCTTCCTGGTCGCGCTCGCCGGCGTGGCAACGGTCACTGGCATGTCGGGTGTGGCAGCCCAGGAGCGCAGCATCGTTGTGACGGCGGTCTCGAGCTTCAAACTGATCGAGACCCTGGTGCCGGACTTCGTCAAAGAGACCGGGATCAAGGTTGATCTGCAGGTACTGCCCTACCCGCAGGTGCGTCAGCGATCGATTGCCGATTTCGTTAGTGGCACAAGCAACTCCGACATTTATGCGCAGGACATCATCTGGCTTGGCGAATGGGCCAAGAACGGTTATGTACGGCCACTCGACGACCTCATCGCGCGTGACATCAAGCCAGCCGACGCAGCCGACATCCTGCCCGGCGCATTCAATGCGTTGTCGAAATGGGAAGGCAAGACCTGGAGCATGCCATTCGGCGCCTACTACTTCCTCAACTTCTACCGCAAGGACCTGTTCGACCAAGCTGGACTGAAGGCACCGGTGACGCTGGATGATGTGGATGCCGCAGCAAAGAAGCTGACCGACAAGGCAAAAAATCAGTACGGCATTGCCATGCCGTACCAGCGTGGCGGCCCTATCACCTCCTGGTTCCTCGCGACCTATACGGGTGCGGGAGGCCGATTGCTGAAGAATCCACCGACCGATTTCACGCCCACGCTGGATTCACCCGAAGCGCTGACCGTGCTCAAGCACTATCTTGAATGGTTGAAATATGCGCCCAACGGCGCTATTGGCTACCACTGGAATGACCAGACTGTGTCCATGCAGTCCGGTCGGCTGGCCATGGCCCCGACGTTCTCGATCAATGGGTCAGAATTTGCCAAACCGGACGTGTCCGTGATCGCCGGCAAGGTCGGCTACACCACCATGCCGCGGCTCACCGCGGCGACACCGCCGGTCATTCCGTTTGGTGGCTGGGCGTTGGGCATCAACGCCAAGACAAAAAAGATCGAGGACAGCTGGACTTTCATCAAGTGGCTGACCAGCGCCAAGGTGCAGACTCGTCTGGCCATGCTAAACGGCACGCCGGTGCGGTACTCCGCGTTGCAGGACCCGGCGGTGCAAAAGCTCTACCCTTGGGTCACTGAAGTGGTGGCTGCAGAACGCGCCGGGCAGGTCTTTCCGGACTACCGGCCACGGTACCCCTTCTATCCGCAGATTGAGGAGGCGCTGGGCCTGGAGCTCAACAATGCTGCACTGGGCAAGAACAGTCCCGAAGAAGCATTGAAACTCGCCAACGACAAGGTGCGCAAGATCATTGGGGATGCCGGCCATCCGATGCTGAAGTAGATCCCGCGGGCCCTGTTGCTCTTTATTTTCGGCACCAGACTGAACGAATGAATTTGCGAATGCGCTCGCGGCTGCCGGCTGCGCTGTTCCTGTTGCCGGCAGGCCTGCTTAGCCTGCTGCTCATCGCGCTGCCGTTGCTCGGTCTGGTCAGTGTGAGCCTGTTCGACTGGAAGCTCACACAGTCGGACCAGTGGCGTTTCGTCGGCTTGGGAAACTACCAGCAGCTGATGACGGACAGCCATTTCTGGAGATCCATGGGAACCACCGGTGCGTTCCTGGTCGAGAGCGTGGCACTGCAGTTGGTGGCGGGAGTGGGTATTGCGCTGCTCTTCAACCACCGGTTGCGGGGCCTGGGTCTGGTGCGCACCCTTTTCCTGGCTCCAATGATGATCGCGCCGGTCTTCGCCGGCATGATCTGGCGGCTGTTCCTGTCGGACGACTTCGGCATTGTCAAATATGCGCTTCAACTGGCGGGCTGGCTGGAGCCGCCCTTGTGGCTGGCTGATCCAGCATTCGCGCTGCACGCAGTGGTCGTCATCAGCGCCTGGCAATGGATACCATTCGTCGTGTTGTTCGTGCTGGCCGGGTTGCAGGTTATTCCATCCGAGTTGTTCGAGGCCGCGCGAATCGACGGTGCCGGACCGCTATCGCGTTTCTGGTATGTCACGCTGCCACTGCTTACGCCGATCGTGATGACGGTGGCCATCTTTCGCGTCATCGACGCGATCAAGGTGTTTGACCTGATCTACGCCACCACCGCCGGGGGGCCGGGCGACAGTACAGAAACCATTTCCTATCTTGTCTACCAGACCTCGATGAATTTCTTCGACATCGGATATGGCTCGGCCGTTGCGACATTGATGTTGCTGGCCGTTTGCGCGCTGGCGCTGGTGATGGTCAAGTTGAACAGCCGGCCCGGGCGGCCGCACGATCGCAAATGAAACGCAGGCTCTACAACATCAGCGTCTACGCCGCCTGTGTACTGGTTCTGTTTCTATTCCTGTCGCCGATTTTGTGGGTACTGGTCATCTCGTTCAAGCTGCGGCGCGACATCTTCACCTGGCCTCCAACGGTATTCGACTTCACGCCGACACTGTCCAATTACGCCAATGTACTCAGCGGTTCGGGCAAATTTGCAACCTTCATCGGCAACAGCCTGATCGTCGCCGGCATTTCCACGGCTATTGCGCTGGCGATAGGCACGCTCGGCGCGTTCGGATTGTCGGGTCGGCGCAAACCGAAGTCTGTTGCCTGGTCCTACTGGATGTTGTCGTTCCGGATGATGCCCCCGGTCGCACTGGTCATCCCCTACTACCTGTTATTCCAGCAAACCGGCCTGCTGGGCCATCTCGGCGCGATCGCCCTGACGCACAGCGTTTTCAGCGTCGCCATCGTGTTATGGATGACCAAAAGCTTCTTCGACGAGATTCCGCCAGAAATTGAAGAGGCCGCAGTGCTCGATGGCGCCAGCCACTGGCAGATCTTCCGCCTGGTGGTGCTGCCGATTGCAAAGGGTGCGCTGGCTGCGTCGGCGATCTTCGCTTTCATCACGTCGTGGAACGAGTTTCTGTTTGCGGTCATCCTGTCCAAATCGAGCTCCTACACAGTTCCAGTGGCGATCTCGACCTTTGTCGGCGAGGTGTATGTGAGCTGGGGTGAGTTGGCCGCAGCCACCATCCTCGCGATCATTCCCGCATTGATGGTGGCGTTTCTCGGCCAACGTTACTTGTTGATTGGGCTCGCGCCGGGCTCGGTGAAATGACGCCCGACCTGCTCGTCTGCGCCGGCAGCCTGACGCTGGACAACGTCCTGACGGCTGAGGGCTATCAGTTGCCGCAGAGTTACGGCGGCAACGTGCTGTATTCGGCCCTGGGTGCGCACATCTGGCACGACCATGTGGGGTTGGTGTCGCGTGCCGGCACAGATTTCCCAGCCGCGTGTCTGGAGATGCTTGCGGCGCGCGGTTTGCGCACCGAGGGCATCCGGCGCCTGGCCTCGCGCCACGGCATGAACGTAGCGTTTTGCTACCGTCCCGACGGCAGCCGAGTGCGCGCATTTCCACCCGATGCCATTGCCGGCATTGCGCCGCACGAGCGCCAACGGTTCATCGACTACAGCATCGCCAGCGTCGACACGCGATATGCTATATGGACCGAATTTGCCCCTGACGACGCGGACTTACCGGACGATTGGTTGCCCGCCATCGCCGCGCTGCATGGCGCTGCGATGCCAGTGCAACGGCACCATGCCATTGCGAACCGAATGCGTCAAGAGACCCGCGCCTGGCTGCAGGTCGACTCCCCGTGGTACGACGAACGTACGCTCGAACGCGATGATGCGACCCGCCTGTTCGCACAGATCAACGCCATACTGCCGAGCGAAGACGATGTTGCCAAGTCCAACCCTGGCCAGACCATTGCGGCCACCCTGGCCCATATGCAGCGCCAGGGCGCGCAGTGCATCGTGCTCAAGCGGGGCGCGCTGGGCAGCCGCATCATGCCAGCGGCGTCGGCGCCTATTGACATCCCGGCATTGCCTGGCGCGGTGGTTGTCGACCCGACCGGGGCCGGCGACGCATTCTGCGGCGGCTTCCTGGCTGGCATGCATCTGACTGGGGAGCCGTTGCAGGCGGCTCTGTACGGCACCGTATCAGCGAGTTTTGCGATCGCGGCGCCCGGCATTCAGGGGCTGTTAGCCGCCAGCCGAGACCAGGCGCAGGAGCGTCTTATCCTGATGCAGACCCGTTTGGCAACCCACTTCAACCATCGTCAACACTAGGAGAAACAAAGCATGCGCGTAACCATTGGCGTGATCGGCAAGAACGAACAACACGAGAACGACGTCGTCTCGGACCGGACCATGGCAGCGGCCGAGGAGGTCGGCAAACTGATTGCCGAACGCGGCGGCGTGGTCGTCACCGGCGGCCGTTTTGGGGTCATGGAGGCAGCATCGCGCGGTGCCAAGGCCGCAGACGGCCTCACCATCGGCTTTCTCCCCGCCATGGACCCCAAGACCGCGAACGCCTTTGTTGACGTGGTGTTCCCGACCGGACTCGGGCGTGCCCGCAACCTGCTGACAGCGCGCGCATGTGACGCGTTGATCATGATCGGCGGCAGTTGCGGAACACTCAATGAACTGACGATCGCCTATGCCGAGGCGCGTCCGGTCGTGATTCTCCAGGGCTCGGGCGGCTGGGCCGACCGTATCATCCCGTGCCTGCAGGACGGTAAATACCTCGACGAACGCCATACCGTCGAGATTGCCATCGAAAACACACCCGCGAAGGCCGTGGCGCGCGCCTTCGCATTGGCTACCGACAGCAATCGCACAGCCGTGGCGGACCGGCCTTGACCCTGCCCTGATGCTGGCCGGGCGGCGCAAGCGTACCGCGCTGTGTCGCCGCCCGCCGACTTGCAACTTAGCCGATTGGTATCGACTCAACGCTCGGATTCGCTTTAGAGACACCTACCATGGCCTCGATTTCATTCAACAACATCGACAAGCGTTTTGGAAAGACGCAGATTCTTTATCGCATAGGATTTGACATTGCCGACGGTGAGTTCGTAGTTCTCGTTGGACCGCCGGGTTGTGGCTAATCGACGCTTCTGCGCATGCTCGCGGGGCTCGAAGAAATTGATGGCGGCGAAATTCGCATCGATGGCCGTGTGATCAATGATCTGGACTCGAAGGATCGCGACATCGCGATGGTCTTCCAGAGTTACGCGCTGTATCCGCACATGACGCTGCGCGACAACATGGCATTCAGTCTGAAGCTGCGTAAGGCACCACATGACCAGATCGACCAGCACGTGGACAATGCCGCGCGTATTCTGAATCTGGCTCCGTTGCTAGGTCGTTTTCCCCGTGAACTCTCCGGCGGACAGCGCCAGCGCGTGGCCATGGGCCGCGCCATCGTCCGGGATCCGAAGGTGTTTCTGTTCGACGAACCCCTGTCAAACCACGATGCCAAGCTGCGGGTTGCCATGCGAGCGGAGATCAAATCGTTGCACCAGCGGTTGAAGACCACCACGGTTTATGTCACACACGACCAGATCGAGGGCATGACGATGGCGGACCGCATCGTCGTGATGTGTGACGGGCGTATTGAACAGATCGGAACCCCACTGCAACTTTTCGATCGACCCGTCAACCCGTTTGTCGCACAGTTCATTGGTTCGCCATCGATGAATCTGATCGAAGGGATCGTCAGGCACATCGACGCCGGAGAGGGTGTTGATGCATTGGGTCATCATTGGCCTGTAGCCGGTCTTGCCGAAGCGCAGGACGGCGCGCGGGTCCTGTACGGCATTCGCCCCACTGACTTGCGGGTGACCGTGTCAGCCGGTGGTGTGCAAGGCCAGGTGGTCGTGATTGAACCCACGGGCGCTGAGACGGAAGTCGTCGTCGAGATCGGCAGGCAGAAACTTGTTTCGGTGCATCCGGGGCGCATCGACGTCCATCCGAACATAGCAATCCGGGTGGACGTGAACCCGTCATGTGCACACGTCTTCGACCAGACTACCGGCGCACGGCTCAATCCGCGCAAGGGCACCATCGCCGTAGGCAGCGACGCCGATCCAGTGATCTGGGACGATAGCCCACACGTCATCACGAATGCCGCGTTGCACCACGCGGTCGACTACACCCCCTACGAAGGGTTGGCGCTGCGCGCATGGCCGGCGCTGACGATGTGCCGCGGAAAGGTGCTATGGGATGCCGGCGAGTTTCATCCGGCCGTAGGCCACGGGCGGTTTCTGGCCTGCGGCGCACCGACGCTGTTTCCCAGCGTACGCAACGCCGCCTGATCTACCAACGAAGGATATCGTCCATTCGGCTGAGGCCAACGGCCTGGCCACGCGGTTTGCCAATATCCGCGCGCTGAATCAGCAACTGGCCCCAATCGGTCAAGTACAGGCGGACCATGCCCAGGCCTTGCTCGACCTGTGCCATGCAGCCGTGGATGAGGACGGTGCAGAAGTCCTTATCCTGGCAGGGGCGCCGTTGGCAGGGCTGGCGCGTACCCTGCATGGCCAATTACCGGTGCCGGTAGTGGACGGCGTGTCGAGTGCCCTACGCCATGCCGAGTCCCTCGGGGTATTGGCACCAGGCAAAGCGTCACGAGGTAGTTTTGCGCAACCACCGCGCAAGCATCACCAGGGCCTGCCCGCACCAATCAGCTGGTTGCTGGGCGGCTGATCAACTGAGGCCCTACCTGGAATGGCGGGATGTTGCAAGCAGCCTGACGTGCAATGGTCATCGTTGTCGACAAGAGGGGGGCAGCTGCTGCATCCTGGTGACCGAACAAGGTTTGAAAGGCGCGCTGGCCGGAACGAGCGGCTGCCGCTTCCACCTTTGGCTGTGGCCTGCGCTCGCTAGGCGTTGTCAATGAATCCGGTTTGACCGGCTGCGCCGAAGATCACCGGCCACCGGAGACGATGCGGCGAGCGCGGTTCGACGCCGTTCTCGGCCGGGTAGCGCCAGGTCAATCAAAATTGACTCCCCTGGCGCCATGCACTTCGGCGGCAACACCTGGGCTCAAACCGGGTCAATTTTCGTCTGGGTCGGAGCGACGGGATTGCATCGCAGCTTCAACCGATTGCTGGACTTGCTTCTGAATGTCTTTGCTTTGTTGCTGCGATGTCGCGCCCGGTGCAGTCACAGGGAGGGAAGCACTGGCGTCTACAGGAGGTACAGCCACTGGCTTTGAAGTGGCGGCAAGCTGTGACTTGGCCAAAAAACCTATTACGGCCAAGACCAGCAACAGACTGACTATGCTCAACGCGGCCTTCATGGATCGCCTTCAAAAATGCCATTCTGGCGCAATTCTGCATTTGCTAAGCCTCAACCTCCGCGTCCCTCACACGCATGATCGTCTGACGGCTGGTGTTGAACTCTCTTGCCAGCGCAGCGACAGCATTTCCCTCCTCAAGCTGGGACAGCACTCGTCGGGTCTGCTCTTCGTCCAAGCTGGGCCGTCTGCCTAACGTCTTTCCCTCGGCCTTCGCCCGTGCCAAACCGGCCTGGGTGCGCTCGATCAGGAGGTCTCGCTCGAACTCCGCTACCGCATTGATCACGCCCATGGTCATCTTGCCAGCGGGGCTG
>JBDTMH010000179.1:0-9610 GCA_039934375.1 Burkholderiaceae bacterium | reverse complement strand
CTGGGCCGCCCCAAGGCGAATACCGCAGTGCGAAGCACGGAGGTTTGTCCCGTGAGCCGCTGGGCCGCCCCAAGGCGAATACCGCAGTGCGAAGCACGGAGGTTTGTCCCGTGAAGCCGCCGCAAAAGGCCGTGCGATCGCTGGCCGATCTGAAACAGATCAGGCAGCAGATCGAGGATCAGGCCAAGGCGATGGCGCTGCGCCAGGCGCAAGAGGCCGCGGCCCAAAAGCGCCAGAGCAGCGCAGCTGAACTGTTTCAACGCGCGGCCGGTGCGGTCACCGCATTGCCGGACAAGCGCCATGCGCATCTGGGCCAGATACCACCGACGCCGGTGCCGCGCCAACGCCTGCGTGACCAGCAGGCGGTACTGCAGGAGGCCATCAGCGACGAATTCGACGTCAGCACACTGCTCGACATCGACGACCAGCTCAGCTTTCGCCGTCCAGGTATCGGCACCGACGTCACGCGCAAACTGCGCCAGGGACACTGGAGCATCCAGCGCCAGCTCGACCTGCACGGCCTGCGCAGCGACGAGGCGCGCACGCAGTTGTCAGCGTTCGTGCGTAGTGCACAGCTGCATGGCATCCGCTGCGTGCGCGTGGTCCATGGCAAGGGCCTGGGTTCGCCGGGCAAGGCGCCGGTGCTCAAGAACAAGGTGTTTGCCTGGCTGGTGCAAAAAAACGAGGTGCTGGCGTTCGTGCAGGCACGCCCGGCCGAAGGCGGCGGCGGCGCGTTGGTGGTATTGCTGCAACCCGGCAGCCAGAAATGACGGGGTAACTGCGATCGCGACCTAGAATCAGCCTTTCTCGCTGATCGCGCCGCGACGCCATGACCCGATTCGAAAAGTTCTTCCAGATTCCGGATCTCGATCCGGCAGTACGCAAGAGCTTCCGGCGCGAGCAACTGAGCGAACTCACGCTGCCACTGGCCACCAGCCTGATGGAAGGTGGCTTCGTATCGGTGGTTGCGGCCAAGGCCTTCAATGTCGAGCCCTGGGTCATCGCGGTGATCTCGGCCGCTCCGATGTTCGGCAACCTGTCGAGCTTCTTCTGGACCCGCATCGCCACTGGCCGCTCCAAGGTGCCGATGGTGGTGACACTGCAGATGATGGTGTTGCTGTGCGTGGTCGCCATCGCGCTGAGCCCCCGCTCGCACAATGGCGCCTGGATCCTGTTGACCAGCGTGGTGACGGCCCGTATCCTGATTGCCGGCATCGTCACCGTGCGCAGCGTGGCCTGGAGCCTGAACTACGACAGGGCCTTGCGCGCGCGCGCCACCGGGCGGCTGCAGGCGATCACCAGTCTGACGGTGGTGCTGACCACCAGCCTGGCCGGCTGGGCGCTGGACGAGCGGCCAGAGAACTTCCGCTACGTCTACGCCACCGGGGCCGCGCTGGGCTGCATCGGTGTGTGGATCTTTCGCGGCGTGCTGGTGCAGGGCGAGAAGCGCCACCGTGTGCTGGAGCGTCGCGGGGCGCAGGAGGGCCACCGCCGTGACAGCTTCATCAAGGTGTTGCGCGCCGACAAGCTATATGCCCGTTACCAGTTGCACCAGTTCACGTCGGGCATGGCCAACATGATGCTCGAGCCGCCGCTGGTCTACCTGGTGACCAAACAGCTAGGGGCGAGTTATGTCGTGAGCATCGGCATCGTGATGCTGATTCCGTTCACGCTCAATCTGACGACGATGCCGCTGTGGGCACGTTACCTTGACAAGGTGCATGTGACCGAATTCCGGGCTCGGCAGAACGCCGGCTGGGTGCTGGGCGTGCTGGTCATGTTCTGGGGTGCATGGTCGTTCTCGCTCGCCTGGCTGGCAGTAGGCCGGGTCATCACCGGCATCGTCAACGGCGGCGGCAGCCTGGCCTGGCAACTGGGGCACAACGACTTTGCGCCACGCGATCAGTTGTCGACCTACATGGGCATCCATGTCACGCTGACCGGCGTGCGCGGCGCGTTCGCGCCGTTCCTGGGCATGGCGCTGTATCTGGGCTGGGATGCCAAGGGTTATGTACCGGGCAGTTCCGGCCTCAGCGCCTGGCTGTTCCTGGTGTCGGCGGCACTGGGGGTCGTCGCATGGCACGGCTTCGACACGCTGCGCAAGGATGTGCGCTCGCAGCCCTTGAATCGATAAATGGGCATCCAGTCAATCAGAAATCTACCAATAGCTATTTTCAGGAGGTCGCCGAGGCACAGTTGAGTCATGCTGGCCTCGACGGCTTCTTCGAGCGCATCTTGCGCGTGGAGCAGGCGCGCCGGTTCAAACACCATCGAGCCGTGGGCTGGCGAGGGCGGGGCAGCAAAGTCGTTCCTTGCCGGGTTGATTCCAACGGGTACGATAGTCATCAATCCTTTTCATTTGTTGCGGTTCCTTCCTGTCATCGCAAGTTTCAGAGCGTTTCCATGGCCATAGAACACATCCTCTTCGATGCCGACGGAGTACTCCAATATGCAGCGAGACACTGGCAACCAGCGCTGCAGTCAGTGCTCCAGCTCGAAAATGAATCCGAAGCCAGAGCAGTCGTCGAAGACATACTGGAAGCCGAAACTGCGGTACTCGATTCGGCAACGGGTTTCACAGCACGGCTCGAAGCAAAGCTGGCGAAGTGGGATCGTTCCGAGTTCGTCGCCGAAACATTGGATGTACTTCACGCCATTGAAGTCCATCACGACGTTATGCAGGCCGTTCAGGACATTCGTCGCTCGGGCATTCAATGTCATATCGGTAGCAATCAGCAAGCTCTTCGCGCAAGGCATATGTCAGAAACCCTGAACTACAAGTCTCTGTTCGACAGCGAGTTCTATTCCTGCTTCATAGGCGCAGCCAAGCCCCGGGCTCGCTTCTTCGAACATGTCGTTGCCAAACTTGGCTGCGTGGCGAGCGCTGTACTGTTTCTCGACGACAGGCCAGAAAACGTCGTGGCCGCGGAACAGGCAGGGCTGAACGCCATGGTGTTCTTTGGAACAGATGGTGCCCTTTCACTCCGGCGCCGGCTGGTCGGCTTTGGCGTGTTGGCCGAGCCATGTACACAGAAGTGGCTCGGTTTGTTTGAACCACTTTCCCCGAACGATAAGTGAGGCTCTGGGGGTTCACAGCAGTGCAGCGTCCACTAAAAGAGACCAGGACACAGCCCCAAAAAGCCAGCTTAGAGCACTTTCTTCACTAACAAATCTTGGTTTACCAACCAGTCGGCAGTCTGAAAGAAACTCTCGTTCAGCCGCTTGCGCAGATCCGCGTCGACGCCGGCCTCACCCAAGGCCTGGTCCATGCAGGCCAGCCACTGGTCACGTTCGGTGATGCCGATCGCAAATGGCATGTGGCGCGCACGCAGCCGCGGGTGGCCGAAGCGCTCGGTGTAGTGTTGCGGCCCGCCCAGCCAGCCGCACAGGAACCAGAACAGGCGTTGGCGCGCATTGCCCAACTCGCTGCCGTGAACCGCCCGCAGCTGTGCATAGGCCGGCTCCAGGTCCATCAGGTCATAAAACCGCTCGGTCAGCGCATGCACGGTGTCCTCGCCGCCGATCCATGCAAACGGGGTCTCGAATTTCGGCTTTTCCTGAATACTCACGTGTCGGCTTCCTGCATCTGCCGCGCCTTGCGGCGCGTCATCGGTCAAGACCTCATTGTGGCGCACGGCGCAAGGTCTCGACGACGGGCCGGCGCAACACGTCACGCAAACCCCACCAGCCGGCCAGCATCGCCAACAGGGCGCCCGCCACGGCACCTTGGAGCGGCACCCACGCGGATGCGGTCCAGCTGAAATTGAACACGTAACGCGCCAACGCCCAGCCGACCACCATGGCCACCAGTGCCGCCAGCAGGCCGGCCAGCAGGCCGACACCGGCAAGCTCGGCCCGCTGAACCTGGTGCAGCAGGCGGGCCTGCGCGCCCACGGCCCGCATCACCGCAAACTCGCGTGCGCGTTCCTCGCGCGTAGCGGTGATGGCCGCGAACAACACCACCAGCCCGGCCGCCAGCGTGAAGCCGAACAGGAACTCGACCGCACGCACCACCTGGTCAAGCACCCGCTGGATCTGTGCCAGCGTGGCGCTGACGTCGATACTGGTGATGTTCGGAAATTCGTGCACCAGCGCGTTGTCGAAACCCTTGCTGTCCGGCGCCTTGAACGCGGTCATGTAGGTGACCGGAACGTCCTTCAAGTCGTGCACCGGATAAATGACGAAGAAGTTGGCCCGCATCGAGCTCCAGTCGACCTTGCGCAGCGAGGTGATCTTTGCATCCACCGCCACACCGGCGATATCGAACCGCAGCGAGTCGCCCAGCTTCAGGCCCAGCGTCTCGGCAATGCCTTCCTCGACACTGATCGCGCCCTGCTCGTCGTTGACCCAGCGCCCGGCGACGATCGTGTTGTGCGGCGGTTGCTCGGCACTGTTGGACAGGTTGAATTCGCGGTCGACCAGCCGGCGCGCCCGCTCCTCGCCCATGTCCTCGGGCACGATCGTGCGGCCATTGATGGCGACCAGCCGGCCGCGGATCATCGGGTACCAGTCATAGCCCCGCACGCCGGCATCTTGCAGGCGTTTCTGGAACATCGCGTTCTGGTCCGGCATCACGTTGATGACAAAGCGATTGGGTGCATCGGCCGGCGTCGCCTTGCGCCAGCTGCTGATCAGGTCGGTGCGCAACAACACGAGCAGTATCAGCGCCAGCAGTCCGACGGCCAGCGCGCTGACCTGCACCACGGCATAAGCCGGGCGGGCCGAGATCTGCCGCGTCGCCAGCACCATCCAGCGCGGTGCGGTGCTCTCGTTGACGCTGCGCCGCAGCAGCTTGACAGCGATCCAGCTCAGGCCGGCGAATACCAGCACCGCAGCGGCAAAACCGCCGACGGCGATCAGGCCCAGCATGATGTCGCGGCTGGCCGCCAACAGCAGCGCGGCGAAGCCGGCCACGCCGACACCCAGCACCGCCAGCGACGCCGGTTTCAGATTGCCGACGTCTCGGCGGATCACGCGCAGCGGCGGCACCTGCGCCAACTGCAGCACCGGCGGCAGGCCGAACGCGAGCAGCAAGGTCAGGCCCATGCCCAGGCCGAACAATACCGGCCAGATCGTGGGTGCCGGCAAGCCGGCCTCGACCAGGCCCGCCAGCAGCGCCACAAAGGCGAAATGCACGCCGAAGCCGATGGCCACGCCCAGCGCGCTGGCGACCAGGCCGACCACAGCAAATTCAGTGCTGTAAGCCATGGCGATGGTGCGCTGGCTCAGCCCCAGAACCCGCAACATGGCGCAGTCGTCGAGATGGCTGGCCGCATAGCCGCGCGCGGCCAACGCCACCGCAACGGCGCTGAGCATGGCCGCCAGCAGCGCCACCAGATTGAGGAACTTCTCGGCCCGGTCCATGGTCTGGCGCATGTCGGTGCGCCCGCTGTCCAGCGATTCGACGCGGGTGCCACGCAGTTCGCCCTTCTCGACACGTTGCGTCGCCCACTGGCCGAACTGACGCACCGGCACATCATCCCCCGCGACGGCAAAGCGGTAGCGCACCCGACTGGCCGGCTGGATCAGACCGGTGGCCGCGAGGTCGACTTCGTTGACCATGACACGCGGCGAGAAGTTGACGAAGCCGCCGCCACGGTCGGGCTCGATGACGATGACGCGACTGACCTTGAAGCGCGCATTGCCCAGCAGCAGTTCGTCACCAATGCGCAGGTTCAGCGACTCCAGCAATGCCGGATCGATCCATGCCTGGCCCGGCGCCGGAACCTCGCGTGTCTTCTCGCCCGCGCCGTCCGCCGTGTTTGCCACCACCAGGCTGCCGCGCAGCGGATAGCCACTGGGCACCCCCTTGAGCGCCACCAGTTTGCTGGCGCCGCCGCGCTCGTCGGTCGCGCGGGCCATGGTCGGGAAACTGACCGTGGTGGCCGTCTTCAGCCCCAGCCTGCGCGCCTCGTCGATCACCGCCGCCGGCGTGACATTGTCGGTGGACAAGACGGAATCGCCACCCAACAGTTGTTTGGCGTCGCGCTGCAGGCCGCCCTGCAGCCGGTCGGCAAAAAAGCCGACCGCCGTCAACGCAGCAACCGCCAGCGTGACCGCCACGATCAGCAGGCGCAGTTCACCACTGCGCAGGTCGCGCCAGAGCGAGCGCAGGCCCAGGCGCCAGAAAGACGTATTCATGTCGCTACCTTAGTCGATCCGGGAAGCCCCCGTCGCGCCGGGGCCCGTTATGGCCCAAAATCAGGCTGCCGCGCGCAGCCGAGTACCAGCGAGATCGGGCTGCAATTGCAGCCGCTCGGCAGCGGTGAAACACAGGAAGCGGCGGTTGGTGGCCCGGCCGATGGTGCACAGGCCCAGGCTTTGCGCCACCGCATGGCCCATCTGCGTGATGCCACTGCGCGAGACGACGATGGGAACACCCATCTGCGCCGACTTGATCACCATCTCGCTGGTCAGGCGGCCGGTGGTGTAGAACACCTTGTCGGAACCGGTCATTCCACCCGCATGCGCGGCGGGCTCGTGCACGACGGCGTCGCAGACCAGCCCCGGGCGATCGTCCGGCTGCAGCCACATCCAGCCGGCAATGGTGTCGATCGCATTGTGCCGGCCCACATCCTCAATGAAAACCAATAGTTCCTGGCCGCGGAACAATGCGCAGCCATGCACCGAGCCGGCGGCCTTGTACGTGCTCTCCTGCAGCCGGATCGTGTCGACAATGCCGTACAGCTGCGATTGCGTCAGCCTGGCGTCGGGCAATTGCAGTTGCGCGACCTCGTCCATCAGGCCGCCGAACATGCTGCCTTGTCCGCAGCCAGTGGTGACGACACGCTTGGCCGTGCGATTCTCGATGTCCGACACGCCGTGGCGCGTCTTGACGGCCGCCGCGCCAACGTCCCAGTCCACGGTGATCGACTCCACCTCGGTGACCGAACGCAGCAGCCGCTGGTTGCGCAGATAACCCAGCACCAGCAGTTCCGGTCGCGCACCCAGCGTCATCAGGGTCACCAGTTCACGCTTGTCGACATAGACCGTCAACGCGCGTTCGGCGGGAATGGAAACCGAATGCCGATCGCCGTGCTCGTTGACGACGTCGACAGACTTTGTCAGCGGCACACGGGCTGACGTCAAACGGGGCAGACGGGTATGCGGCGCGTTGCTCACGGTGCAATGCCTTAGCCAAGGGCACCGGTGCCGTAACCAGCCGCGCCACGCAGCGCCCCCCCCGACGTGACGGCAACCGCGCAGTACTTGAACTCCGGGATCTTGCCCACCGGGTCGAGCGCCGCGTTGGTCAGCAGATTGGCCGCCGCCTCGTAATAGGCAAACGGAATGAATACCGCGCCAGTGGGAGTACCGTCATCGCGACGCAGGTGGATGGCAACGGAGCCGCGGCGCGAAGCCACGGTGATGACGTCACCGGCCGCCACGCCCAGCTTGAGCATGTCGGCACCACACATGGACGCGGTCGCCAGCGGTTCGATCGCATCCAGCACGCTGGAGCGCCGCGACATGCTGCCGGTATGCCAGTGCTCCAGCTGTCGGCCGGTGATCAGCACGAAGGGATATTGCGCATCCGGACGTTCGTTGGCCGGAATGATGTCGGCCGGCACCAGCCGCACCCGGCCATTCGCGGTGGGAAAGTTGTCGATGAAAACTGTCGGCTGCCCCGGATCGTCGGCGTCCAGGCAGGGATAGGTCACGCTGGACTCGCGCTCCAGCCGCTCCCAGCTGATGCCGGCGATCGCTGTATGCATGGCCTGGCGCATCTCCTCGTAAACCGCCGCCACGCCGTGGTGTTCACCGGGGTAGTCCCAGGCATCGCGTGGCGCCGGCTGCGCGCCGACTGCAGCGTCCCGCGGTGCATACGCACCCAGGCGTCGCCCCATCTGCTGGATGATCCACAGATCGGCACGGGCGTCACCCGGCGCATCAACCGCCTGCTTGCCCAACTGCACCATGCGATCGGTATTGCTGACCGTGCCGGTCTTCTCGGGCCATGCGGTGGCCGGCAACACGACGTCAGCCAGCCAGGCGGTTTCGGTCATGAAGATGTCCTGCACCACCAGATGTTCCAGGCTGGCCAGCGCATGGCGCGCATGGTTCAGGTCGGGGTCACTCATGGCCGGGTTCTCGCCCATGATGTACATGCCACGCACCTTGTGCGGGTCGGTGTCCGGCGCCAGCGCCTTGTGCATGATCTCGACCACGGTGTAGCCTGGCTTGTCATCAAGCTTGGCATTCCAGAACTGCTCGAACCAGGCGTGGGCACCGGTGCCGTCCACCCGCTGGTAGTTCGGGAACATCATCGGAATCAGGCCGGCGTCACTGGCGCCTTGCACGTTGTTTTGCCCGCGCAGCGGGTGCAGGCCGGAGCCCGGCTTGCCAATCTGGCCCGCCACCGTGGCCAGCGCGATCAGGCAGCGCGCGTTGTCGGTGCCATGCACATGCTGGCTCACGCCCATGCCCCACAGAATCATCGAACCCTTGATCGCACCGGGATTCGACCCGGCCGGACGCGCGTATTCGCGCGCCACCTCGCGCAAGGTCTGCGCCGGCACGCCGCAGATCGGCGCCATGAGCTCGGGGCTGTAGCCCTTGACGTTGTCACGCAAGGCCTCGAAGTTGCTGGCACGGTCGCGGATGAAGTCCGCGTCGACCAGATCCTCGTCGATGATGGTGTGGATCAATGCATTGAGCATGGCCACGTCGGTATCGGGCTTGAACTGCAAGGTACGCCACGCATGTTTGCCGATGTCGGTCACGCGCGGATCGGCCAGCACGATCTTCACACCCGCCTTCGCCGCGTTCTTCATCCAGGTGGCGGCCACCGGATGGTTGCTGGTCGGATTGGAGCCGATGATCAGGATCAACCCGGCATGGGCAACGTCGTTGACCTGGTTGCTGACCGCGCCGGAGCCCACGCCCTCGAGCAGCGCCGCGACACTGGAGGCATGGCACAGCCGCGTGCAGTGGTCGACGTTGTTGGAACCGAAGCCAGTGCGCACCAGCTTCTGGAACAAGTAAGCCTCCTCGTTGCTGCCCTTGGCCGAGCCGAAACCGGCCAGCGACTTGGCACCGTGCTCGTCGCGCAGGGATTTGAGCCGGCCGCCAGCCAGCGCCAACGCCTCGTCCCAGCTTGCTTCGCGAAAAACCGACTGCCAGTTCCCCGGCTCCGGCACTGCCGCCGGGTCCTTGGCCACGCCGGGCTTGCGGATCAACGGTTTAGTGAGTCGCTGCGCATGGTGAGCGTAATCGAAACCGAAGCGTCCCTTGACGCACAGCCGACTGTGGTTGGCCGGCCCGTCGCGCCCGTCGACACTGACGATGCGGTTGTCCTTGACGTTGTAGGTCAGCAGGCAACCGACGCCACAGAACGGGCATACGGAGTCGACCTTTTTGTCGACCACCTGCGAGCCGATCCGGGTCTTGGCTGTCAGCGCGCCTGTCGGGCAGGCCTGCACACATTCGCCACAGGCCACGCAGCTGCTCGCGCCCATGGCGTCGTCCAGGTCGAACACAATGGCGCTGTGGGCGCCGCGCCGGGCATACCCGATCACGTCGTTGACCTGCTCCTCGCGACAGGCCCGCACACAACGGTTGCACTGGATGCAGGCGTCCAGATTGACCGCCATCGCCGGATGCGACAGAT
>JBDTMH010000178.1:0-9655 GCA_039934375.1 Burkholderiaceae bacterium | reverse complement strand
TACAACATGCGCAGCCGCTTCTTCGATGAATTGCCCGAGGCGGCGCTCAAGTGGATCACACCCAAACGCAGTGGCTTTGGCGATTTTGCCAGTGCCGCTGCGGGTGGCGGGTCATCGCTGGTTTGGTCCGGCGCTAGCGCCAAAGGCGGAATTCCGTCGCACCAGTCAACTGCGCCGGTTGCGCGTGCATCCGACCGCGGCCAGGGCCTGCGTGTCAAGATGAAAGTGTTTCACGCCAAGTTCGGCGAGGGCACTGTGCTGGTGCTCGAAGGCAGTGGCGATGACGCACGGGCGCAGATCAATTTTCCGCGCCACGGCATCAAGTGGCTGGCGCTGTCGGTCGCCAAATTGACGCCGGTTCCCTGACTGGTTCCTCAGTGTCGTGCCAGCACGGGCGGATGCCGCAGAACGGCCATGCCGTCCAGCTGGCCCAGGCCCTGCTGCGCGCCCTGATGGCCCTTGATCTGCCAGTCGGTGCGCTCAGGCAGGCAGTGTCGGGTCATGCTTTTCCTCCTGCGTAAACTCGAAGCAGTCGCGAAACGTGAAATAGGTCGAGGTCATGATCATCGCGGTGATCATCAGCGTGCCCGGCACAAACACCACGCCGGCCAGCGGCGCGTTGCCCAGTGGCCCTGCCAGCAGCGACACCAGTTGCACCAGTAGCGCCATGATGCCAACCCAGGCCAGTCCGAACAATGTAAAGGCCCAGAAGTTGCGCAGACACGCGACCAGACTGAAGAACAGGCTTTTCACCGGTGGGACCTGATGCCAATGCACCAACGCCGGCGCATGCCAGAACATCAGCGACAGCGGTAGCTGCAGCGCCAGGAAGGTCAACATCCCGACCCAGAGCTCGGGGTCGCGTGCGATCTCCACCGGCGACGTGGTTCCCGCGATATAGCCACTGGCGAATTTGCCGCCATCGACCAGAGTGGTCGCGCCGATGATCAGCCACAAGCCCGCGCCATAGATCAGGCCCAGCATCAACATGGCCCGCATTTGTTGGCGGCCGGCGCGGAACGCGCTCAGAAACACCAGCGGCATCGGAAAATTTCCGGCGTCGGCCTCCCGTGTGGCGGCCATAAACCCCAGCGTGCAGGCCGGCAGCAGCGCCATCGTCAAAGCCAGGCCGACCACAGGAACCAGGCTGGCCAGTGACATGATGGCCAGAAACATGAAAAACAGCCCGGACAAGGCCAGTGGCTGTCTGAAAAACGTGCGAATGCCCAGGCGGACCCACAGGATTCCGGTGCGGGCGGGGACGATATGGAGCTTCATGGTGTGCTTGTGCCAGTCGTGTGTCGTGCGGTGTCTGGCGTCCGAAGGCGGTTCAACCGCCTATTGTCGGGGAAACGGATGGCAGTCCCGGCGCAAGGCCATCGGGTATCTCAGTGCGCCGTGCCGCACAAGACCAAGGGGGCATTCACGCGCTGGCGCAGTACCCGTTCGAAATGGGTCGGGTCGTGCGCCTGGAGCATTGAGGCTTCGCGCGGCAGGTGCAGATCCCACAAGCGAGAGATCCAGAAGCGCAAGGCGCCAGCACGGGCCATGGCCGGCAGCAGCGCGCGTTCGGCCGAGGTCAGCGGGCGCACCGCAGCGTAGGCCTGCAGCAGGCTGGTCGTGCGCAATGGATCCGCAATGCCGCTGGCCAGGTCGATGCACCAGTCGTTCAGGCATACGGCGATGTCGAACAACCAGTTGTCGACGCCGGCAAAATAGAAATCGAAGAAACCGCCAAGTACCGGCGGTCTATTGCTGCTCGCATCGGCGCCGGATTCGAACAGGACGTTGTCACGAAACAGGTCGGCATGGATGGCGCCGCGCGGCAACGCGGCATAGGCCGAGGTCGCGGCGACATGGTTCTGGTAGGCCAGTTCGCTTTGCAACAAGCGCGCTTGCGCCGCATCGACGTAGGGCAGCACTACCGGCACCGTCTGGTTCCACCAGGCCAGGCCGCGCAGGTTCGGCTGATCGAGCGCGAAGTCACGCGCGGCCAGGTGCAAACGTGCCAGCATGGCGCCGACCGCAGCGCAGTGCGCGGCATTGGGGGCCAGCGCACTTTTGCCCGCAAGCTTGTTGACCACGGTCGTCGGCTTGCCGCTGAGCATATGCAGATAGGTTCCGCCAGCGTCCGGCGCCGGATCGGGAACCGGAATGCCCTTGCCGGCCAGGTGCTTCATCAGCGCCAGGTAGAACGGCAACTGCTCGAAGTTGAGCCGCTCGAACAGGGTCAGCACGTACTCGCCCTGCTCGGTGCTGACGAAGTAGTTGGTGTTTTCGATGCCCCCGGCACAGCCCTGCATTGCCAGCAGTTTTCCCAGCCCAAGCCGATGGATCAGGTCGCCGGCCTCATCGGGCGCGACCTCCGTATAGACCGCCATGAATCAGAACAAGGGATTCAAAATCCCAGCACTTTCCATACCCGAGTGCCACCGGTGTTGCCGGTGCTGCTGCGTTCGCCACGGGTCAGACTGCTGTTGCCGCTGTCCGGGACGACGTTGTAAGCCGGCATGCCCCCCTTGGGCGAGACCACGATGCTCTGGGTTTCGCCCCCGACACGCAGTTCATCGATACGCGAGCCCGCATCTTCGATCTGGATTCGTTCGATACGCCGGTCGGGCCGCTGCGCCGGCGCCGGCACAGCGTTGTCGGCAGGCGGCGTCTGTGCGTTGGACATACCGGCCGTGGCGATGGTCAGGGCCAGCAGCACGGCCGTGGCGGGGCGTAGATTGAACATGGCGCGATTGTAGAACCACCGGTCGGTTTGCGCGGCAGGCAAAATGCAAACAAGCGCTGCCAGTCCGGTTTCAATGGAGGCCGTCAGCAGCACAACCCCGCAAGGAATTCCATGAGCGACAAACAAGCCACGATCGACATGCCTGGGCAAGCGCGGCAGCGCAAGCTGTTGCTGGTCGATGGATCCAGCTACCTGTACCGGGCCTACCACGCCATGCCGGATCTGCGTGCCGTGCCGGACGACCCGACCAGCCTGGCCACCGGTGCCATCCGTGGCATGGTCAACATGATGCAAAGCCTGCGCAAGGAGGTTCCTGCCGACTACGCTGTCTGCGTGTTCGATGCCAAGGGGCCCACCTTCCGTGACGCGATCTACCCCGCATACAAGGCCCAGCGCAGCCCCATGCCCGACGATCTGCGTGCACAGATCCCACCGATTCACGAGGTGGTTCGCCTGCTCGGCTGGACCGTGCTCGACGTACCCGGCGTCGAGGCCGACGACGTGATCGGCACACTGGCCGTGACCGCCGCCGCCCAGGGCATCGAGGTCACCATATCCAGCGGCGACAAGGACCTGGCGCAACTGGTCGACGAACACATCACCATCGTCGATACGATGAACGGCAAACGGCGCGATCTGGCCGGCGTCGAAGCGGAATTCGGCGTTCCGGCCCGATTGATGGTCGACTACCAGATCCTGGTCGGAGACACGGTTGACAACGTGCCAGGTGTCGAAAAGGTTGGCCCCAAGACTGCCGCCAAGTGGCTGCAGGAGTACGGATCACTCGACGCACTGGTCGCCAACGCCGGCGCCATCAAGGGCGTTGCCGGGCAGAACCTGCGCAAGGCGCTCGACTGGCTGCCGACCGGGCGCAGTCTGCTGACGGTCAAGACCGATTGCGACCTGACCGCATGGGTGGCGGGATTGCCCGCGCTGGACGCAATCTCGATCGGCCCGATGGATGTCGAAGGCCTGAAGCAGTTTTATGAAACCTATGGCTTCAAGGGGCTGGTGCGTTCGCTGTCCGATACGGCAGCGGCGTCAAATGCCAAGGACGGCACCGGTCAGCCAGCGAGCGAGGGCGCCGGGCCAGAGACGGCGTCAGCGCATGAGGCAAAAGCGCCGTCCCCGCGCACGACAGCGGTGCGCTACGACACCATCCTCGACTGGGCCTCGCTGGACGTCTGGCTGGAACGGCTGCGCAACGCCGAACTGGCGGCCGTTGACACCGAGACGACCTCGCTCGACGCGATGCGTGCCGAGATCGTCGGTGTGAGCTTCAGCGTCACGCCGGGCGAAGCGGCGTATGTGCCGCTGGCGCACAACTATCCGGATGCGCCGCAGCAGTTGCCGCGCGACGAAGTGCTGGCGCGGCTCAAGCCCTGGCTCGAGGACGCAAGTTGCCCCAAGCTGGGCCAGCACATCAAGTACGACCGCCATGTGTTTGCCAACCATGGCATCGAGGTGCAGGGTTACATGCACGACACCATGCTTCAGAGCTATGTGCTCGAGGTGCACCGCCCCCACGGCCTGGCCAGCCTGGCCGAGCGCCACCTTGGCCGCAGCGGCATCAGCTACGAGGACCTGTGCGGCAAGGGGGTACACCAGATCGGCTTCGACCAGGTCGACATCGCCCGCGCCGCCGAATACTCCTGCGAGGACTCCGACCAGACGCTGGACGTGCATCGGGTGTTGTGGCCGCGTATCCAGGCCGATGCCAAGCTGGCTTTCATCTACCAGCTGGAAATCGACAGCAGCGAGGCCCTGTTCCGGATCGAGCGCAACGGGGTGCTGATCGACGCACCGACACTGGCCGCGCAAAGCCATGCGCTGGGCCAGCGCATCATGCAGCTCGAGGCCGACGCGCATGCGCTGGCCGGGCAGCCGTTCAACCTGGGCAGCCCCAAGCAGATCGGAGAGATCTTCTTCGGCAAGCTGGGCTTGCCGGTGATCAAGAAAACCGCCACCGGCGCCCCCAGTACCGACGAGGAGGTGCTGGAAAAACTGGCGGAAGACTATCCGCTGCCGGCCAAGATCCTCGAGCACCGGGGCCTGGCCAAGCTCAAGGGCACCTATACCGACAAGCTGGCACAACTGGCATTGCCACGCACCGGCCGTGTGCATACCCATTACGCGCAGGCAGTGGCGGTGACCGGCAGACTGTCGAGCAACGACCCGAACCTGCAGAACATACCGATCCGCACGCCCGAGGGGCGGCGCGTGCGCGAAGCCTTCGTCGCGCCAGCCGGCCATGTGATCGCCAGTGCCGATTACAGCCAGATCGAATTGCGCATCATGGCGCATATCAGTCAGGACGAGGCGCTGGTGCGGGCTTTTGCCGAGGGCATGGACGTGCACCGAGCCACCGCGGCTGAGGTTTTCGGCGTCACGGCCGAACAGGTCAGCAGCGAGCAGCGTCGTTATGCCAAGGTCATCAACTTCGGCCTGATCTACGGCATGAGCGCATTCGGCCTGGCGCGCAGCCTGTCGATCGACAACACCGCGGCCAAGAACTACATCGAGCGCTATTTCCAGCGTTATCCGGGCGTCAAGCGCTACATGGACGAAACCCGCGAGTCGGCGCGCGAAATGGGCTATGTCGAGACCGTGTTTGGCCGTCGCCTGTACCTGCCGGAAATCCGCTCGCCGAATGGCCCGCGCCGCAGCGGCGCCGAGCGCCAGGCGATCAACGCGCCGATGCAGGGTACCGCGGCCGATCTGATCAAGCTGAGCATGGTCAAGGTGCAGCAGACGCTGGATGCCCAGCGCCGTGGCACGAAGATGATCATGCAGGTGCATGACGAACTGGTGTTTGAGGTGCCCGATGCCGAGGTCGAATGGCTGCGCACGGAAATCCCGGCGCTGATGGCCTCGGTGGCGTCGCTGCGGGTGCCGCTGCTGGCCGAGATCGGTGTCGGCGCCAACTGGGACCAGGCCCATTGAGGCTTGACCGTCAGGGCTTCAGACCAGACTGCCGGTGCGCGAACGGGGTGCGTCCTTGTCGATCTGCCAGTCGGCCAGGTCGGCCACGGCGTAACGCGCCCGCCCGCCCATCTTGGCCCGGTACATCGCGGTGTCGGCCGCGTTGACCAGCGCCGCCGGTTCGTCCGACGCACTGGGGTACACATGGGCGATGCCGATGCTGAAGGTCACGTGGCCAGCGGTTTGCGAGGACGCATGCGGCAATGCCAGGCACGTCATGGCGTCCAGACAACGCTGGGCCAGATCCTCGGCCTTTGCGATCTCGGCACCGGGCAACAATATGACGAACTCTTCGCCGCCATACCGGGCCACGGTCTCGCCGGCCCGCCGCGCGCAGGCCTGCAACAGCGCGGCCACCTGACGCAGGCATTCGTCGCCCGCGACATGGCCGTAGTGATCGTTGAAGCCCTTGAAGTGATCGATGTCGACGATCATCAGGCTCAGGCAGTTGCTGCTGCGCGCAGCGCGCAGCCATTCGACGCCCAACACCTCGTCGAAGCGGCGCCGGTTCGTGATGCCGGTCAGGCCGTCGGTAGTCGACTGCAGCGTCAGCTGCTCGTTGGCCTGCGCCGCAAGTTGCTCGGCCCGCACCAGGTCGGTCACATCGGTACGCACAACGATGGCCAGACCGTCGTCATGCCGTGCCGCCAAGCCCTGCACCCACCGGTCACCCGGATATTGCAGCAAGGTGGTGCTGCCCGACGCATTATCTTTGAGCGCGCCGTGGCCCGTATCGACCTTGACGCCCATCTCCCGTTCGAGTTGCAGCAGGTCCGAATATGCCGCCCGGTGCTGCTGGTCCAGCCCCGAGATCAGCCGGCCGAGAAAGCGGTTGTGCAGTACGCGCCGATCACGCTGATCGTAGATGGCCAGGCCGATCGGCAACAATTCCAGGGCCGAGACCAGCAGTTCACGGTCTCGTCGCGCGCGCTGCAGAGCCTGCGCCGTTTCGGAAGCGCCAGAATCGTTGTCCTGAGGCGAGTCCTGCGGACTGGGTTTCGGTGCCAGACCCTGGCTTGCCAGCAGCCAGGCGCCGGCGATGGTGGGCGCCAGTACCAGCGCGGCGATCAGCACGTGGTTTGCCAGCGTGGTTCCATCCGGCAGCATCCATGCCGCCAGCGACGCGCACGCGACGCCGAGCACAAGCATGACCAGCGATGGAAAGCGCCGCGCCCAGGGGGCGGCTTCGGTAATTGCCACAGGCGTCATTGATTTGATTATGGTGGGATAGGGCATTCTGTGGCGAACCCGATCCCAGCTTGATATCGGCAACTCCGGTACGTCCCTTTAGCCACCGGTGCGATTGCGACCATTGAAATCTGCGACACTCCGGTTCCGGTCTTCGGGCACGATGGCCGGACAAGGGCCATCCGGCCGGAACGGGCGTCCGTCGGGCACGCATTGTCGTTCGGCAACCCAAGTGCCGGTGATCGGGTGGACCCGACCCCCTTGCCATCATCGAGACCTGTTCATGACCCTGGGCGCAATCCTGCTCGGAACGTTGGCCGCCGGCATCGGCAGCGTCTGGCTTGCCGCCTTACTCAGCTTCGGCGCGCTCGCTCGTTACACCCAGCACATGCTCAGCCTGGCAGCGGGCGCCCTGATGGCGACCGCCTTCATGCACCTGTTGCCCGAGGCGTTCGAAAGCCGGATTGCGGTGAACCAGTTGTTCCTCGTGCTGCTGGTCGGGCTGGTGTTCTTTTTCCTGCTCGACAAGGCCGAACTCTGGCACCATGGGCACGAACACCACCATGAAGGCGTTGCCGCTTCGCACGATCATGACCATGCCCACGGCCATGCCCGCAGCCACAGCCACAGTTCGCATGACCAGCAGCAGACGGCCGCGGACCCGTCTGGCAAGCCCGGCGGCAGCTGGGCCGTGCTGGCCGGTGATTCGGTCCACTGTTTCGGCGATGGCATCCTGATTGCCTCGGCCTTCATTGCCGACCTGCGACTGGGCGTGATTGCCGCACTGGCGGTGCTGGCCCACGAGGTGCCACACCACATGGGCGATCTGGTCGTGCTGCGTGCCGGCTCCGACAACCGGCACGCAGCCCTGGTCAAGGTGTCGCTGGCCGGCGCCGTGACGATGCTCGGTGGTCTGGTGGGTTATGTCCTGGTCGAGCCGGTCCATGACCTGCTGCCGTATTTTCTGGTCGTGGCCAGCAGCAGCTTCATCTACGTGGCGCTGGCCGACCTGATTCCGCAATTGCAGACCCGGCTGAGCGCGCGCCAGACGGCGGCCCAGATCGCCTGGTTATTGGGCGGAATCGCGCTGGTCAGCATGGTCAGCAGCCTGGCCCACGTGCACTGAGTGGGTGTCCACCAGCGCCAGCGTGCGCTGGCTCTCGAAAGCCCGTAGCTGGCCACTCAGCGGGTCGGTGAAGCGGATCGCCCGGGCCAGCAATTGCAGTGGCGGACCAGTCACCGTTGCGCCCTCGGGCTTCAGAATCGGGTAGATGCAGTCGCCCACAATCGGCAGACCCAGCGCCGCCATGTGCACGCGCAACTGGTGCCGATGGCCGGTCACCGGCCGCAGCCGATAGTGCGCCAACGTCCCCAGCCTGCGCAACAGCTCGACGTGGGTGATTGCATTGGATTCGCCCGCAGCTTCACACTGTTGCAGGAAGTGTGGGCCCTGCACGAGGCGGCTGCTGTGGCTCAGCGGCAGCCTCAGATCGTCGCGCCAGGGTGCGACCGCTTCATAGGTCTTCTCGATCTGGCGATTGCGAAACAGCGCGTGGTACACGTCCCGGCTGGCCGGACGCAGCGAGAACATCACCAGGCCGGCGGTGTCGCGGTCGATGCGATGAACCGCCGTGATGTCGTCCAGACCGAATTCGCGCTTGAGCCGCACCAACACGGTTTCCTGCAGGTAGCGGCCAGACGGGACAACCGGCAGGAAATGCGGTTTGTCCACCACCAGCAGATCGTCGTCGCGGTACAGCACCCGGGCCTGGAACGGAATCGGTGTTTCCTGCGGGCAGTCGCGGTAGTAGTAGATGCGCTGGTGGCCCCGGTAGGCTTGCGCGAGGCCGACAGCCCGGCCGAGCTCGTCGAGGACCAGGCCCTGGGCCATGCGCGCGCGCCAGGTCGCCGCGGACTGGGCCGGAAAACGCTGCACCAGGAAGTCGAACACCGTGTCCCAGTTGCCGGCCGGCAGTCCGACACAACTCGGGCCGACGCCATCACGGGTCGGGGGGACAACAGCGGCTTCAGTGCGGGACAAGGTGGGGCGCGCTGCGCATCAGCCGCGATGGTTTTTCAGGCCCGGTGAAACACCAGATCCCAGACGCCGTGGCCCAGCCGTACGCCGCGTTGCTCGAACTTCGTGAGCGGGCGGTAATCCGGGCGCGGCGCATAACCCGCCAGCTCCGGATGGCTCGGCCGGTTGCGATTGACCAGCAGCGGCTCGGCGGACAACACCTCCAGCATCTGCTGCGCGTACGGCTCCCAGTCGGTGGCACAGTGCAGATAAGCGCCCGGCTTGAGGCGGCTGGCCAGCCGGTGCACCAGTGCGCCCTGGATCAGCCGGCGCTTGTTGTGGCGCTTCTTGTGCCAGGGGTCGGGAAAGAAGATGTGCACGCCGTCCAGCCCACGTGCCGGCTGCGCCGCGTCCCACGCCGGCAACATGTGGTCAATGACTTCCACAGCGTCGTGCGCCAGGATGTGGATGTTGTGCAGCACATGCTCGTCGATGCGCTTGAGCAATGCGCCGACGCCGGGTTCATGGACCTCGCAGCACAGGAAGTCGATTTGCGGCAACACCTGCGCAATATGTGCGCTGGCCTCGCCCATGCCAAAGCCGATCTCCAGCACCAGCGGCCGGGGGTCGGTCGCCGTTCCGCACGCGGCCGCGTGGGGTGCCAGCTGCGGATACAGGGCCGCCAATGGCTCCAGCGACGACTGGTAGGGGATCAGGAATCGGGGTCCCAG
>JBDTMH010000177.1:0-9726 GCA_039934375.1 Burkholderiaceae bacterium | reverse complement strand
GGCCACCGTGGCACCATCGGCGCGTTTTACAGTGACGACCGCCAGCGTCATGCCGGGCTGAATGTCGGTCAAGTTGAATGCTTTCGTGCCCGCGACGTTCACGGCGTCCGGCAATTGCACCTGTACCGGCCCGCCGTCGCGCGTGGCCACGGACACGGTCCTGCCGTCGAAGGCGGTGATGGTGCCGCGGACGTTGACGCTTTGCTGCGCGGGTGGTGCCGTTGCTGCCGGGGATTGCGCCTGCGCGCTGCTATCAGAGTTGACTGCCAGCAAGACGAGTGCAAATGCGATGCCCGTGCGAATGCGTTGCATGATGAGGGGTGCCTTCCAGTCAAAAGGTGATGAAGCCGGCCGACACGGCACAGGCCTTGGGTGTGCTGTGGCATGTCGGTGCGCTATTCTGGCGGCAGTGAACGGCAATCGTGTGCAAAGGGTCTTGCCGGGCAGTGGCCATGACGCCGCATGGTCAGTCCCGTCACGGGTCGGGTCAGGCGCCTCCCTGGCCCCGGGTGGTATCGTGCCAGCGTGGCGCTTCGTTAGGTCGGCTTCGGCTTCTTGGCGGCACCATCCGCCGGTGTTGTTCTGCCATGGTTGGCCCGAGAGCTTCAAGGCCAGGTGCCCCATCCGGGCAGCCGCAGACGCTGGTCGTTCAGGTCGATGCCGAAGCCCAGTCCCAGCAGGTTGATCTCCAGGCCCTCCTCGCGGGCCACGGTCACGCCGGCCAACCCGAACAGCGAAACCTGCCAGCCGGTGCCGCTGGGCGCCCTGGCGACAAAGGTCGTCGGCCCCAGGTAGTCCTTGCCGATTGCTGTCGGTGGCAGGTCCAGCGCCAGTTCCGGAACCTGGCGCGCCACGTAGGCGACGAAGGTGTTGCTGTTCGGTCCGGGCCATAGTCGGTATTGGTGACCCCACGGGTAACGGGCCACGGCCGCCTCGATGTGGTCGATCATGGCGTCCACGCCGGGTCCGCGGTGTTCGACCAGCAATTGAGGTTCGGCCCCGAACCAGCGGGTGTCGGGCATTCGCACATCGGTACGGACCACCGCGTCACCACCACCGTAGGCGCGCCAGCCGATCTTCTGGTAGGTGGTGTAGCTGTCGGCGTTGGCGCGTTTGACGGCGATCCACGGGTGGATGCCGAAGGCGCCGCGCCAGCGCACGGTGCGGGCGCCGTAAACCTGTACCACGGCCGCGCGCACAACGGCCGGGTCAGGCGCCTGGCCGGTGCTGTCGCGGTTGGTCCGGTACCACGGGCTGTCCAGATCGATGTTGCCGAATGCCAGCACCGCGATTGGCCCCATCAGCAGGAGCACGACCAAGCCCACCAGCGCTAGGGGCCAGCGCAGCCAACCGCGGCGGGCTTGCATCGAGGGGACCTCCTTGGCGCAATCAATGCGAATGTTCATGACGGACAGGTGTCCGCAAGATTCTGGCATGAACCGCCTTGCGTGTCCCTCGCATCGGTTTGCGGCCGCGCGGGCGGACGACGACGCGAGCCCGGATAATGCCGCGTGCCTGACGTCCGCCCATCCCTGCTGCCCGCCGCCTTTGCGGCGCTTGTCAACGCCACGGTCTGGGGTCTGGCCTGGATTCCACTGAAGTGGCTCGAGGCGCATGGCTTGGGTACCTTGTGGACGACGCTGTTCATCTTTTCCACCTGCACGCTGGCCGTGCTGGTGGTGCGCCCCGGTGCCGTGCGGCGCAGCCTGGCGTCGCCGCAACTGCTGTGGGTGATGCTGGCGGCGGGGCTGACCAATGTCTGCTTCAATCTGGCGCTGGCCACCGGCGATGTGGTGCGCTCGGTGCTGCTGTTCTACCTGATGCCAATGTGGGTGGTGGTGCTGGCGCGCTGGTTGCTGCAGGAATCCATCACTGCAGCGGCCCTCGGGCGCATCGCGCTGGCCCTGACCGGCGCAATCCTGGTACTCGGCGAGGGCCGCCTGGTTTTGCCCGTGCCATCGTCCGTGGCCGACTGGCTGGCCGTCGTCGCCGGCTTCTGCTTCGGCCTGAACAACGTGCTGCTGCGCCGGTTTGCCGCCTTGCCCGACGACGTGCGCAGCCTGGCGATGTTCTCCGGCCCGATGTTCTGCGCGCCGGTCGCGATGTTGGCGCTGGCGCTGGTCGGGCGGGCGCCGGCGCTGGTGCTGCAGGGATCGGTCTGGCTGGTGCTGCTGCTGTTCGCGCTGGCGGTGCTGGTTGGCAACCTGGCCTTGCAGTACGGCGCCACGCGGCTACGTGCCAATGTGCTCTCGGTGCTGATGCTGGCCGAGATCCTGGTGGCCAGCGGATCGTCCTGGTGGGCCGGCACAGCGCAGCTGAGCCCGACCACGTTGCTCGGCGGGATGCTGATCGTCAGCGCCAGTTTGCTGGCTATTCTCACCCGCGGGCCGACGCCACAGACGGTGCACTGAGCGTCGCGCCAGATCGGTGCTGCGTGGTGGTATCTTGCAGGTTCTGCCGACACCCAACCGGAAAAATCACCATGGCCGAAGCTCAGCTCCAAACCCTGCAACTCGACGACATCCGCATGCGGGTCGCCAGTCAGGGCGAAGGGCCGCTGGTGTTGTTCTGCCATGGCTGGCCCGAAAGCTGGTACTCCTGGCGCCACCAGATGGCGGCGGTGGCGGCCGCTGGCTACCGTGCGGTCGCGCCCGACATGCGCGGTTATGGTGGCACGGACGCACCGCAGGATGCCAGCCGGTACACACTGCTGCATCTGGTCGGCGACATGGTCAGCCTGCTCAAGGCGCTGGGCGAGACGCAAGCGGTGGTGGTCGGCCACGACTGGGGTGCACCTGTGGCCTGGCACGCTGCACTGTTGCGGCCTGACCTGTTTCGCGCCGTGGTCGGCATGAGCGTGCCGTATGCGGCACCCTCGAAAGTCGATCTGCTCAGCGCGCTGGAGAAGCAGGGTGTGCAGGACTTTTACATGCAGTATTTCCAGACCCCGGGCGTGGCCGAGGCGGAGTTTGAACGCGATGTGACGGCATCGATCCGGCGCATCCATTTCAGCAGCTCGGGTGACGCGCCGGAGTCGGCCGCCTTCGGCAAGTTGGCACCAGGTGGGGGATTCCTCGCCAACACCATCGCCCCCGAGGTCCTGCCGCCTTGGATGACCGACGCCGATGTGGCGTATTACGCCGGCGAGTTTCGTCGTGCCGGCTTCCGCGGTGGTTTGAACTGGTACCGTTGCCTGCGTCGGAACTCGGAGCTGCTGGCGCCATGGCGCGGCGCGACCATCCGCCAGCCGTCCATGTTCATTGCCGGGGCGCGCGACGGCGTGTTGCGCTTTCCGGGGTCGGCGAAGCAGATCGAACGCTTCGCCTGCACCTTGCCGGGCCTGCTCGGCTGCCACATCCTCGAAGGTGCGGGCCACTGGATCCAGCGCGAGCGGGCGGAGCAGGTCAATGATTTGCTGCTGGGTTTTCTGCATGCTCTCTAGCCGTCCAGGCGAGCCGCCATGACCTGCGCGTCCGCGCATGGGGCCTTGGCGCAGGAGCGGGAAGCCGGCAGGCGATGCTGTGTGATGCCCGGTTGTGGTTTTCTTGCCCGCAGGGGCGCGCTTGGGTACGCATCAGCGCCGTTCTACCCGTAAACTCAGGGGCGCAACACCTGGCGTTCGATCAGGAGCGAGCGACGGTCAGGATATCGGGGAGGCAACATGTCCGTGGCGCATGCCATCCGGGACTCATCATGGTCGCATGACCGTGCGAAGGTGGGATCTTCATGACCCAGCCGATCCAACGCAGAGGATTCTCTGTCGCGGTATTGTCGAGCTGCTTTTTGTCGGGTGCGGCACGGGCGCAACCCGTGGTGCCGCTGGAGATGGGCCTTTTGCCCAATATCAGCGCCCGTACCCTGTTGACCCAGTACCAGCCGATGCGCGAGTATCTCGAGCGCGCGCTGCAACGGCCGGTGCATCTGTCTACCGCGCCGGACTGGGCGAGCTTTTACGACCGGGTTGCCGCTACCGACTATGACCTGGTCGTGACGGCACCCCATATGGCGCGTCTGGCGCAGGTCGACCATGGCTGGATGCCGATGCTGCAACTGCTTCCCGGCGTCAAGGGCCTGCTGGTGCAAGCCTCGGCGCGGCCGCTGGGCGCGATCGGTGCGTTGCGCGGAAAGATGCTGGTGCTGCCCAATCCGCATTCGCTGGTGGCATTGCGCGGCCTGCAATGGCTCTCCGACCACGGCCTGCAGCGCGGCAAGGACTTCAGCATCACGCACATACCGACAGACGACAGTGTCGGCAATGTGCTGCTGCGCGGCGATGCGATGGCGGCGATGGTCAGCGCTGGCGAATTCCGTGCCATTCCTGATGGCGTGCGCAGTCAGTTGCAATTGTTCACCGAGTTTGCCGAGGTGCCCGGTTTCATGATCGTCGCCTGCCCGCGCGTCATCGCCGTGCAGTTCCGGCTGATCAAGTCCCTTCTGCTGGAATTCACCAGCGCGTCGTCCGGCGAAGGTGGGGCATTCCTGGCCGCCACCGGATTTACCGGTTTTCGAGAGGTGCCGCCCGCCGTCCTGGCGTCGATGGATGAATATCTGAAGGCCACGCGCGAAATGCTGGCGACGTCGTCATGAAATGGATTCGACCGAACCGTTGGTCGTTGCGACGCAAATTGGTTGTGGCCTGTGTCGCGATCGAGATGCTGGCGATCGCGCTGATCTGGATCGGCGCCGCGCGCCTGATGCGACATGCCCTGGAGGTGCAGGCCACGGCGCAGGCGCAGGAAGTCCTCAGCCTGCTCGAACAGACGCTGGCCGCGCCACTGGCGCAGCGCGACTACGCAACGGTGCAGCAGACGCTCGACCTGGTGCGGCAACCGCAGGGCATCCAGTATCTGGTGCTGTTCGATCAGCGCAACCGGCAGATTGCCATTTCGGGCTGGGACCCGCAAAAACCCTTGCCACCGCGCGACTCCGGCGCAATAGATCTGGACCGGGCAGACCAGATGATGCATCTGGAAGCGCCAATCGCGCTGGCTGGGCAGGCCATTGCCAGGCTGGAACTGGGCTTGTCGACCCAGCGGCTGCGCGAGGCGCGCGACGAATTCCGTTTCAATGTGCTGTGGATCGGTGTGCTCGCACTGGCCTTGTCGGTGCTGCTGTTGATTGTCATCGCGTCCGCGCTCACGCGCAATCTGGCCGCCTTGTCCCGGGCTAGCCGTCAGGTTGCGGCTGGCCAGTACCAGGTTGCCCTGCCGGTGCACACACGCGACGAGGCAGGTCGCCTGGCGGCGGCTTTCAACACCATGGCGGCGACCATCCAGGAGCGCGTGGCGGCGCTGGAGCACAGCGAACAGCAGCAGACGCATTTGCTGCATGTGGCCAGCCAGGAGCGGGCACGCCTCAGCACGCTGCTGGGCGCACTGCAGATCGGCATTCTCTTCGTCGATGCCGGACAAAGGGTGGTGTATGCCAACACCTTGTTCTCTCGGCTCTGGTCGCTCAACGGTCTGCAACCGGGCACGCACCTCGCCGAAATCGTTCCGTTGCTGACCCGTCAGGTGGATGGCGGCAGCACGGATCTGCTCGAGCGGATGTTGGCCCAGGGGCCCGATCAGCCCTTCGTTGACCGCGACATCGTCACGCGCGATGCGCGGCTGATTGCCCAGCGCATGCAGGTTGTCGGTGTCGGGTCCGACGGCCAGGGCGGGAGGATCTGGTTGCACGAGGACATCACGCAAAGCCGGCAGATTGCGCAGCGCGCGCGCCTGGCACTGTTTGATTCGCTGACCGATCTGCCCAACCGGCGTGGCTTGTACGAGGCGCTGGACAAGGCTTTGGTGCAGGCCAGTGCATCAAACCGAGGCCTGGTGCTGGTGTTCATCGACCTGGATGACTTCAAGCACATCAACGACAAAGCAGGTCATCGTGTCGGCGACCAGATCCTGGTGGAGGTGGCCCAGGCACTGACCCAGGCGCTGAATCCCGGCGAAACCGTGGCGCGGCTCGGTGGAGACGAGTTCGCCATCCTCGGGCCCGGCAGCACGGCCAAGGACGCCCAGGGCCTGGCGCTGCGGCTCACGCAGGTGGTGTCGGCGCTGCGCTTTGACGTCGGCGTCCAGAGCCAGGCCGTGGGTTGCAGCATGGGGCTGGCGCTGTACCCGGCGCACGCCCGATCCGCCGACGACCTGATCGCCTGTGCCGATACCGCGATGTACCAGGCCAAGCTCAATGGCAAGAACGGCTGGTGCCTGTACCGCGACGATGTCGCATATTCCCACGCCGAGTCCGAGCGCGTGATCTGGAACGGGCGCATCTACCGCGCGCTGCGCGACCAGCGGCTGCAGGTGCATTACCAGCCGGTGCTGCGCATGTCCGACATGGGCATTGCCTACCATGAGGCCTTGCTGCGCATGGTCGACGAGGACGATGCCACGCAGCTGATCGCACCGGCAGCGTTCGTGCAACATGCCGAACGCAGCGGCAAGATCCGCCAGATCGACCGCTGGGTGTTCGAGACCTGCATCGCCATGTTGTCGCGTTCGCGCGCTTCGGTGCGCATTGCGGCCAATTTGTCGCCGCGCTCGCTTGACGATGCCGGTTTCGTCGGATTCCTGCGCGACGCACTGCAACGTTACGACGTCGATCCGCGGCGACTGCACATCGAGCTGACTGAGACCGCGGCCATGGGCGACCTGATCTCCGCACGTCCGATGATCGCCGCCTTGCGCAGCGTCGGATGTGCTGTGCACCTCGACGACTTCGGCAGCGGCTTCAGCTCATTTGCGCATCTGAAGCTGCTCGAGGTCGACGGCATCAAGATCGACGGCAACTTCGTGCGCGACCTGACCACCGACCCGAGCAACCGCCTGGTGGTGGCGTCGCTGATCGAGATCGCGCGCAGCTTGAACAAGTCCACCGTGGCCGAATGCGTGGAGGACGCGGCCACGCTCGAGGCGCTGCGTGAGCTCGGTGTCGACCATGTCCAGGGTTTCCACCTCGGGCGTCCGGCGAGCAAGCTGGTCGAGGCGCACCCGCCGGATGCGCATGTCCGGCTGGTCGCGGAGGATGGCGATATCCTCGCCGAGGCAGGCCGGTCGCTGGCCTGATACGCGGCGACGACCCGCGGTCAGAATCCGCTGAGGTCGACGCGCCGTCGGTCAATTGCGCTGCGGCGTCACTGCCCGGCGTAACGCGGCGCGTGCCAGCAGCCGGGTCGAATCCAGTGTGGGAAGCGGTGAATTCGAGTCGTCGATGATCAGCGGGATCTCGGTGCAACCCAGGACCACGGCATCGCAGCCGGCGCTTTGCATCCGGGCGATGGCTCGGCGAAACACCTCGGTTGATGTCGGCGTGAAAATGCCCGCGACCAGTTCCTGCATGATGATGGCGCTCATCGCGTCGCGTTCGTCCGGCAGCGGGCGCAGCCATGTCAGCGCATGTTTTTCCAGCGCTTGCGGATACACGTTGCTGTCGACCAGCCAGCGAGTGCCGGTCAGGCCCAGCGTCCGGTAGCCGCGCCGAAGCGCCTCTTCTGCAGCCACCTCGGCAATATGCAGCCACGGCAACGGTGACGCGCGCGCCACCCAGGGCATGGCCTGGTGGATGGTGTTGTCGGGGCAGATCAGGAAGTCTGCGCCGGCAGCGGCCAGCCGGTGTGCGGAGTCCAGCATCAGCGCGGCGACGCCTGGCCAGTCGTCGCTATCGATGCAGGCCAGGTAGCGCGACAGCGACGGCGTATGCATCGATACCTCCGGGTGTCCAAACGCTCCAAGCCACTGCGAGCCCTCGCTGCAGATGGTGCGATAACACAAGGCCGCACCCTCGGCGGAGCAGGCGACGATACCGATGTGTTGGGTCATGGCTCTGACGGCGGGTCAACCCGGTTTCGGCTGGGGATCGATCCAGGCCAGGGCGCTCGCCAGGTCGGGCATCAGGTCATCCGGATGAATGGCGGCCAGCCAGCCGCTGCGCGCGGCGATGTCGCGCGACTGGTGGCTCAGCCCGCAGACCACCAGGCGCACCTTGGCGTCGGCGCAGGACCTTGAGAGATCGAGCAGTGCGTCGATACCCGTGGAGTCGATGTAGATCAGGTTCTTGAGGTCGAGTACCAACGCGCGTTCGGGCAGCTTCCCGGCCATGGTCTCGACCAGCTTGACGGCCCCGAAGAACAGCGCGCCATACAGACGGTAGGCGGCAGCGTCGGAGCCTTCGAGCACCGGATGGTGTCCGCGGTCGAGTTGCTCGCTGCGCGACAGGCTGGAGATGCGATAAATGAAGGTAATGCAGGCCACCAGCAGGCCGACCTCGACCGCCACCGACAGGTCCAGCGCCACCGTCAGCGTGAAGACCGCGATCAGCGTCACGCGGTAGGGCAAGCGGTAGTTGCGCAGGTGCACGAATTCGCGCCATTCGCCCATGTTCCACGCCACGAACAGCAGTATGGCCGACAGGCAGGCCAGCGGAATCGATCCGGCCAGCGGCGCGGCAATCAGCACCACCGCCAGCAGCGTGCCAGCATGCACTATTCCCGAGATCGGAGAGACCGCGCCACTCTTGATGTTGGTCATCGTGCGTGCGATGGTTCCGGTGGCCGGCATGCCGCCCAGAAACGGCGTGATGAAATTTGCCACACCCTGGGCCATCAGTTCCTGGTTCGGGTCGTGGCGGTCACGGGTCAGGTTGTCCGCCACCCGCGCGCACAGCAGCGATTCGATGGCGCCGAGCAAGGCCAGCGTGGAGGCCGGAATCAGCAGGAAGCGCACCGTCGCCCAGTCGAAACTGGGCAGGGCAAACGCCGGCAGGCTGGCTGGAATACCGCCAAAGCGGCTCTCGATGGTCTCCACCGGCAAGTGCAGCAACTACACGGCCGTGGCCGCAACGACCAGCGCGACGATGCTGCCGGGCAGCGCCGAGATGTGCGCGAGCAGGCCGTGGCCATGGGCCCACTGCTTGCGCGCGCGTTCCCACGCCAGGATCAGCGCCAGCGAACCACAGGACACCAGCAGTGCCGTCGGCTTGGCGCTGGATGCCCCCGACCACAGGACCTTGACCATTCCGAACAGGTCAGCCGGCACGTTGCCAACCTGCAGGCCGAAGAAGTCCTTGATCTGCGACAGCGCGATCAGCACCGCGATGCCGTTGGTAAAGCCGATCACCACGGCCACAGGAATGAAGCGCACCAGCACGCCAAGACGGAAAAAACCGAGCAGGAACAGCATGACCCCCGACATGGCGGTGGCGATGAGGAGGTTGGCGACGCCGTAGCGCTCGACGATGCCGTACACAATGACGACGAAGGCGCCGGCAGGCCCGCCGATCTGGACCCGGCTGCCACCGAGCAGCGAGATCAGGAAGCCAGCAACGATGGCAGTGAAAAGCCCCGCCTCGGGTTTGAGCCCGCTGGCGATCGCGAATGCCATGGCCAGTGGCAGAGCCACCACCCCGACCGTGACTCCGGCGGCCAGATCGCGGCCGAAATCCGCGCGCCGGTAACCGTGAAGGGCGTCCAGCAACTTGGGCCGAAAGGCAAAAGATAGCTTCATGTCCGGTCGTGTTGGCGCGATTCTGTATGGTGGATGGCAATCGCTGCCCGGGGGACGGGCGGACTGTGGCGGCGGTGAGCCATCATAAACTGCAGTCGATGGGGCCTCGCAGCCACACGCATGGACCTTGCGTTGATTCGGCTTGTCAGCAGCGACGCCCAAGTTGCCGCCTTGCCTTGGCGCGACATCGGAAAACACGGCTGCGCCGGAACCGGGTTTGGCGCGGGAT
>JBDTMH010000176.1:0-9763 GCA_039934375.1 Burkholderiaceae bacterium | reverse complement strand
AAACGCCCCATCTGTTCATCGCCGACCCGCGACACCATGGCCGCACGCAGGCCCAGTCGCGCAACGCCGAAAGCGATATTGGCAGAACTGCCGCCGAGGTACTTGGCGAAGCTCGACACGTCTTCGAGCCGCGCGCCCAGTTGCTGGGCATACAGGTCGACCGCCAGGCGTCCGAGGCAGGCGAGGTCATGGCGGCGGCCTTCGGGAATATGCAATGTGGACATCGTGGCGGGCTCGAAGGTGTCGTTCGGCGAGAGGGGAAATGTTGTCAGTACCGACCACTCGGCGATCGGGACGGCCTTGGACGAGCGCACCACGGCGATGCGGTCGAAAACGATGCGCTTGCCGGCGAATTCTTCGGCCAGCACCGCGCACAACTTGGCGTTGTCGGGGTGGGGCTCGCCGTAAGCCAGGCTCAGGTGCGCAAACGGGGATTGCCCGTCCTGCACCCCAGCCCGCGCAACGACCGCTGACTGCAGCTGCGCGAATGCGGGATGGTCGTCGAACCGCAGGTAGACGCAACGGAAAAAATGCTCCCCGGTTTGCAACTCCTTGATCGGCCAGTGTTGTTGTCGCACCTGACTGGCGAGTTCGCGGGCCAGTGCCACCAAATCGTCCAGGCCCAGGGCAAGATCGCCGTGGATCGTCACATGGGGTTCAAAGCGGACGCCGCCGACCAGCGCTGACAGGCGCGCGACATGTTCGACCAATGGCGCTTCGTGGTCGGCGCGCGGCAACAACCAGAGCGAGTACTGCGGGGGGTGGGCGGGCATGGTGGGGTCCATTCAGGCACAGCGACTGGTGAGGTCTGCGGTGCTATTTGCCGACGCTGGCCAGCACGTCCGCCTTGAGAAATTTTTCCACGAACAGCATGAACAGCACGGACGGCACCAGCAACAACAATGCGGTGATGGAGGCAATCTGGTAGTTGCCCTCCATCGCGGCATTCAGCATGGTCAGCGGCAAGGTCTGCACGGTGGGCACACCGACAAAAAACGTACCGGAGAACTCGTCCAGCGAGATCAGGAATACGAAGATCGCGCTGGCCATCAGGCCGGGGGCCGCCAGCGGCAGGGATACCGTCATGAAGGCCCGCAGTGGTGTGGCGCCGATGTTGCGCGCGGCCTCGACCTGCTCGGGGCCGATGGCGGCGAACGAGGCCGATGCAATCCAGACTGCGAACACGAGTCCCTGTATCGCATGCACGAGCATGACTCCGCCAATGGTGCCGGTCAGTCCGTAGCCGTAGAAGATGCGCGCAATGTTCATGTGCACAGCGACGGTGGGAAAGGCTTGGGGCAACAGAAAGAACAGCAGGAACAGGCTGCGCAGTGGCAGGTTGCGCCGCGACAGGGCGTAACCGGCCGGAATCGCAACGGCCAGGCTCAGCGCAACGGTCAGACCCGCGATCAACAGACTGGTTGCCAAGGCCCGCATGGCACCGGCTTCGGGACGGAATACCTTGTTCCAGAATGCGAAGCCCCAGCGTACCGGCAACTTGGCCGGGAAGTACCAGGCTTCGGTGATGGTCCAGATCAGCATGTTCAGCAGCGGGCCGAACACGGCGATGGCCAGCAGGCCGATCAACAGTGCGCTGAGTGCCGAGCCGAAGATGCCGGGTAGGCGCCAGTGGCTGAGGGTCATTTTGGCAAGCCCCCCTCACGCAAACCCTGGCGCAGGTAAAACCAGGCCGCAACGCCACTCATGGCAAAGGACACGAAGCCCAGGGCATTGGCCACGCCGTAGTCGCCGTAGGAGTTGACGCGCCAGGCCATGTCGACGGTCAGCAGCGTGGGCGAGCCGGCGATGATCATCATTGGAACCGACAAGGCGGACAGCATCGTGACAAATGACAGGATCAGGCTGACCCACACCGTGGCCTGCACCTGGGGCAATACGATCTCGATCAGGATGCGCAGTCGGCCGGCGCCCAGACCGCGTGCCGACTCCATCAGCGAGCGGTCCATGGCTGCCATGGCGCCGCTGATCAGCAAGGCGGCGAATGGCAATTGCTTCCATACGAAGGTGATCACGACCCCGCGCCAGTCGAGCAGGCTGATGGCCTGCAGCGGTTCAATCAGATCGAGCGACATCAGGGCGTTGTTGAGCATGCCGTTCTTGGCCAGGAATGTGCGCATCAATTGCGCGGCGACAACGAACGGGATGAACAGCGGCCAGCGGTAGATCCAGCGCAGCGCCTTGACGGCGCGGGGGTTTTCGCCCAGGATGATGTAGCCGGCGATGGCAATTGCCAGTACACCCACCAGCGCGGTCGACAACACGGTGACACCGGCCGTCAGGGCGATATCACCGCCATACAGGTCGAACGCCTTGGCGAAGTTGGCCAGATCCCAGCCGCCGGTCTGCTCATTGCGAAACGCGTATGTGAGCGAGAACGCCAGTGGGTAGACGAACAGCAGGCCGACCATCAACAGGGCTGGCAGCAGCAAGGCCAGGCCGGTCAACCCTGCGAACGGTCGGTTCACGCTGCGGGACTCCGTGCCGGATCAGTTCTGGACCTGGGATTCATATTGTTCGCGCAGGTCCTTGAAATAGGGTGCCAGCGGGAATGGCTTGCCGTTCTTGGCCAGATCTGCAGGCGTCACGTCCACGAACAACTGGTTCCATGTCTTGGCGTCGAGCGCCGGCTTGACGACATTGGCATCAATGCCGGGGTACCAGTTGAAACGTTTGACGATGCCATCGGCCTGCACTTGCGGACTGGTCGCCAGCGCGATGAACTTCTTGGCCAGTTCAACGTTCTTGGCCTTGGCCGGAATGGCGTAGTAGTAGGGCTGTCCCGGCATGCCGGGTGAGAGGATCTTGAGCTTCATGTTGGGCGGCAGGCGTCCCTCGGCTTTCCAGGTCTGGAACATGTCGACCCAGACCGGCCCCATCGCGATCTCGCCGCGATTGAGCATGTCCAGCGTGCCGGCGTTGCCCGGGGTGAAAACCACCTGCTGGTTGAAACTCTTCAGGTCCGCAAAAGCCTTTTGCCAGCCTGCGGCCATCTTGGGGTCGTAGGGGCCTTGCTGGATCGCCTGCGCATTGCCGCCATAGGCATACATCCAGCCGACCACGAAGGCCACACCCGACATGCCACCCTTGATGCCGTTGTAGCCGAAGGCTTTGGGATTCTTGGCGACAAAGCTGCGCAATTCGTCGTACGACGAGGGCGGATTCTTGATCAGGTCGGGGTTGTAGGCCAGCGCAGTCTGGCTTTCGAACATCGGCATCACGTAGCCGTCGACATCGACGCCCAGCGCCATCTTGGCTGCCTGACTGACAGCATATTTGCCAGTCGGAATGCTGTCGCGGTACTTGAGCAGCAGACCGTCGCGCACCATCTCGCCAGTCTTTTGCTGGTTGGGCACGATGACATCGGTATCCCAGGTGGCCAAGCCGGCGCTTTTCTGGGCCTGCAGTTTCTCCATCATCTTCTGCGAACCGGCGTCATCCGGGCCGGTGCCGACCACACTGACCTTGACGCCCGGGTTCTGTTTCTCGAACAACGGGCCGAGATAATCGGTGACGTAGTCGACCATGTTCTGGGAGCCGCCACTGATCACGTTGAGGGTGACCTGTGCGTGGGCAGTACCCGCCAGGCTGCCCAGGGCGAGGGCCAGGGAAGCCACTAGCGTACGACGAAGCAATTTCATGATGAAGAACTCCTGTGAAAGGGGGAAGGGACGGCGGATCCGAGTCAGTGCACCGGGGCGGCGACACGTTGCGGATTTCGGGGATAGACATGCAGTGCATTCGATGGCACGCAGATCGTCACGTTGTCACCGCTGGCCAGCGCTGCGGCGTGGTCGATGAAGAAGGGACCACATGGGGTGTCGACACTGCAGCGGTAACTGCCGCCGAGGTAGCTGGCCTGCGTCACCGTGCCCGGCATGCGCAGGTTGTCGTGCGGCGTGGCATCAGGCGGCTGGATGCTGGCCCGTTCGCTGCGAAAGTGCACCTGCACCGGACCGTCGTGGCGCGCGGCAATGGCGAGCGGCACCTGTGGCAGCGCGGTGATACGCAAGACGCTGCCGCCATCTTGCGGGGATGCATCGCAATCCAGGATGTTTTCCGCACCCATGAACGAAGCGACATACGGCGAGGCCGGATGCTGGTAGACCTGCTCCGGCGTTCCGACCTGGGCCACCTTGCCCTGGTTCAGGATGACGACCTGATCGGCCATGACCATGGCTTCTTCCCGGTCATGGGTGACCAGGATGGCGGTCACGCCCAACTGGCGCTGGATGGACCGGATCTCGTGGCGCATCTGCAGCCGGATGCGGGCGTCCAGGTTGGACAGAGGCTCGTCGAGCAGCAGGATTTGCGGCTCGATGGCGAGCGCCCGGCCGAGCGCGACGCGCTGGCGCTGCCCACCAGACAACTCGGTCACCGAGCGATCACCGTAACCCTGCAGGCCCAGCATCTGCAGCAGCTCTTCGATGCGCGCCTGGATGCGGGCGCGCGGCACCCGGCGCAGTTTGAGCCCATAGGCCATGTTCTGCGCCACCGTCATGTGCGACCACAGGGCATAGGATTGGAATACCATGGCCATGCCCCGGCGCTCAGGCGGCTCGCGAAGAATGTCACGACCCTTGACCGTGATCGTGCCCGAACGCGCCGCCGTGAATCCGGACAAGGTACGCAGCAACGTGGTTTTGCCGCATCCGGATGCACCAAGCAAAGCGACGAAGCTACCCGGCGCGATGGACAGGTCGATGCCCTTGAGCACATCGTTGGTTCCATATGCGACGTGCAGGTCTCGCACGGAAATGATGGGAGCGATGCTGGTCATCGGTGCGTTGCTCGGTTGCATTCCTGCATGGTTTTCCGTTGGCGTCTGGCGGTCTGCTCGGGATTTGCCGAGTTTGTCGTGCTGGCGTGACCCGATGGTGACGGATAAGGAATATTTTGTGCACCGGGATAAATACGTAGAATATTTTTTCTAATTTCTAAGTCTGAGACATGGAGCATTTGTGTGGTGACCGCTACTTCTGACCCCGGCGCCCAGGCGCGATCGTCGATCAATCCGGTGGCTGAGCAGTTGCTGGCCGACATCGGCGACGCCTACGAATCCCTGAGCCGGCAACTCAAACAGATTGCCCGCTATGTGGAACAGCATCGCGATCACATCGGGCTGGACCGGATCCAGGACGTGGCGCAGCGCTGCGAGGTGCAGCCCTCGGCGGTGATCCGTTTTGCCAAGCGCTTTGGTTTCAGCGGTTACTCCGAGATGCAGAAGATCTTCCGCGACGGTATTGCGCAGCAGATCGCGCCGAGCCGCAACTACCAGGCGCGGATCCGCCGCGTCATTGAACAGGCGCAGGGCCGGCTCAGCAGCGCCGACATTGCCGACGAGTTCATCGGCGGCAGCATTGCTGGCATGCAGGAGTTCAAGCGCGACCTGCACAGCTCGGTGTTCGATGACGCCGTGGCCTTGCTGGCCGATACGCAGTCGATCTGGGTGGTGGGTTGCGGGCGTTCGTTTGCGGTGGCCAATTACCTGACCTATGCCATGCAACACACCGACAAGCGGGTCGAACTGCTGTCCGGCCTGGGCGGCATGTACGAAGGCCATCTGCGTGGCGTTCGCGCGGGTGACGTGATCGTGGTGATCAGTTTCACGCCGTATGCGCAGGACTCGCTGGAGTGCGCGCGCGTCGCGGTCGCGCGGGGTGCGCGGCTGATCGCGATCACCGACAGTCAGATGAGCCCGCTGGCATCGATGGCAACTGCCACGTTGGTGGTGCACGAGAGCAGCACCTTCGGATTCCGTTCGCTGACCAACACCATGTGCCTGGCGCAGAGCCTGTTCATCGCATTGGCCTACCGGACCGAACTGCCCTCGGTGCCGGTGGACGCCGCCACCGCGGCGCAGAGATAGTCCATGCTTTCGCGCAGCTGCTGCTCTATATCGGCCGAATGCGTGACGGCGCCGGCGAACGGCTCGAACGACACATAACCCGTGTAGCCGTCTGCCAGCAGCCGCTGCAGCTGCGCGACGTTGCCCAGGCGGTCCTGCGGTCCGACCAGTTGCCGATGCGTGTCGCGCATCTGGTCCACACGCAGCGTCGTGTCGTCGACACCCGATATGTGGACCAGTCCGGTGTACTGCGGGTAGAAATCGCGCTCGCTTGCCAGATGATGGTGAAAGGTGTCGTGCACCAGCGCAAACGGTGCGGTAACGCCCAGCACGTCGATGGCGCGCTGCGCCTGGCATTTGCGCCGGACCGCTGATTCAGCAAAACCGAGCGGCTCGATCAAACCTGTCAGTCCGTAGCCGGCGAGCACCGGCTGCAGGCCGTGCAAGGCATGCACCAGGTCGTCATGCCGCTGGCGCGGATCGCGGCTGTCGTGCCGCTGGTTGGTCGGGCATAGTACCAGCGCCTGCGCTCCGCACTCAGAGGCGTATTGCGCCAGCGCTGCAGCTTCGCTCTGACGACCCCCGGTAAGCTGGTCGAAGCGCTGTAGCGCATTGATCGCGCGGATCGTCAGGCCATGGTCCGACGCGATCGCGCCGATCGTGCGCGCCGCAGCCTTGTCACGCAACTCCACGGCTGGCAGATCGTTGCGCAGTTCGATGCCCTGCACGCCCAGGCGCTGCGCCATGGCGGCAAAGTCGGCAAATGGCATCCGGGAACCGCAGATGCGGTTGATGGCGAAGCGGATCGTCAATGGCATCGGTCATGCCTCCAGCATGTGGTCTGCGGCGGGTTGGCAGAATCAGAATAAAAATTCTACTGCAAGCGTTTATGGAAAATGCATGCCATGGTGAAGGGCGCCGATATATAGTGCGCACTCGCGCTGCACCGACCGTTTCCCGGTCGCCGTGGCGGGTTCCCGATTCCCACCGATATATCGTCATCGTCACGCGCCTTTGCAGGCAGGAGCAAGCATGAAAAACGTCGCAATTTTTGGCGCCGGCCGGATCGGCCGCATCCACGCGTCCAATCTGGCAGTCCTGGCCGGGGTACGGCTGAAATATGTTTCAGACCCGGTTTCGGAAGCCGCATCGGAGCTGGCTGGGCAACTCGGCGCCCAGGTGGCCAGCGCCGAGCAGGTATTTGCCGACCCCGAGATCGATGCGGTCGTGATCGCGTCTTCGACCAACACCCATAGCGACCTGCTCAGTCGCGCCGCGGCCGCGCGCAAGCACGTCTTTTGCGAGAAACCGATCGATCTGTCGTTGGAGCGAGTGCGCGTCTGTGCGGACGCGGTCCGGGCCGCCGGCATTGCCTGCATGATCGGATTCCAGCGGCGTTTCGACCCCACGTTCAGCGAGGCGCGCGCGCGCTTGGATCGCGGCGAAATCGGTAACCCGGAGATGTTGATCGTTACCAGTCGGGATCCGGGTGCGCCACCGGTGGAGTACATCAAAGCGTCGGGCGGAATCTTTCGCGACATGCTGATCCATGATTTCGACATCTTTCGCTGGATTCTGTGCGCCGACGGCGACTCGGCTCAGTGGCTCAGTGCCACCGGTTCGGTACTGACCGACCCGGCGATTGGCGCAGCCGGAGACCTGGACTGCACCGCGGTGACGATCCGCACCCGCAAGGGAAGGTTGTGCCAGATCAACACCATCCGGCGCTCGGCTTACGGCTATGACCAGCGCTTCGAGGTGCTGGGTTCGAAGGGCATGCTGCAGTGTGGCAACCATCGCCCGAGTGAGGTGGCCCAGTGGGACACCCATGGCATCCACGGCGACAAGCCCGAGAACTTCTTCCTGCAGCGTTATGCCGCAGCCTACCGGCTCGAAATGACCCATTTCTTCGAATGCCTGCAGTCCGGTGCACCGTTTAGGACCACGGTGGCCGACGGACTGGCCGCGCAGGAGCTGGCTGACGCCGCGGCGCGCAGCGCCGAGACGGGTCAACCCGTGCTCTGGTAGGCGTCTGGCGGCCACTGCACTACGATAGGCGCTTTGCCCGCCTTTGTGCGGCGCGCTGCGGCACCGAACCAGGGTGGCCGCGCCACTGCGAGATTGCTGAAACAGACATGTCCGACATCCTGAACAAGATCATCGACGTCAAGCGGGCCGAATTGGCGGCCGCGCTCGAGCGTCGCCCGTTGGCCGCGGTACGTGCCGATGCGGAATCGCGCGTGCTGACGCGGGATTTCGAGGGCGCGATAAGCCAGCGCATGGGCGCCGGCCGCAACGCCGTCATTGCCGAGATCAAGAAGGCCAGCCCGTCCAAGGGCGTGATCCGGGCCGAATTCGAGCCTGCCGATATCGCCCAGACCTATGCCGAACATGGTGCGACCTGCCTGTCGGTGCTGACCGACCAGCAGTTTTTCCAGGGCAGCGTCGACTACCTCAAGCAGGCGCGGGCTTCATGCCCGTTGCCGGTGCTGCGCAAGGACTTTTTAATCGACCCTTACCAGGTCTACGAGTCGCGCGGGATGGGGGCAGACGCGATCCTGTTGATTGTGGCCTGTCTGGACGACGCGCAGATGCGCGACATGGAGGCGATCGCCCAAGGCCTGTTCATGTCGGTGCTGGTCGAGGTGCACGATGCCCACGAGCTCGAGCGTGCCTTGCGTCTGAAGACCCGTCTGCTGGGTATCAACAACCGCAATCTGCATACCTTCGAGGTTTCGCTGGATACCACGATCGCGCTCAAGGCCTCGGTGCCGGACGACAAGCTGCTGATTACTGAAAGCGGCATTGCCGAGCGCGCCGATGTGCAGCGCATGAATGCCGCGGGCATTCATGGATTTCTCGTGGGTGAAGCCTTCATGCGCGCGGCTGACCCTGGCGCCGCGATGGCCCAGCTGTTTCCGCCCGATTGAGGTGATTGGCGTGTCGCGTAGCGCTGACGACGGCGGCCTGTTGATGCCACGGCCGCGCGCTTGACTCCGTGACGGATCTTGTTGCGGATCGGTTGACGACCTGGAATCCGGGCGACTGGCCAGTGGCGCAGGACTGGCGCGAACTGGTGGCGCAGTTCTTTGCCAGCGAGGCCGGCCTTGGGCTGGGCAGCTTCATCGGTTCACGCCTGGCTGCTGGCGCCACGATTTATCCTGTGCAGCCGCTGCATGCGATGGCGCTGACAGCGCTGAGCGATGTGAAAGTCGTGATCCTCGGCCAGGACCCCTACCATGGCCCCGGCCAGGCGCAGGGGCTGGCGTTCTCGGTGGCGCCAGGGGTGCGCGTGCCGCCATCCTTGCGCAATATCCGCAGCGAGATCGAACGGGAGCGCCGTGCCGGTGAACTGATGCTGCCCGCTGCGCCGAACCGTCAGATGCCCGGGATACACCTGCCAGATGGCGATCTGACGCCCTGGGCTAGCCAGGGTGTGCTGTTGCTCAACGCATGCATGACGGTTGAGCAAGCAAAACCAGGCGCCCACGCCAAGGCTGGTTGGGAAGCGCTTACTGATCGCATATTGTCTGCCGTGGAGGGTAATCCGGGGCCGGTGGTGTATATGTTGTGGGGTGCACAGGCGCAGTCCCGACGCCCCGCCGTGTCCGCAAAAGCCGCGGCATCGCCGAGATTGCATCTGCTGGCCAACCACCCATCTCCGTTGTCGGCCCTGCGCAAGCCGCTGCCTTTTATGGGTTGCGGTCACTTCGCTCAGGCCAATGGTTTCCTGCTCCAACATGGTGCCATACCGATTGACTGGTAAAGGCGGGCATGGGGTTTGAATTCTTCAACGACGTCGACATCGGACATTGACCCGTGGCATAATCTGCGGTTCGCCGAAGGAGAGGTGGCCGAGTGGTTAATGGCAGCAGACTGTAAATCTGCCCTCTTACG
>JBDTMH010000175.1:0-9781 GCA_039934375.1 Burkholderiaceae bacterium | reverse complement strand
TGGTCGAACGCCTGTGCGAATGGGGCGACGAGGTCAGCAACAACGCGATCGAGGTGTACGTGCACCGCCTGCGCAAGAAGATCGAGAAAGGCCCGATCCGCATTGCCACCGTGCGCGGCCTGGGGTATTGCCTGAAATTGCTGCCTAACGAGTCGGCACAGGACGCGGCCAGAGAATCGCCCGTCGCGTGAAGCTGTTCCAGCGCGAACAGCGCTCGCTGTTCGGCGAAATCCTGGACTGGATGCTGACTCCGCTGCTGCTGCTGTGGCCGATCAGCCTGGTGCTGACCTGGTTCGTGGCCCAGAGCGCGGCGGGAAAACCCTTCGACCAGGCGCTTGAATACAACGTCGGTGAACTGGCAGCCCTGGTCAAGGTACGCGACCAGCACCTCGAATTCACGCTGCCATTGCCGGCGCACAAGCTGTTGCGCGCGGCCGAGTCGGATACCGTGTACTACCAGATCATTGGCGCGGGTGGCGAATTCCTCAGTGGCGAGCGCAACCTGCCGCTGCCACCGACGGCGGAAAGCCCGTTCTTCAGCCAGGTCCGCATCCGGGACGATGACTACCACGGCGACAGCATCCGGGTCGCCTACAAATGGCTGGCCATCGACCTGCCGGGTGCCAGCCCGGTGCTGGTGCAGGTGGCCGAGCCGCTGGACAAACGCGCCATGCTGGCCACCGAAATCGTCAAAGGCGTGATGCTGCAGCAATTCATCATCCTGCCGCTGGCCGTGCTGCTGGTATGGCTGGGCCTGGCTTATGCGATCAAGCCACTGAACCAGCTCGAGGAGCGCATCCGTGCGCGCAAGCCGGACGACCTGAGCCCGCTGGATGAGAGCACCGTGCCCCAGGAGGTCGCGCCTCTGGTTTCCTCGGTCAACGACCTGCTGCAGCGGCTCAAGCGCTCGATCGAGCACCAGAAGCGCTTTCTGGCCGACGCAGCGCACCAGCTCAAGACCCCGCTGGCCGGATTGCGTATGCAGGCCGACCTGGCGCAGCGCGAAGGCATGAGTGCCGATGAATTCAAGCAGACGCTGCGCCAGATCGGCAATGCCAGCGTGCGAGCGACCCATACCGTGAACCAGTTGCTGGCGCTGGCGCGCGCCGAAGGCAGCAACACCGCGATGTCGCGCGAGCGATGCGACCTGGCGGCACTGACGATCGAAGCGGTACAGGACTGCCTGCCGCGTGCGATCGAGAAGTCGATCGACCTGGGCTACGAAGGCGCCGAGCCGGGCGCCAAGGGCGTCGCGCTCGACGGCAACCCGACGTTGCTGTCCGAGCTGATCCGCAACCTGCTGAACAATGCGATCCACTACACCCCGTCGGACGCTGAGCATCCGGGCGTCGTGACCGCACGGGTGCTGGCCGACCCGTTCGGCAAGGTGCTGCTGCTGCAGGTCGAGGATTCCGGGCCGGGCATCGCGCTGGGCGAACGCGAGATGATCTTCAAGCCCTTTTACCGGGTACTGGGCAGCGGCGTCGACGGCTCCGGGCTGGGACTTCCGATCGTGCTGGAGATCGCGCAGCTGCACCGCGCCAGCGTCAGTGTCGAGGACGCCGTCGCACGCCGTGAGCCACCAGGTTCGCGCTTTGTCGTACGCTTCGATACGTCGCTGAACCGCTCCGAGTTGCCCGAGCCCGGGTAAGCCGGCGGTAAGTGCCCAGACGTAAGGTCTTGGCTGGATGAAACGCCCCGCAGTGGCCGACCGCATCGCAACGGGTGTCGGCGCTGGCTCGACGGGCCCTTGAGGCTTTGAAACGGAGGTATCGCCGCCATGCAAAGAACTCGCGGTTTGCAACGCCTGCTGGCGCTGTTTTTCGCCGGCATGATGGTGCTCAACTACCCCTTGCTGGCATTGTGGGACCCGCAGGCCAGCGTGTTCGGCCTGCCGCTGTTCCCGCTCGCCCTGTTCTGCTTGTGGGCCATGCTGATTGCCACCATGGCCTGGCTGCTGGAACGTTCCGGCGACTAGCGCCCGTTCACACCTCGCCCATGTTGTCCGCTTCCCTGGTTGTCGGCGCCTCGTTCGCGTATCTGCTGTTGCTGTTCGGCGTGGCCAGCTATGGCAACTGGCGCGGCGCCCAGGGCCGGTCGGTGATCGACAACGCCTGGGTCTATGCGCTCTCGATGGCGGTGTATTGCACCGCCTGGACTTACTTTGGCAGCGTCGGGCGCGCGGCCAGCGCCGGCATCTGGTTCCTGCCGATCTATCTGGGCCCGACACTGGCCATGGTGCTGGCCTGGGTGGTGGTGCGCAAGATGCTGCGCATCGCCAAGAGCTACCGCATCACTTCGATCGCGGATTTCATCGGCAGCCGCTACGGCAAGAGTCCCACGCTGGCGGGCCTGGTCACGCTCATCACCGTCGTCGGCATCGTTCCCTACATCGCGCTGCAACTCAAGGCCGTTTCGGTCGGTTACGCGGTGATGACCACAGCACCAGGCGCCCAGGCGGCGCCGGAGCAGGACTGGTGGCACGACAACACGCTGTACTTTGCTCTGGCGCTGGCAGCGTTCACCATGGTGTTCGGCACGCGCCGGCTGGACGCCTCCGAACGCCATGAGGGCATGGTCGCGGCAATCGCGTTCGAGTCCGTCGTCAAGCTGCTGGCCTTTCTGGCGGTCGGCATCTTCGTCACCTACGGCCTGTTTGACGGCATGACCGACATCTTTGCCCGGGTGCGCGCCGTGCCCGAACTCGCGTCACTGCTGGGTAACCGCGCCACGTTCGACTACGGCCAATGGTTCTCGCTGACGCTGCTGGCGATGTTGTCGGTGGTGTTGCTGCCGCGCCAATTCCAGATCATGGTGGTGGAGAACGTCAGCGAGCGCCACCTGCGCCGCGCCGCATGGGTGTTCCCGGCCTACCTGCTGCTGATCAACGTCTTCGTGTTGCCGGTGGCGCTTGGCGGCCTGCTGCTGTTCGGCTCGGGCAATATGGATCCAGAGGCGTTCGTGCTGTCGATGCCGTTGGCCAACGGTCAATACGCGCTGGCACTGCTCGCGTTCATCGGCGGCCTGTCCGCTGCCACCGGCATGGTGATCGTCGAGTCGATCGCCGTCTCGAGCATGGTGTGCAACGACCTGGTGATGCCGCTGCTGTTGCGCACCCGGCGTTTCGGCGTGCGCGCTCACGGTGACCTGACTCGGCTGTTACTGGGCATCCGGCGTACCGCCATCTTCTTTGTCATGCTGCTGGGCTACAGCTACTTTCACTGGGCCGGTGAGGCGTATGCGCTGGTCAGCATCGGCCTGATCAGTTTTGCCGCCGTGGCACAGTTCGCACCAGCGCTGTTCGGCGGCATGTATTGGCGTGGCGGGACCCGCGTCGGCGCGATGACCGGGCTGCTGATCGGGTTCGGCTTGTGGACCTATACGTTGATGCTGCCCTCGATTGCCAAGTCGGGCTGGTTGCCGACCGCCTTCCTGCAGCATGGTCCCTGGGGCATCCAATGGCTCAAGCCCGAGCAGCTGTTCGGCCTGTCAGGTATGGACAGCCTGACCCATTCCCTGTTCTGGAGTCTGAGTGCCAATTTGACCGCCTATGTGGTGTTGTCACTGTGGCGAGGCCCCACGCCGGCCGAGACCAGCCAGGCTTTGTTGTTCGTCGAGGTTTTCCAGCGCAACCGCAGCACCGAACCGGTGTTCTGGCGCGGCCGTGCCAAGGTACAAGACCTGCTGGCGCTGACGACCCGCTTCATCGGCAACACACGCGCCAGACGCATGTTCGACGAACAGGCGCAGCGCCTGGGCGTGCAGACCGTCGACCAGATCGTGCCCGATGCGCCACTGGTGCGCCTGGTTGAGATCGCACTGGCCGGCGCGATCGGCAGCGCGTCGGCACGGGTCATGGTGGCGTCGGTGGCAGACGAGGATGCGCTGGCGCTCGACGATGTGCTGCAGATCCTGGACGAAGCTACGCGACTGCGTGCGCATTCGATCGAACTGGAAGAAAAGTCGGCATCGTTGGAGCACGCCACAGCTGAATTGCGTGCGGCCAATGCACAACTGCAAAGCCTGGACCGGCTCAAGGACGACTTCATGTCATCGGTCACGCATGAATTGCGCACCCCTTTGACATCGATCCGCACCCTGGCCGAACTGATGGCCGACGAGCCGGACATGCAGATGGCGCAACGTCAGCAGTTCGTGCAGATCATCGTGACCGAAACCGAACGCCTGAGCCGTCTGGTCAATCAGGTGCTGGACCTGGCCAAGATCGAATCGGGCCATGCGCAATGGCACAACACCGACATCGACCTGGGCCAATTGCTCGAGCAGGCGGTGCAGACGACGGAGCGAATGTTCCGCGACCGGGGGGGTGCACATGTGCAGTTGTCGCTGCCGCCACAGCAGGTGGTGCTGCGCGCCGATCCCGACCGCCTGACGCAGGTGGTGCTCAACCTGTTGTCCAATGCGGCCAAGTTCATACCGGCCACCGGGGGCCGGGTCGACATCACGCTGCGCACCAGCGACGAGGGCGTGCAGGTCGCGATCCAGGATAACGGTCCGGGCGTGCCGGCTGGCGAGCACGGCATGATCTTCGAGAAGTTTCACCAAACCCAGGACGGCGGCTACCGGCCACAGGGCACCGGACTGGGACTGCCGATCAGCCGGCAGATCGTCGAGCATTTCGGCGGCCGGATCTGGATCGATCCGGCGCACACTGGCGGCGCGCGTTTTGTCTTTGAACTGCCGTGGAATACGATTGCCGTTGCCAGTGTGGCCGACGCGCCTGCCAGCGGAACTGCGGTTGCTGGCGATGCCCCGCATATCCCCACCTGACGCGAACCGGTAACCACCATGACGCAAAAGATCCTGATCGTCGACGACGAACCCAATATCCTGATTTCGCTCGAATATCTGATGCAGCGCGAAGGATTCGATGTCCGCGTCGCACGCGACGGTCTGCAGGCGGTCGAGGCGATCGAACGCGACCCCCCGGATCTGGTGCTGCTCGACATCATGATGCCCGGCAAGACCGGGCTGGAAGTCTGCCAGCACCTGCGCTCCATCGATCGGCTACGCCATGTGATCATCATCTTGCTGACCGCCAAGGGACGGGAGACCGACGTGGCCAAAGGGCTGGCACTGGGCGCCAATGCCTATGTGACCAAGCCTTTTTCGACCCGCGAGCTGGTCACCCAGGTGCGTGCGTTGCTGCAGGCGCCACCATGACCTGCCCGAAAAGTCATGCCGGCGCCGCACGGCGTTGCCCTGCAACAAAGGCGGGACGATGAATCTGCGCAGCCGCCGCGCCTTGTTCATGCTGGCACCCGGTGCGGCGCTCGGACTCGGTGGTCTGCTGATGGCGCTGCTGGCCTGGCAAGCACTGAACGAGGACCAGCGCCGGATGCTGGCACCGGCCAGCGGGTCGCTGATGGCGATGGCCACCGTTGGCTGGCTGGTCGGCAGCGCCGCGCTCGCCGTGCTGGCGCAACGCCTGTTCCGCGACCATGTGTTGTCGTTGGCGCGACTGGAAGAACAAACCCGGGTTCTGGTCAGCGGGCAGCCGCACCACGCCATCGTGGGTAGCGGCAGCTCCCAGGCGCGTGCACTGGCGCTGGTCATCAACGATCTGGCAGTGCAACGCGACCAGCTGCAGCACGACGTGGCAAACCAGGTGCACCAGGCCAGCCAGGGCATTGAACGCGAGCGCCGAAGGCTTGCGGCGCTGATGGCAGAACTGCAGCAGAGCGTCGTGGTGTGCAATCTTGATGGCCGCATCCTGCTATACAACAACCGCGCCCGCTTGCAATTCCAGGCGTTGGCCGACAGCACCGCGCTGGCCGATGGCGCCGGGGCGATCGGGCTGGGGCGTTCAATCCATAGCGTATTTGACGTGTCGCTGGTGGCGCATGCACTGGACACCATCCGTCGGCGACTGGACCGCGGTGCCGCCAACGCTTCTGCGCAATTCGTGACCACCACCCGCAGCGGGCAGTTGCTGCGCGCCCAGGTGGCGGCCGTGCTCGAACTGCCGGATCAAACCAGCGCTGCGCCGGACCCGGCCAGCGGTCAGGCCCGGCTCAGCGGCTTCGTGCTGCTGCTGGACAACCTGACGCGCGACTTCGAGCAGCAGTCCTTGCGCGACCAATTGCTGCACACCATGACCGAAGGCAGCCGCAGCGCGCTGGCCAATCTGCAGACGGCGCTGGACATGCTGGAGTACCCGGATCTGGAGCCGCCGATGCGCGAGCGCTTCCTCGGCGTGGTGCGTGAAGAAGCCGCCGCGATGAGCGAGCGGGTGCAGACGCTTGCGCAACAGGCGGCCAGCGTCCTCAAGACGCGCTGGCCGATGGAGGACATGCGCGCCCTCGAGCTGGTCGCGGCGATCGAGCGGCGCATCAGCGCGGTGCCGGATTTACAGGTCTCGCACGACGCGATCGATCCGGCCCTGTGGCTGCGCGTGGACAGCTTCTCGCTGATGCAGGCACTGGCTTATCTCGCGTCCCGGCTGGTCCAGGAGTTCGGCATAACGCGGGCAAGCCTGCGCCTGGCACGATCGGGCAACCATGCCCATCTCGACCTGGTGTGGCACGGCACGGTCATGAACACCGAGACAGTGATGGCCTGGGAACTCGATCCGATCCGCATTGGCGAAACGTCTTCGCCATTGACGGTGCGCGACGTGGTCGAACGCCACGGCGGAGCCTTCTGGTTCGAGCGCGAACGCGCGCGCCACCAGGCTTTGTTCCGGTTTCTGCTGCCGCTGGCCAGTGCGGTGACGGCCGAAGCACCGGAGCCGGCATTTGCCGCCGCCAAGGTGGCACTGCCAAGCCGCCCCACGTTCTACGATTTCGACCTGTTCCAGTCGTCGGACATGGCGCGCGGCCTGCACGATCGCCGCCTTGACGAGCTCGCCTATACCGTGTTCGACACCGAAACCACCGGCCTGGATCCGTCCCAAGGCGACGAAATCATCCAGGTCGGCGCCACCCGCATCGTCAACGGCAGGCTGCTGCACCACGAGGGTTTCGAGCAACTGGTGGACCCGCGCCGGCCCATTCCTGCCATCTCGACGGGAATCCATGGCATCACCAGCGCCATGGTGCGCGGCCAGCCCGGCATTGCCCAGGTGCTGCGCTCCTTCCACGCCTATGCCGACGACTCGGTGCTGGTGGCCCACAACGCCGCCTTCGACATGCGTTTCCTGCAACTCAAGGAGGCAGACAGCGGCGTCGTGTTCGACCAGCCGGTGCTCGATACCCTGCTGTTGTCGGACATCGCGCATCCGAACCAGGAATCGCATGCGCTGGAGGCGATCGCGCAGCATCTGGGTGTGCCCATGGCCCGCCGCCACACCGCACTGGCCGACGCCATTGTCACGGCCGAGGTGTTCCTCAAGCTGCTCCCGCTACTGGCAGACAAGGGCATCCACACGCTGGGGCAGGCACGCGACGCGTCCCAGCGCAACCGCTTTGCGCGGGTCAAATACTGATCGCTGGGCCGATTTTGGCTTCGCCGCACTCCGAGAACGCTTTCGGCGCCCCAAGCGCGACAGCCTAGACGACTGGCGCCGGGGCGGCCTCGGCCTGTCGTGCTTGCCCGGCCGACAGGATGATCAGCAATTCAGGCCGGATCTGCTGGTTCAGGCGATCCGGCTCGCCCTGCTGCGCAGGGGCAAAACCATAGGCCTGCAACATGTCGTGCGACCAGGCGTAATAGACCGCGTTGAGCAATACCAGCAGCAGAACCAGGAAACGCAGCACCGGCGAGGACTCAGGCAGACGTGCCGGGTTTGGCGCCCGACGGGCGCACACTGACTTCGGCACTGGTGACAGTTTTCATACCGCTGGAAGTATGCACCAGCAAGGCACCGGTTTCGTCCACGCCCAGCGCGGTTCCGCTGCTGCCATCGCTCAGCACGACCGCTTGTGCACGCAACACATCGCGTCGGGCGAACGCGTCCCGGAATGGAGCGAACCCCTGGGACTCGAACAACAGCACGCTTTGCACCAACTCCGGTACCACGCGCTGCAGCACGGCCGGCGCATCGATGCCGGGCAACAACTCCTTTAGCCAGGCGGGCGCCGTCGACAGGCCGGCGCCGTCCCGTGCATCGATATTGATGCCGATGCCGATCACGGTGTAGCGCTGCTGCGCAGTGATCGCGGTTTCGATCAGAATGCCGGCCAGTTTGCGCCCGTCCAGCCAGAGGTCATTCGGCCATTTCAGCGTGATGCGGGCATGCAGGCTGCGCGCGACTGCCACCCCTACCGCCAGCGACAACCCCGACCAGCTGGTCGGGGCCAGCGCCACGCCCAGTGAAAAGGTCAGTGACGGTACCGACGCTATTGCCGGTGCGCACCCGTGCTGCGCGGATACCGCAGCGCTTTGCCATGACCGCCCCATACGGCCACGACCGGCAGTCTGGTGTTCGGCCACCAGCAGGCAGGGCGCGGTATGGCCGGCGCGGGCGCGGCGCATCAATTCGGAATTGGTCGAGTCGACGGTTGGCAGCACCTGCACTGCGAAGTTCGGCAACACGGCTGCCAGCGACGCTTGCAAAGAGCCAGCGGGCCAGACCATCATGCCGGCACCTGCAACGGACGGACACGATCCGGCGTCATCCGAGGGTCTACCATGCCAGCGTTGGACCCATCGTCAGTGTTTTTTCTTTTTCGCCTTGGGCGCGAGCAGGGTACCGCGACAGCTTTTCGCACCACACCAGCAGGGGTACTCGGCCTTGAGTGCCTTGGTGTATTTCTCGTCGATGATCAGGCCGTAGTCGTAGTTGAGTTCCTCACCGGCGGCGATATTGCGCAGCGCCTTGATGAAGACCCGGCCGCCGTCCTCGTCGGCCTCGCAGTTCGGCGCACAGGAGTGGTTGATCCAGCGCGAGGAGTTGCCACCGAACAAAGCATCGATGACACGCCACTCGTCGATATGAAAGTAGAAGGTGTGGTTCGGATCGTTCGGGTCATGCGGATGGCGGCGCTGTGCCTCCTTCCACTGGATGATCTCGCCCACGTATTCGATGATGGTCTCGCCCTCGGCAAGGTCCTGCACGGCGAACACGCCTTTACCATGCACGCCGGAGCGACGGGTCTGGATGCGGCGACCGGCGGCCGACGACTCTTGGGGGGGTTTGGCGGGCACGTTGAAAACTTTGGTAATCTGAACTCGTATGGGCGCGCGCGTATGTGCGCGCCTGCATGGGTGTGCGCGTGTGCGCACGCGAGACTTTGGATTGTAGTCAGATGAAAAACGTAGTTTTCGACAAAAGCGCGGTTTTGGGCAAGACGCTTGTCATTGCCGAGAAACCATCCGTGGCCCAGGACATCGTCCGTGCGCTCACGCCCGTGGCGGGCAAGTTTGAAAAGCTGGAGGACCACTTCGAGAACGAGAAATATGTCGTCACCAGCGCGGTCGGCCACCTGCTCGAGATCCAGGCGCCGGAGGAATTCGACGTCAAGCGCGGCAAATGGAGTTTTGCCCACCTGCCGGTGATACCGCCGCACTTCGACATCAAGCCGATGGACAAGACCAAGAGCCGGCTCAACGCCATCGTCAAGATGGCCAAACGCAAGGACGTGAACGCATTCATCAACGCCTGCGACGCCGGCCGTGAGGGAGAGCTGATCTTCCGGCTGATCCAGCAATACAGCAAGGTGCGGCATCCGGTCAGGCGGCTGTGGCTGCAGTCAATGACGCCGCAGGCGATCCGCGACGGTTTCGACACCCTGCGCAGCGACGCGCAGATGATGCCGCTGGCCGACGCCGCGCGCTGCCGCTCCGAGGCCGACTGGCTGGTGGGCATCAACGGCACGCG